>CANIRG010000079.1 GCA_947469635.1 Rhodospirillales bacterium | reverse complement strand
GGGCGACGTGCGGGGCCCCACCACGCTGCAGTAAGAGGCGACATGAAAGCCAGAGTTCACGTGACGCTGAAGAACGGCGTGCTCGACCCGCAGGGCAAGGCCATCGGTCATTCGCTCAACCGCCTCGGCTTCGCCGAGGTGGGCGATGTCCGCCAGGGCAAGTTCATCGAGCTCGAGATCGCCGAGACCGACCAGGCAAGGGCCCGCGCCCGCCTCGACGAGATGTGCCGCAAGCTGCTCGCCAACACGGTGATCGAGAACTATTCGATCGAGCTGGTGGGCTGATGACGTGCTCGCTCCCATCCTTCGAGACGCGCGCTCTGCGCGCTCCTCAGGATGAGGTTTGTCGGTTCGACATACCCAGCAACACCAACAACAACCTCATCCTGAGGAGCGCCTGCAGGGCGCGTCTCGAAGGATGGGCCACAGGCGTGGTGGTCGGTGTTTTGTTTTTCCGTAGGAACGGACGGAGATGAAAGCTGCAATCCTGGTCTTCCCCGGCTCCAATCGCGAAGGTGACGTCGCGCAGGCGATCGAGCTGGTCACCGGCCGCAAGCCCGAGATGGTCTGGCACGGCGACGGGGATTTCGCGAAGACCGACCTGATCGTGGTGCCGGGCGGATTCTCCTACGGCGACTACCTGCGCTGCGGCGCCATGGCGGCGCAGTCGCCGGTGATGGCCGAGGTCAAGCGGCGGGCGGCGCAGGGCGTGCCGGTGCTGGGCATCTGCAACGGCTTCCAGATCGTGACCGAGGCGGGGCTGCTGCCGGGCACTCTGATTCGCAACTCGCACCTCAAGTTCGTCTGCGCCGACGTCCATCTCAAGGTCGAGACCAGCCAGAGCCTGTTCACCAACCGCTATCAGGCAGGCCAGGTGATCAAGGTCCCCGTGGCCCATGCCGAAGGCAACTATTTCGCCGACGACGACACGCTGAAGCGGCTCGAGGATCGCGGCCAGGTGGCCTTCCGCTATTGCGCCCCCGACGGCACGGTCGACGGCAGCGGCAACCCCAACGGCTCGATCCGCAACATCGCCGGCGTCTTCAATGAGACCAAGACGGTGATGGGGCTGATGCCGCATCCCGAGAATGCCATCGAATCGGTGTTCGGCGGCACCGACGGCAAGGCCCTGTTCGAAGGCCTGGTGGAGTCGCTTTCGTGACCGTCGCTATTGAAAAAAACCCGCCGGTAATGCTGCCCAACGAACCCATCATCACGCCGCAGATCGTGGCCGAGCACGGGCTGGCGCCGGACGAATACGAGCGGCTGCTGAAGATCATGGGCCGCACGCCCACCATGGTCGAGCTGGGCATCTTTTCGGCCATGTGGAGCGAGCACTGCTCCTACAAATCCTCCAAGGTCTGGCTGAAGAAGCTGCCGACCAGCGCGCCCTGGGTGATCCAGGGGCCGGGCGAGAATGCCGGCGTCATCGACATCGGCGACGGCCAGGCCGCCATCTTCAAGATGGAGAGCCACAACCACCCCTCCTACATCGAGCCCTACCAGGGCGCGGCGACCGGCGTCGGCGGCATCCTGCGCGATGTCTTCACCATGGGCGCGCGGCCGGTGGCGAACCTCAATGCGCTGCGCTTCGGCGATCCTTCGCATCCAAAAACGCGGCATCTCGTATCGGGCGTGGTCGCCGGCATCGGCGGCTACGGCAACTGCATGGGCATCCCGACCGTGGGCGGCGAGACCAATTTCCATGCCGCCTACAACGGCAACATCCTGGTCAACGCCATGACCGTGGGCATCGCCGCGACCGACAAGATCTTCTATGCGGCGGCCGCGGGCCTCGGCAATCCGATGGTCTATGTCGGCTCTAAGACAGGCCGCGACGGCATCCATGGCGCCACCATGTCCTCGACAGAGTTCAACGAGGACAGCGAGAGCAAGCGGCCGACGGTGCAGGTAGGCGACCCCTTCGTCGAGAAGCTGCTGCTCGAAGCCTGCCTCGAATTGATGGCGACCGATGCGATCGTGGCCATCCAGGACATGGGCGCGGCCGGCCTCACCTCCTCGTCGTTCGAGATGGCGGCCAAGGGCGGCCTCGGCCTGGAGATGGCGCTCGACCAGGTGCCGATGCGCGAGACGGGTATGAACCCCTACGAGCTCATGCTGTCGGAGAGCCAGGAGCGCATGCTGATCGTGCTCAAGCCCGGCCGGGAGGACGAGGCGCGCAAGATCTTCGAGAAGTGGGAGCTCGACTTCGCCGTCATCGGCCATCTCACCGACACAGAGCGCATGGTGCTGTCCTGGCACGGCGAGATCGTGGGCAACATCCCGATCCCGCCGCTGGTCACCGAAGCGCCGATGTACGAGCGGCCGTGGAAGCTCACGCCGCTGCCTGACGTGCTCGACGCATCGCAGGTACCGGCGCCGACCGACTGGAATGCGTCGCTGCTGGCGCTGATGAGCTGCCCCGACCTCGCGAGCAAGGCGTGGATCTGGCACCAGTACGACCAT
The DNA here is from genome assembly GCA_947469635.1 of Rhodospirillales bacterium. Taxonomy (GTDB): domain Bacteria; phylum Pseudomonadota; class Alphaproteobacteria; order Reyranellales; family Reyranellaceae; genus Reyranella. Next base: position 15,498 of record CANIRG010000079.1, on the reverse strand, counting down.
CTCATCATGGGCAACACGGCGATCCGGCCACAGGACGGCGACGCCGCTGTCGTGCGCGTGCCCGGAGGCAGCAAGGGTCTCGCCATGACCTCCGACTGCACGCCGCGCTATGTGCAGGCCCATCCCGAGACGGGCGGCCGGCAGGCCGTGGCCGAGGCGTGGCGCAACATCACGGCAACCGGCGCGCGGCCGCTCGCCGTCACCGACAACATGAATTTCGGCAATCCGACCAAGCCCGAGATCATGGGGCAGTTCGCCGGCGCCATCATGGGCATGGCCGAGGCCTGCAAGGCGCTCGACTTCCCCGTCGTGTCGGGCAACGTGTCGCTCTACAACGAGACCGAGGGCCGTCCGATCCTGCCGACGCCGACCATCGGCGCGGTCGGCGTCATCGACGATGTCGCCATGGCCGTGGGGTCGCGCCTGCGCCAGGCCGGGCTCGGCATCGTGCTGATCGGCGAGACCAAGGGCTGGCTCGGCCAGTCGCTCTACCTGCGGGAAGCCTGTGGCCGGGAGGAAGGCGCACCGCCGCCGGTCGACCTCGCCGCCGAGCGGCGCAATGGCGATTTCGTGCGGGCCCAGATCGCCGGTCGGCATGTCGCGGCCTGCCACGACCTGTCGGATGGCGGGCTGCTGGTGGCGCTGGCCGAGATGTGCATCGCCGGCGGGACGGGCGCGACAGTGGCCCTGCCCAAGGGAACGGACGTTCCTTCGCACGCGTTTTTGTATGGCGAGGATCAAGCCCGGTATCTCATCGCGACCGGCTCGCCCGACCAGATGCTCCAGGCAGCGCGTGCCGCCGGGGTCCCGGCGGTCCTGCTGGGCTATTCGGGGGGTGACCTGCTGGTCGTGGAAGGGCTGGTGGCGCTTGCCCTCGCCGGCATCAAGTCGGTGCACGAAGCCTGGCTGCCGGCCTATATGAACACCACCGATTAGTGCAGGAAAACCAAGCAATGCCGATGGCAGCCCACGATATCATCCAACTGATCAAAGCCGGGATTCCCGGCGCCGAGGTCGAGATCCAGGACCTGGCCGGCGACGGCGACCACTATGCCGCCACCGTGGTTTCCCCGGCTTTTGCCGGCAAGTCCAAGATCCAGCAGCACCAGATGGTCTATGGCGCGCTGGGCGGCCGGATGGGCGGCGTCCTGCACGCCCTGAAATTGACCACCATGGCGCCCAAGGCCTGATAGCCTTATATTCAGCCTCGAAGGAGATTAACCATGAGCGAACCCGAAGTGTTCAGCCGTATCCGCAGCGAGATCGGCAAGAATGACGTCCTGCTCTTCATGAAGGGCACCCCGGTCTTCCCGCAGTGCGGCTTCTCGGCCGCCGTCGTCGAAGTCCTTAGCGACCTTGGCGTGAAGTTCCAGGGCGTGAACATCCTGACCGATGCCGAGCTGCGCCAGGGCATCAAGGAATTCAGCCAGTGGCCGACCATCCCGCAGCTCTACGTGAAGGGCGAGTTCGTGGGCGGCTGCGACATCGTCCGTGAGATGGCCGAGACCGGTGAGCTCGAGCAGCTCATGAAGGAAAAAGGCGTCGCGCTCGCGAAGGCGGCCTAGCCAGGAACTGACAAAGGGGCCTACGGGCCCTTTTGGTTCGCGCTATACGTTGATATCAACTTACCTTCCCAACAAAGGAGACCGGCCATCGCCTACGTCGAAGGATGCGTTCTCGCGGTTCCTGCCGCTGCCAAGGAGGCCTATCGCCAGCACGCCGCCAAGGCCGCGCCGATGTTCAAGGAATTCGGCGCCGCCCGCATGGTCGAGGCCTGGGGCGACGACGTGCCGGACGGCAAGGTCACCGATTTCAAGGGTGCGGTGAAGGCCACGGCCGACGAAGTCGTCGTCTTCTCGTGGTTCGAATATCCCGACAAGGCGACGCGCGACGCCGCCCACACCAAGATGATGAGCGACCCGCGCATGAAGGAGATGGGTGCAGACATGCCATTCGACGGCAAGCGCATGATCTTCGGCGGCTTCGCCGTCATCGCCGACACGGGCGTCAAAGGCAAGATGGCCTACGTCGATGGTGCGCTCCTGCCGGTGCCGGTGGGCAACAAGGCGGCCTATCTCGACGCCATGGGCAAGCACGCGGCGGTGCTGCGCGAGCATGGCGCCAGCCGTGTCGTCGACGCCTGGGGTGACGACATCCCTGACGGCAAGCTCACCGACCACAAGCGCGCGGTGAAGGCCACGGGCGACGAGACGGTGGTGTTCAGCTGGATCGAATGGCCGTCCAAGGAAGCCCGCGACGCCGGCTGGCAGAAGGTGATGGCCGACCCGCAGATGCAGCCGGGCGCCATGAGCATGCCGTTCGACGGCAAGCGCATGATCCACGCCGGATTCGCCCCGATCCTGGACGTTTAGCTCATTGCTGGGGGCGCGCCACCCCAGCGAAGATCAGCTGAACGCGTACGATGCCATCGACAGGTTGCCCGAGGCGAAGCTGCGATGCAGCGGCTTACCGTGCGCGCCCTCGCCGGCCGCGCCGAAGGCGACATGGATCGGCAGGAAATGCTCGTCCGTGGGATGGGCCTCGACGGCATACGGCGCCTGGGTGCGGTAGTTCGCCAAGGCCTCCTCATCGCCTCGCTCCACCGTGTCGGCCACCCAATCGTCGAACGCCTTGGCCCAGGGCTCGGGCGGGGTGCCGTGCTGGCCGCGCACCAGGCGGCGGAGATTGTGGGTGGCGCTTCCCGATCCCATGACCAGCACGCCCTCCTCCCGCAACGGCGCCAGCTTGCGGCCAAGCGCGATGTGGTGCGCGGGGCTCATGTAGGGCTGCACCGAGAGCTGAAAGATCGGGATATCGGCTTCGGGCCAGCCCAGCATCGCCGGCACCCAGGCGCCGTGGTCGAGGCCATAGGCGGGATCGCGCTCGGCGCCGGTAAGCTCGGCCACGCGGGCGGCGAGCTCGGGCGCCCCCGGCGCGTCGTAGTGCAGGCGGTAGAGCGCTTCCGGAAAGCCGTAGAAATCGTGGATCGTCGGTGGCCGGGCCGCGAGCGACACGACCGGCCGCTCGGTGTTCCAGTGGGCAGAGACGGCGACGATTGCCTTCGGCTTGGGCACCAGCGTGCCCAGCGTGGCGAGGAAGGCGCGCGCCGGCAGGTCCTTTTCCAGGAACAGCATCGGCGAACCGTGAGAAACGAACAGGGTCGGCATCGACATTGCTTCAATCCTCGCACAACATCTGAACATAACAGGGGAAGGAAAATCCATGAACGGCCTGCGCAGAGCCGCCGCTGTCACCATCGCCGCCGTGGGCGTCATATGGGCCTCGCTGGCCGCGCCCGCCATGGCGCAGACGACGCTTCGGCTGGTGGCGCACTCCGACCTCAAGGTGCTCGACCCGATCTGGACGACGGCCTTCATCACCCGCAACCACGGCTACATGATCTACGACGTGCTGTTCGCGAAGGACGGCAACGGGGTGGTCAAGCCGCAGATGGTCGAGAAGTTCGAAAGCTCGCCCGACAAGCTCACCTGGACCTTCACCCTGCGCAGCGGCCTGGAGTGGCACGACGGCAAGCCGGTCACGGCCGAGGACTGCGTCGCCTCGATCCGCCGCTGGGCCGCCCGAGACACGCTCGGCCAGCAGATGATCGCGGCTGTCGGCGACATCAAGGTGCTCGACGCCGCGAGCTTCCGCATCGAGCTCAAGGAGCCGTTCGGCCTGCTGCTCGAGGCGCTGGGCAAGCCCTCGTCCAACGTGCCCTTCATGATGCCCAAGCGGGTGGCCGAGACCGACCCCAACAAGCAATTCGACGACTACACCGGCTCCGGCCCCTTCATGTTCAAGAAGGACGAATGGAAGCCTGGCGAGAAGCTCGTCTATCTCAAGAACCCGAAATACAAGCCGCGCGCCGAGCCGCCTTCGGCCCTCTCCGGCGGCAAGATCGCCAAGGTCGATCGCGTCGAGTGGCTGGCCATCGGCGATCCGATGACCGCCGTGAACGCGCTGATCCAGGGCGAGATCGACATCATCGAGGTGCCGCCGCCCGATCTCTTCCCGATGCTGCGGGCCGACAAGAACGTGGCGCTGCTGGGCTGGAATCCGCTCGGCAGCCAGATCATCATGCGCATGAACCACCTCCATCCGCCGTTCGACAATGTGAAGGCGCGGCAGGCGCTGATGCTGTCGATCGCCCAGGAGGATTTCCTGCGCGCCCAGGTGGGCGACCCCGAGATCTACAAGGTGTGCAACGCCCCGCTGGTCTGCGGCTCGGCCTACGAAAAGAGCTACGGTAACCTGCTGGTGAAACCCGACCTCGACAAGGCGCGCGCTCTCTTGAAGGAGAGCGGCTACGACGGCAAGCCGGTGGTGATGCTGCATCAGACCGACCTGCAATCCTCCAACCAGCTTCCCGCCGTGGGCAAGCAGCTGCTGGAACGGGCCGGTTTCAAGGTCGATGTGCAGTCCTCGGACTGGCAGACCGTGGTGTCGCGCCGCGCCCGCAAGGAGGCGCCCGACAAGGGCGGCTGGAACGTCTTCTATACCACCACCACGACGGTGGATTCCGACAGCCCGGCGTCGAACTCCTACACCAGCGGCGCCTGCGACAAGGCGTGGTTCGGCTGGCCCTGCGACAGCGAGATGGAGAAGCTGCGCGCGGCCTTCGCGCGCGAGACCGACCCCGAGAAGCAGAAGGCGTTGGCGCTGGCCGTGTCGGACCGCGTGATGGACCAGGCGAGCTACGTCGTGCTGGGCCAGTACAAGGCGTTCGGCGCCTACCGCAAGGATCGCATCGACGGCTGGCTGCAGAGCCCGGCCGCCGTGTGGTGGAACATCAGCAAGAAATAAGGAGCGTCCATGATCTCGTTGCGCAAGGCAGCCACCCTCGCCGGCCTCGTCTGGGCCTCGACGGCCGCACCGGCGATGTCCCAGACCGTGCTGCGCATGGTCTCCCATGCCGACATCAAGATCCTCGACCCGGTGTGGACGACGGCGCTGATCACACGCAATCACGGCTACCTGGTCTACGACGTGCTGTTCGCCAAGGACGCCGACCTCAAGGTCCAGCCGCAGATGGCGGAGAAGCACGAGGTCTCGGCCGACAAGCTCACTTGGACCATCACGCTGCGCGACGGGCTGGAGTTCAGCGACGGCACGCCGGTGACGGCCGAGGACTGCGTCGCCTCGCTCAAGCGCTGGGGGGCGCGCGACGCCTTCGGCCAGCTCCTGTTCAAGGCAACGGCCGAGCTCAAGATCGTCGACAGGAAGACCTTCGCCTTCGTGCTGAAGGAGCCCTTCGGCCTGGTGCTGGAGGCGCTGGGCAAGGTCTCGTCGAACGTCCCCTTCATCATGCCCAAGCGCGTGGCCGAGACCGATCCCAACAAGCAGATCGACGACTACATCGGCTCCGGTCCCTTCATCTTCAAGAAGGACGAATGGAAGGCCGGCGAGAAGGTCGTCTACGTCAAGAACCCGAAGTACAGACCGCGCGCCGAGCCACCCTCGATGCTGGCCGGCGGCAAGGTGGCCAAGGTCGACCGCGTGGAGTGGCTGGCGATCACCGATCCCAGCACGGCGATGAGCGCGCTGCTGGCCGGTGAGATCGACCTGATCGAATCGCCGCCGCCGGACCTCTTCCCCGTCCTCAAGGCCGACAAGAACATCGCCCTGTTCGGCTGGAACTCGCTCGGCAGCCAGATCGTGATGCGCTTCAACCACCTCCAGCCGCCCTTCAACAACGTGAAGGCGCGCCAGGCCGCGATGCATGCGCTGGCGCAGGAGGACATCATGCGCGCCCAGGTCGGCGACCCGGAAATCTTCAAGCTCTGCAACGCTCCCTTCATCTGCGGCACGCGCTTCGGCAAGGAGTATGGCGACCTCCTGATCAAGCCCAACCTCGAGAAGGCCCGCCAGCTCCTGAAGGAGTCGGGCTACGACGGCACGCCGGTGGCGATGATGCATCAGACCGACCTGCAATCGTCCAACCAGGTCCAGCCCGTGGCCAAGCAGCAGCTCGAGAAGGCCGGCTTCAAGGTCGACCTGATGTCCATGGACTGGCAGACCGTGGTGTCGCGGCGCGCCCGCAAGGAGGCGCCGGCGCAGGGCGGCTGGAACATCTTCTTCACCACCAACATCACCCTCGATTCGGACAATCCCGGCACCAACTCCTATGCCGCCGGCTCCTGCGAGAAGGCCTGGTTCGGCTGGCCGTGCGATCCCGAGATCGAGAAGCTGCGCGACGCCTTCATCCGCGAGGGCGACCCGGAGAAGCAGAAGGCGCTGGGCTACGCCATCTCCGACCGGGTGATGGATCAGGCCTTCTATGCCCCGGTCGGCCAGTACAAGGCCTTCGGCGCCTATCGCAAGGACAGGCTGGAAGGCTGGCTGGCCGGACCGGTGCCGGTGCTCTGGAACATAAGCAAGAAGTGACGGCGCCGTAGCGCCGTCTCCCCTCACCTCAGGCCGCCTTGGCGAGCGGTGCATCCTGGTGCCAGCGCAGCGCCGCCTCGGCGACGCGCCGGCCGAGCGCTTCCATCGTGCGCAGCTCGCTGGCGGCGATGCCCTCGGTGCCCTGGTCGGCGTTGGCCTGGGCCATCACGCCCAGCGACGCGCCGGTGCGATTGAGGTCGTCGCTCGATCCCTTGGAGCTGTTGTTGCCCGGCGGCAGGCCGAGGCCGACCCACACCATGCCGTGCTGCAAGGCGAGCGTCAGGAGCTGGTAGAGCGTGTTCTGCTTGTCGCCGCCCCACGACGCCGAGACGGTGAAGCCTGCCGCCAGCTTGTTGCGCCACGTGCCGTCCATCCAGCGCTTGGAGGTGGCGTCCTTGAACTTGGCAAACTCGGCCGAGACGCCCCCCATATAGGTGGGCGAGCCGAAGATGATGGCGTCGGCGCCATCCAGCTCGGCGCCCCGGGCCTCGGCTTCGGCCACAGGAATGAGGGCGGCCCTGGCGCCGGCGACCGAGCCGATGCCCTTGGCGACGGCTTCGGCGAGAGCCTGGGTGTGGCCGTAGCCGGAATGGTAGACGACAGCGATCGTAGACATGATAGTTTCTCCAGTTGCTCTGATTACTCAAAGTGACTGGAAACATCTAGGCAGAGCACTATATATTTGCCAGTAGGTACCTATTCGTAACTGGAGCAACGAACGATGACTTCGTCACCCGACACGGAGAACCACGGCGCGTCCTGTCCCATGGACTATGTCCTGCGCATGCTGATGGGGCCGTGGACGACGTATATCCTCTACAATCTGCGGACCTATGGCCCGCAACGCTTCGGTGAGCTGAAGCGGCGCGTGAGTGGCGTGTCGGCCAAGATGCTAACGGAGCGGCTGCGCACACTGGAAGGCGCGGGCCTGCTGCGGCGCGATTACGAGGCGACCATCCCGCCCAAGGTCACCTATTCCCTCACCCGGCGCGGCCACGAGCTCGACGAGGTGCTGGGCAAGCTGGCCGATGTCGCCATCCGCTGGGAAGCCGAGGACGCGGCGCGGCGGTCGCTGAAGGCGGCGGAATGATCGCCGGGAGCGCCCGCCACTCCAGGGTCGCTCGATCCCGCGACCATACGAAGGTGCCGGCCTCATGGCGCTGACTTTCAGAACGGCGACGCTTTCGGAGGGCGAAGAAGTCGGGCGCGTCATCCGCGCAGCCTTCACCCCCTATGTCCGCGCTTTGGGGCGCGAGCTTGCTGCCGACGGATCTGCTCGGTTTGCCGAAGAGTGGGAGCGATTTGCGGCGGAACTCGAGCGCGGCGACGTCTACGCCGCTTTGGAGGGTGAGCGCATCGTCGGTGCCGTCAGGACGAAGCCACGGGAGAAAGACCTCTACATCCACCAGATCGCAGTCGAGCCGCTGCAGCAGGGCACCGGCGTCGGGAGCTGGCTGTTGCAGCGGATCGACGAGGTGGCGAGAGCGCGCGGCCTTGGCGGCCTGGCGCTCATGACCGCCGAGATGGCCGCCGCCAACATTCGCCTGTACCAGCGGCACGGCTTCGAGATCGCGAGCCGTGGCCCGCCCGACCACGGGCTCGACCCTCACACCAGGGTCTACATGGTGAAGTCGTTTCAAGAGAAGAGCGCCACTGGAGTGGCGCGCTCCCAGCAGTGAGACCGGCTACTTCTTCGTCATGCCCCAGAAGACGGTGACGGGCGGCGGGACTTGCATGGTGCCGATGTTGGCGCGCACCACGGCGGCGCCGAACCATTCGCCGAGCGGCACGTGGGTCACGATCTGCATCGCGTGGCGCTGCACCTCCTCGGCCACGGCCTTCTTCTCCGCAGGCGTCTCGGCCTTCACGAACTTGTCGCGCAGCTTTTCCATGGCCTCGTCGCAGGGCCAGCCAGGGCGGGCCTTCTCGCAGTTGGAGGCGAGGTAGGGCGTCATCAGCGGATCGAGGATATCGACCTGCGACCAGCTGGTGGAGAAAGCGTTCCAGCCGCCCTCCGACGGCGGGCCCTTCTTGGTGCTGAGGCGCGTCACCAGGCTCTGCCAGTCCATCGGCACCAGGTCGACCTTGAAGCCGGCCTTCTCGAGCGCGGCCTTGGCGACGGGGCCCAGCTGCTTGATGACGCCGAGATCGGTGGGATAGAGCAGCGTCACCGGCGTGCCGTCGTAGCCCGCCTCCGCCAGCATCTGCTTGGCCTTCGCCGAATTGCCTTCGACCAAGCCTTCCATGCCGGCGGTGGTGGCCAGCGGCGTCTCGCAGGTGAACATCGCCTTGCAGGTGCGATAGAAGCGCTTGTCGCCGATGTTGGCCTGGAGGAAATCCTCCTGGTTCATCGTCATCGCCGCGGCCTGGCGGATCTTGGCGTTGTTGAACGGCGGCTGCAGCCAGTTCATGCGGAACACATACTGGTTCGACACGCTGCTGGGGATGACCCTGACCGACTTGTTCTTCTCCAGGATCGGCAGATGGTCGTAGCTCACGCTCTCGATCATATCGATCTCGCCGTTGGTGAGCGCGTTCACCTGGGTCTCGGCATCGGCGATCCACACCCATTCGACGCGGTCGACACCCACCACCTTGCCGCCGGCGAGGCCCGACATCGGCTCGGCGCGCGGCTTGTATTTGGCGAACTTGGCATAGACCAGCTTCTCGCCCGGCTTCCATTCGTCCTTCCTGAACACGAACGGGCCGGAGCCGGTGTAGTCGTCGATCTGCTTGAACGGGTCGGTCTCGGCCACGCGCTTGGGCATCATGAAGGGCACGACGACCGAGGGCTTGCCGATCGATTCGATCAGCTGGCCGAACTTCTCCTTGAGCACGATCTGGAAGGTGCGCGGATCGATGGCTTTATATTCCTGCAAGGCCTGGGCCAGCTTCTGGCCCATCGAGTCACGCGCCGACCAGCGCTTGAGCGAGGCGATGCAGTCCTCCGCCGTGACCGGCTGGCCGTCGTGCCATTCAAGGCCCTCGCGCAGCTTGAAGGTCCAGGTGAGACCGTCGGGGCTGGTGGTCCAGCTCTCGACCATTTGCGGCTTGATCGCGAACTTCTCGTCCATGGCGAACAGCGTGTCGTAGAGCATGTAGCCGTGGTTGCGCGTGATGTAGGCGCCGCTCCAGATCGGATCGAGCACCTTGACGTCGGAATGCATCACGACCTTCAGGGTCGTCTGCGCGTACGCGATCGAAGATGCAAACGCGGCGAGCGCCGCGGCCGATGCGAGAAGAAGACGACGCATGAGAGGCTCCTCAGAGTTTGTAGACGCGGCTTGCCGTGCCGGAGAACAGGGCGGTCTTTTCTGCAGCTGACCCCTTGGCGGCGAGCCGCTTGAAGGCGTTCCACAGCACGCCGTAGCCCGACGTGATCTTGTCGACGGGGAAGTTGCTCTCGAACATGCAGCGCTCGACGCCGAACAGCTCGATGCAGGTCTCGACCCAGGGCTTGAAAGCGTCTGCCAGCGTCTGGGAATCAGGTGGCGACGGCTGGCGGTAGAAATCGAACCAGCCCATCGCCATGCCGAGCCCGCCCACCTTCACGACGATGTTCTGCCGGCGCGCGAGCTCGACCATCGACTTCTTCCAGGCCGTGCGGACCTCGTCGTGGCGGCCTGCGTAGGAGGCGTAGCCCAGCGGGCCTCCGACATGGTCGAGCACGATCGGCGTGCCGGGGAAGGCATCGGCCAGGTCGGCGATCTCCGCGAGCTGCGGATGGTAGAGCCAGGCATCGAAGGTGAGGTTGCGCTTGGCGAGCTCGGCGAAGCCCTCGCGCCAGGTCGTGTCGCGCGTCAGCTCGGCCGTGGGATCCGTACGCGAGTTGCGGATGCCGGGATCGGCGTCCCAGCCGGTCTGGTGGCGGATGCCCTTGAAGCGGCCGTTGCCGGCGGCGATCTGGGCGTCGAACACCGCCCCCGCCCGGGCGCCGAGGCGCAGGTCGACATGGCCCACGATACCGGCACAGGCGCGCAGGTTGCCGTAGAGGCCCGAGGCGCTCATGGCGGCGACGCCATTGGCGAACTCGGTCTCGCCGATGCAGCGCATCTCGGCCGGCCCGTCCTTGCGGTACATCGAATGGCAATCGACGAACACGGTGCCGACGATATTGTGGCCGGTCCGGGTGTCGGCCCGCAGGTCGTGGAACAGATAGTCGTTGCCGGCACGCTGCCAGAGGTGATGGTGCGGATCGACGATCGGCAGCTCGGGCTCGAGCGCGGCCTCGCTCAGCTTGGCCACCCAGGCGAGATCGGGCGTCATCACGTTGCCGAGCTGCGGCGCTTCTTCCTTGGTCATCGTTTCCTCCGGCTTTTCATTCTTATAGGACCAGCGGCTCGCCGATCATCGAGACGTGGGCGCCGATCACCTTCCAGCCGACGTCCGGGAAGCGCACCCAGGTCTGGGTCTGCCGGCCCGTCATCTCCTTGCCGCGCACCTTGTAGACGAGGTTCACCGTGGCGATGTCGCGGCCAATGGTCAGGATATCCACGCGGTAGCGCTTCTCCTTGGTGCCGGGGCCCGGCACCCGCGCCACGCGATGGGCGTGGATGCGGTCGAAGCCGTAGCCGTGCTCGTTGTTGGCGAGGCGGATGGTGTAGGGGCTGTTCCAGAAAGTGGCGTCGAGCACGTCGACGTTCTTGTCGATCAGCGCCTGCTCGTAGCGCTCGAACAGCACGCTCACCTCAGCCACGACCTCGGGAATGTTGGGCGTGTAGTCGGTCACGATGCAGCCTCCATGGCCTTTGCCACCGCCACCAGCATCGCATCGCTGCCGCGCGGGCCGATGATGGAAAGGCCGACCGGCAGCCCGTCGACGGTCGCGCCCGGCAGGTTGACCTGGGGGAAGCCGGCGTGCCCGCCCTGGGCGCAGAGGCAGGTGATGCGGTCGCGCAGCGGGTCGAGCACCGACAAGGGCTGGGCCGCCAGCGGCGCGGGGAATGGCGTGGTGGGCAGGCAGAGGATGTGGCCGGGCGGCAGCAGGTAGCGCATGCGCGACTGCACCTCCTGGCGCATCAGGCGGGCCCAGACGCGCTCGCTCTCGGGCACCATCGAGCCCATGACCAGCGCCTTGGCGACGGAGAAGGCAAAGCGCGGGTTGCGTTCGTCGAGCCAGGACTTGAACGTGTCGTAGGCCTCGACGGGCTGCAGGGTGCGTTGCGCCCGCGCCCAGGTCGACAGGCCCTGCGGCGCCATGATCTCCTCGCGGCTGTGACCGATGAGGGCGGCGAGCTTCGTCACCATCGGATGCAGCGCGGCGGCAACGTTGCCGTCCGCGAAGCCGAAGGTGTCGACGGCCACGATCAGGCCGGTCGGCAAGGCCCGAGGAATTTCCTCGCCCAGCAGCACCGACGACACACGCGCGAAGGTGGCTGAATCACGCGCGAACCAGCCGGTGGTGTCGGAGGTCGGCGCCTGGGGCAGCATGCCGGTCGTATCGAGCCGCCCATGCGTGGGCCGGATGCCGTAGAGGCCGCAGAAGCTCGCCGGCACACGCACGGATCCGCCGGTGTCGGTCCCGAGCGCGGTGTCGCAGATACCGGCGGCGACGGCGGCGGCCGAGCCCGACGACGAGCCGCCGGGCACGCGGCCGGGCGCACGGACGTTCCTCGGCGTGCCATCGAAGGCGTTCTCGCCCAGGATGCCGAGCGAAACCTCGTCGGTGATGGTCTTGCCGATCAGAGTGGCGCCTGCGTCGAGCAGTGTCTGCACCGCCCAGGCGTGGCGTGTCGGGATCGGGCGGCCGGTCGGCCAGTCGTGGTTGCCGCCGCCCGTGGGCACGTCCGCCACGTCGAACAGGTCCTTGGCGGCAAAGGTGAGGTCGGCGAGCGGTCCACCGGCGCGACCCTCGATACGTACGCGGGGGCCGGGCACGAAAGCGCCGATATCGTCAGCAGTCATCGAGAGTCCGCTCATGGGAGCACGCCACTCCAGTGGCGCTCACGCTCATGATGAAATGCGCCACTGGAGTGGCGCGCTCCGCCGAGGCCACTATTCGGCTGGCTGCGACGTGACCCGGTCGCGCGAGCGCCAGAACTTCATGTCTCCCATCTTCAGGCCGAGCAGGCGGTCGAACCAGATGTAGACGACAGGCGTGATGAACAGCGTGAGGAGCTGCGACACCATCAGGCCGCCGACCACCGTGACGCCCAGCGGCTGGCGCAGCTCGGCACCTGCGCCGGCGCCCAAGGCGATCGGCAGCGAGCCCAGCAGCGCGCAGGTCGTGGTCATCATGATGGGCCGGAAGCGCAGGAGGGCCGCCTCGACGATCGCCTCCTCGGCCGTCGCCCCGGCGGCGCGGCGCTCGACGGCGAAGTCGACCATCATGATGGCGTTCTTCTTCACGATGCCGATCAGCATGACGACGCCGATCATGGCGATGACGGAGAGGTCCATGCCGAAGAGCTGCAGCGTGATCAGCGCGCCGATGCCGGCCGACGGCAGGCCCGACAGGATGGTCAGCGGATGGATGAAGTTCTCGTAGAGGATTCCCAGGATGATGTAGATCACCAGCACGGCGGCAAACAGCAGCATGCCCTGGTTGGCGACGGCCTGCTGGAAGACCTGGGCGCTGCCCTCGAAGCTGGTGGCGATGTGGGCGGGCAGGCCGACCTCGCCCACCACCTCCTGGATCGACTTCACCGCCTCGCCCAGCGCCACGCCCGGCGCGAGGTTGAAGGAGACGATGACCGACGGCAGCTGGGCGATGTGGTTGACCGTGAGCGACGTCGGCTTGTCGACGCGCTTGGCGAGCGTGTCGAGCGGCACCAGGCTGCCGGTCGGCGTGCGCACCATCATGCGGCGCAGCACCTCGTTGGTGTCGGCATACTTGGGATCGGCCTCGAGGATCACCTGATAGGTGTCGTCGGAGGCATAGATGGTCGACACCTGGCGCGAGCCGAAGGCGGAGTAGAGCAGCAGCCGGATCTGGTCGACCGAGACGCCCAGCCGCGAGGCGGTGTCGCGGTCGATGTCGATCACCGTCGAGCGGGCGCGCACCTGCAGGTCGGAGTTGACGTCGATGATGTTGCCGAGCCGCTTCATCCGGTCTTCCATCTGCGGCGCGTACTCGCGCAGGCTGGCCAGGTCGCTCGAGCGCATGCCGAACTGGTACTGCGCGCGGGTCTGCGTCGTGGAGATGTTGATGGACTGGATCGACTGATAGAAGATGTTGATGCCCGGCACGGCGGCGGTGGCACGCCGGAGGCGGATGATGACCTGGGCGGCGCTGTCCTTGCGCCCGGGCTTGGGCCGCAGGTTGATGAAGATGCGGCCGGAGTTGACCGTGGCGGCCGCGTTGCCGCCACCCACCGTCGACATCACCGCCAGCACGTCGGGATCGCGCTTGATGATCTCGGCCAGCACGCTCTGGCGGGCGACCATGGCGTCGAACGACGCATCGTCCGGGCCGACGGTGGCACCGGTGATCTGGCCGATATCCTCCGCCGGGAAGAAGCCCTTGGGGATCCTCTCGAACAGGATGAAGGTGATGACGAAGGTGCTGAGCGTGATCGCCAGCACGATGCGCGGCAGCTTGACGGTCCGTATCAGCGCCCAGCGATAGCCGTCCGAGATCCTGTTGAAGCTCCATTCGAAGGAGCGCAGCAGGAAATTGTGCTTCTCGTGATGGTCGATCGGCTTGAGCAGGCGCGAGCACAGCATCGGCGTCAGCGTCAGCGACACGATGCCGGAGATCAGGATGGCCATGCTGATGACCAGGCCGAACTCGTTGAACATGCGGCCGACCACGCCGCCCATGAACAGCACGGGAATGAACACGGCCACGAGCGACAGCGTCATCGAGACGATGGTGAAGCCCACTTCCTTGGCGCCCTTGAAGGCGGCATCCATCGGTTTCTCGCCGGCCTCGATGTGGCGGACGATGTTCTCCAGCATGACGATAGCGTCGTCGACCACGAAGCCCACGGCGAGCGTCAGCGCCAGCAGCGAGATGTTGTCGATCGAATGGCCGCAGACATACATGCCGGCGAAGGTGCCGACGATCGAGATCGGCAGCGCCACGGCGGGAATCAGCGTCGCGCGGAAGGAGCGCAGGAAGAAGTAGATGGCGATGATCACCAGGATGCCGGCCAGGATCAGCGTGAACTCGACGTCCTCGATGGCGTCGCGGATCGACACCGAGCGGTCGTTGAGCACCTGGATGTCGACACCGCTGATCATCTCGGCCTGGATGGCCGGCAGCATCGCCTTCACACGATCCACCACCTCGACGGTGTTGGCGTCGGGCTGGCGGTACACGGCGAGCAGGATGGCGCGGGTGCCGTCGAGCCAGCTTGCGATCTTGTCGTTCTCGACGCTGTCGATCGCCGTGGCCACGTCGGAGATGCGCACCGGCGAGCCGTTCTGCCAGCTCACGATCACCGGCATGTAGTCCGCCGCCTTGCTGATCGGACCGGTGGCATCGAGGATGGCGTTCTGCTTCTGGTCGGCGATGGCGCCCAGCGGCTTGCTCGAGTTGGCGTTGACGATGGCGGTCTGCAGCTCCTGCAGGGTGAGCCCACGCACCGCCAGCTGGTCGAGGTTGGCGCGCACGCGCACGGCGTATTTCTGCGTGCCGAAGATCAGCACCTGGGCGACGCCCGGCAGCGTCGAGATGCGCGGCAGGATCGAGCGGTTGGAGAAGGCATCGACGTCGGAGAGGCGGACCTGCGAGGACTTGAGCGCCAGGAACAGGATGGGGAAGTCGGCGGGATTGACCTTGCGGAAGCTGGGCGGCGTCGGCAGCTCGGCCGGCAGGCGGCGCAGCGCCGAGGAGATCGCCGACTGCACGTCGAGGGCGGCGCCGTCGATCGAGCGGTTGAGATCGAACTGCAGCACGATAGAGGTGCTGCCCAGCGACGACGTCGAGGTCATCGTGGTGACGCCCGCGATGGTCGAGAACTGGCGCTCGAGGATCGAGGCGACGGACGCCGCCATGGTCTCCGGCGCGGCGCCGGGGAGCTGGGCCTGGACCTGGATGGTGGGGAAGTCGACGCGGGGAACGGCGGCGACGGGCAGCTGCTTGTAGCCGAAGATGCCGGCGATGATGAAGGACATCATCACCAGGATGGTCATCACCGGACGGCGGATACAGATGGCGGACATGTC
>CANIRG010000078.1 GCA_947469635.1 Rhodospirillales bacterium | reverse complement strand
GCTCCTGATTGACGCTGCGCGACGATCAAGACCCATCATCGCCGTCAATCAGCTTGTAAAACACGCGGCCAACGACAATCATTAACCATCCGGCCGCTTCTTCTCATCTTGATTGTCGCGCCCCTCTCATCCTGATTGTCGCGCCACAGATCAGAGCGGAAGTGGACGGCAATAGCTCGAATTTTCCGCGATCAGTGTCCCCGGTGTGTCCCCAGCCAAGGGTCCCGAGGAAGCCATTGCGGAGGGCAGATGCCCAAGTTGACGAAGCGGTTCGTGGACGCGTTGAAGCCGGTATCACGCGATACGCTCTTTCGGGATGATGATCTCACCGGCTTTGCCTTGAGGGTGAAGCCCACCGGCGTTCGAACTTGGCTAATCCAGTACCGTAATGCGTCCGGCAGAACGCGCAAACTGGCGCTAGGCAAGGTGGGAGTGCTGACGCCAGAAGAGGCCCGCCAGCGGGCGCGCCAGCGGCTTGGAGAGGTGGCCGGAGGAGCTGACCCCTCTGCCACCCGTAGCGCGGCTAGGGGCGCTATGACCGTTGCGACGCTGTGCGAGGATTACCTCGCTGCCGTCGAGAAGGGGCTCGTCTACATGCGCGCCCCTCATGCCGTCGCTCATATAGCGCCCTGCCAACTCGACAGGTTCGGCCATCAACTGCGAGAACTGCCCGAGACGTTGCCTTTGCTCGTCCGACATTTGGAGTGAGCCAACGATCTGCAAGAGAGATGGGACTAAGGTGATGCTAGAGAACGCCCGAGTTACGGTCCCGAGGAATGCCAGCTCGTCACATAGGAAGTGGATGCAGCTTCCAACCGGACCAATGAGCCAAGCATTCGGCTTGTCGTTGTTGTTTGTGTTCGACATTCAGTTCCCGGATGCGCGCTTCTACATCATACCTCTCACAACGTGAGAAGCGCCGCGATCAGCGTCGGATCATCCGGCAATTGCACGGCATGTATCGCTCAAATCGCGGTGCTGAGGGGAAAGGCAATCTAAACGAAATAGGGCACGAAATTCCAACCCCAGTGTCCCCAGTGTGTCCCCGTTCTCGATGGGTCCAAGCGGCGGTTTTCCTAAGTCGTTGAAGTAATTGGCGGACCCGGCGAGATTCGAACTCACGACCCCTGCCTTCGGAGGGCAGTGCTCTATCCAGCTGAGCTACGGGTCCGCAATCGGGTGCGGAAGATAGCCGAGGCGCGCCCGGGCGGCAATGTGGTTGGCTCGGGCCGACTTTTGGCTAGAGTGCTCGCCAACGGACCATCGGGAGAGGAAACAAGCTCATGACTCATCACAATCGCCGCACCTTCGTGCGCGCCGCCGGCGCCGCTTCGGCGCTCGCAGCACTCGGCCTGTCGGGCCGCGCCGGCGCCCAGGGCACCACGCTCGACACGGTCAAGATCATCACCGGCTTCCCGCCCGGCGGCACCTCGGACACGCTGTGCCGGCGCGTCGCCGAGAACCTGCGCAACGGCACCTACACCAAGACCGCGCTGGTCGAGAACAAGGCGGGCGCGGGCGGCCAGATCGCCGTGCAGTCGATGAAGGGGGCGGCGACCGACGGCAGCGTGCTGCTGCAGACGCCGGCCTCGATGCTGATGATCTATCCGCACATCTACAAGAAGCTCTCCTACGACGCCTTCGCCGACGTGACGGCGGTGTCGCTCGCCTGCACCTTCGACTTCGGCTTCTGCGTCGGGCCGGCGGTGCCGGAGGCGATCAAGACGATCCCGGAGTTCCTCGCCTGGTGCAAGGCCAACCCGGAGAAGGCCAACTTCGGCTCGCCGGCGGCGGGATCGGTGCCGCACTTCATCGGCGTGTTGCTGGGCAAGGCCGCCGGCATCGAGCTGAAGCACGTCGCCTATCGCGGCACCCAGCCCGCCATCCAGGACATGGTGGGCGGCCAGGTCCAGGCTGTGTCGGGTCCGGTCGGCGAGTTCACCCAGCAGGTCGCAGCCGGCAAGGCGCGCTATCTCGGCGTCTCGGGCGCCACGCAGAGCCGCTTCGCGCCGGGCGTGCCGACCTTCGCCGAGCAGGGCTACAAGGACCTGGTGTTCAGCGAATGGTTCGGCTTCTACGCGCCGGGCGGCACGCCCGATGCGGTCGTGCAGCGCGCCAACACGGCGCTGCGGGCCGCGCTCGCGGCGAAGGACGTGGTCGACGGGCTGGCCGTCATGGGTCTCGAGTCGACGTCCTCGACGCCGGCCGAGCTCACCAAGCTCCTCAAGGAAAGCTACGACCGCTGGGGCCCGATCGTGAAGCAGATCGGCTTCACCGCCGATTCCTGACCTCAGGCGGTGCTGAGCACCAGCGGTCGGAAATTGCTTTTTTCAGTGCCGCAGTCGGGGCACTGAAAGGAGTCGGGGAGCGCGCCGAAGGCCGTTCCGGGCGGCACGCCCTGCTGCGGCAGGCCGGATCGCTCCTCGTAGATGCAGTAGCAACCACGGCAGATGAAGCGCCGCTCCGGCGTCGCAGGGACGGGCGGGACGGACGGCAGCGCGCGGCCCTGTCCCGTCGGTCGCGGCGCCGTCACCTGCGCGCCGACGCTCACCTCGCCGGTCTTGCGCGTCACCAGGTAGACGCCGAGATCCTTGTGGCCGAACGCCGTGCGCAGCGAGCCCGGGATGTCGAGATCGCGCCGGCCGCTCCCGGGATTTACGTTGGTCGCGCCGCACCGGCCGTTGCGGCGATCGACGCGGAACACCGTGGGGCCGATGGCGATATCGTGGCCGATCCAGTCGAACTCTTCCCAGGGCTTGCCGCCGTCGATGTAGATGTTGGCGCGAAAGCGCAGGGGGTCGATCTCGAAGCCCCACTGTTCCTCCAGGCTGCGGACCGTCGCGAGATTTATCAGCGACACGACAGGCCCATTTGGCGACGTGGGTGTCGATGGGGCTGCGCGGCCTCGCCAGCGCGAACAGGCGATCCTGCGGGAAGGGCTGGCCAGCCTGCAGGACGGCCTCCGTCAGCCGTTGCGGGCTCAGCCCCTTGATTGGATAGCGGTAGATGTCGCTGACAACGGGCATGGACAGGCGGCTCTCGGCTGGATCGTCGGAACGAAAGCTTGCCCGATGTGGGAGCGCGGGACGTAGAGCCGGCGTCTGCGCAAAGCGAGGGGCCAGATGGAAGGAAGCGGCCGGCGCCGCCGGCAGATGCTTGCTCGGCAGCTCCAGCGCATCGTCGATCGCCTCCGAGAGGCGTACGATTCCCTGCTCGATCTGGCGCGGCAGCAGGGCTGCGTAGCCCAGGATGACGCCGCGCCGCGCCAGCTCTGAGTCCGTGGCATCGTAGGCGCCGCCACTTGCCAGGGAGTAGATGCCGACGCGGCTGCGGCGCGCGACCTCCTCCAGCACCGGCGCATCGGGAACGCCGGGTGGCAGGCGCCAGAAGAGATGGAGCCCGCTGGCGGCGCCGCTGATCTCGGCGCTGCCGAACTGGCGGCGCAATGCCAGCAGGAGGCTGTCGCGGCTTTCCTTGTAGCGTGTGCGGATGCGCGCGAGGTGCGAGGCGTAGCTGCCGCTGCGGATCATCTCGGCGAGCGCTGCCTGGTCGAGCCATGAATTGCCGTTGTTCAGCAGCGCCTTGGCCCGCCGCGTGGCGCCCGCGAGCGGCGCGGGCACGACGACGTAGCCAAGCCGGAGGCCCGCACCGAGCGACTTCGAGAAGGTGCCGAGATAGATCGTGCAGTCCGGCGCCAGGGAAGCGATGGAGGGCAGCGGCGAGCCTTCGTAGCGGAAGTCGCCGTCGTAATCGTCCTCGAGAATGTAGCAGCCGGTGCGGCGCGCCCACGCGATGAGGGCATGGCGGCGTTCGAGCGAGAGGACATGCCCCGTTGGATACTGATGCGAGGGCGTGACGTAGATGAGCGCGGTGGGCGTGCGCGGCAGGGCGTCGGTCATGATGCCTTCGGAGTCGACCGGCACGGCCAGCACCTCGGCGCCCCAGGCCTCGAAGGCGAAGCGCGCGCCCTGGTAGCAGGGGTTCTCGATCGCCCCGACCGTGCCGGCGCCCAGGAACAGCCGGGCCGCGATGTTGATTCCCTCCTGCACGCCACCGGTGACGACGATGCGGTTCACGTCGGCGACGATGCCGCGCGCGCCCGCGATGTGGCTGGCGATGGCGGTGCGCAGCACGGCGAGGCCCGCCGGATCGGAATATTGCGCCAAGCCCATCGCGCCGCCGTGCGAGAGGCTCGCCTGCAGCAGGCGGCGCCAGGTCTTGAGTGGAAACAGGCCGGCGCTCGGCCGGCCGGGGAAGAAGTCGAAGGTCAGCCGATTGCCGCTGCGCGGGACGAGGTCCTGCGCGCGGATCGGCGCATAGGGCAGGGGCATCGGCGACTGGCCGAGGGGATCGGGGGCGATGGCGGGCGTCGGCGCCGGGTGCGCCTTGTGGTCGGGCAGGCGCTGGGTCGCGAACATGCCGGAGGCCGGGCGGGCCTCGACGTAGGCTTCGATCATCAGCGATTCATAGGCGCGCACGACGGTGTTGCGCGACACGTCGAGCTGGTCGGCCAGCTTGCGCGACGAGGGCATGCGCGTTCCCGGCGCGATGCGTCCGTTCAGGATCGCGCCGCGCAACTGCTCGACGATCTGGACGGCCAGCGTCGCCGGGCGCGAGCGGTCGAGGAGCAGCGGGATCTGCATTGCCGGCAGGACGTGCAGGAGGGGTGCCAAGCCCGGGGCCCCGATAGGTCCAGTTGGTTGAAACTCGGGGTGGCCAGGGAAGGCGCTGGCTCCACCGATATCGCGTCATCTGGACCCCTGGCTGCCTTCCTGCGGCCCGTTGCGCCCAGCGAACCGGCAATCTGCTGCTTCGAGGCGGTGGCCGCGATCAATTCTTGGACAGTTCCCGGTCAAAGGGCGGCGGTGAGCCCGTCGCGACTGGAACCAAGGCATTTTCCGACCGCGGCTCTCAGCCAAGCATCGCGCGCGCCGCATGCTGACGGCTCTCAAGAACGACCCGAGGGAACCGGGCCTTTTTCCGCACCATACCGCGAACATAGGAGAGCTTATGAAAACCGTGCGAACGTCCTGGCTTCATGTCCTTGGCGCCTTCCTGATCCTGCTGGGGACGGCAGGTGGGCAGGCCAAGGCCCAGGAAACCATCAAGATCGGCATCCTGCACTCGCTGTCGGGCACGATGGCGATCAGCGAGACGATCCTGAAAGACCTCATGCTGATGCAGGTGGCCGAGATCAACGCCAAGGGCGGGCTGCTCGGCAAGAAGATCGAGCCCGTGGTGGTCGACCCCGCCTCCAACTGGCCGCTGTTCGCCGAGAAGGCGCGCGAGCTCCTGATCAAGGACAAGGTCGTGGCCGTGTTCGGCTGCTGGACATCGGTCAGTCGCAAGTCGGTGCTGCCGGTGTTCGAGGAGCTGAACGGCCTGCTGTTCTATCCTCTCGAGTACGAGGGCGAGGAGGCCTCCTACAACATCTTCTACGGCAGCTCGGTGCCCGACAACAAAGCCATACCGGCGGTCGAGTATCTGATGAGCAAGGACGGCGGCGAGGTGAAGCGCTTCGTCCTCGAAGGCACGGACTACGTCTATCCGCGCACCAGCAACAAGATCATCCGCGCGTTCCTCAACAAGAAGGGCGTGAAGGACGAGGACATCCTGGAGAACTACACGCCGTTCGGCTTCGCCGACTGGCAGACCGAGGTTGCGGCGATCAAGAAGTTCGGCTCGGCCGGCAAGAAGACGGCGGTGATCTCCACCGTCAACGGCGACGCCAACGTCCCGTTCTACAAGGAGCTCGGCAACCAGGGCATCAAGGCCAAGGACATTCCCGTCATCGCCTTCTCGGTCGGCGAGGAGGAGCTGGCCGGCGTCGACACCAGGCCGCTGGTCGGCCACCTCGCCGCCTGGAGCTACTTCCAGTCGGTCGACAATGCCGACAACAAGGCCTTCATCGCCAAGTGGCGCGCCTATGCCAAGAACCCCAAGCGCGTCACCAACGACCCCATGGAATCGGCCTACATCCTGTTCAACATGTGGGTGCAGGCCGTGCAGCAGGCGGGCAGCACCAACGTCGATGCCGTACGACAGGCGATGATCGGCCAGAAGGTCAAGTCGCCGTCGGGCTTCGAGGTGGTGATGGGCTCGAACCATCACATGGCCAAGCCGGTGATGATCGGTGAGGTCCAGGCCGATGGGCAGTTCTCCATCGTCCACCAGAGCAAGGCGCTGCCGCCCAAGGCGTGGAGCCCCTACGTCGACGCCAATGCCGGCAGGGTCGCGGACTGGGCCTGGCCTTGGGTCTGCGGCGGCTGCACCACGCCCAAGTACGGCCAGGCGCGCTCGCAGTAGCCCGTCACGGCCGAACCTCATCAATCCCGCCACAGACTGACGGCCCGAAAGGGCCGTCTTTTTTTATCAGACGCGGCGGCCTTCGGCGCGCTGATATTGGCCGAGCGCACGCTCGGTGAGCGCCTTGCGGTCGATCTTGTTGGTGCCGGCGAGCGGCAGCTCCGGCACGAACCACACCGCGCGCGGATGGGCATAGGCCGGGCCGTTGTCGAGCGCGAAGCGACGCAGCGCCTCCTCGCTCGGCTGCGTGCCGGGCTTGGGCACCACGAAGGCCACCGGCAGCTGGTACTTGATCTCGTCGGGAACGGAAACGACGCAGGCCTGCGCCACATCGGGATGCTGGCCCAGGATCTTCTCGACCTCGCCGGGATAGACGTTCTCGCCGCCGCACTGGAACATGTCGTCGGCGCGACCGACGAAAAAAACGAAGCCGTTCTCGTCGCGCCGCATGACGTCGCCGGTGTCGTACCAGCCGTCGATCAGACGCTTCTTCGTGTCGGCCTCGCGGTTGAGATAGCCTGTCATCAGGGCCGGCGTTCGGATGTGCAAGACGCCTTGCGTCGCGCCGACTTCGGCGCCGCCCACGAACCTCACCTCGATGTTCTTGCGCAGGTAGCCCAGCGCGCCCATCGGCTTGGGAAGGCCCTCGGGGTGCGGGCCGAAGGCGATCGGGCCCGACTCGGTCGTGCCCCAGCTGTTGGCGGTCTCGGCCTTGGGGAAGAGCCGGTGCATCTGCTCGAAGAACTCCGCCGTCGAGGGGGCCGAGCCGGTGACGGCCGTCGCGACACAGGTGAGGTCGGCCTTGGCGAGCTCCTCGGTCTCGCGCATCACCAGCGCCAGCATGGTCGGCACCGAGGTGATCATGGCGACGCGATAGCGGTCGATGGCGCGGATGTAGCCGCGGGCGGTGAAGGCGGTCATGAGCACGATGGTGCCGCCGTGCAGCATCACCAGCTTGGCGCTGAACAGGCCGTTCATGTGGAACAGCGGCGCTGCGATCAGCACCTTCTTTCCTTCGATGCCCAGCCGCTGCTCGGGTGTGCAGCCGGTGGCCCAGACATAGCCGCCGTGCGAGAGCGGTACGCCCTTGGGCAGGCCGGTCGAGCCCGAGGTGTAGAGCACCATCGCCACGTCTTCCGATGTCATGTCGACGGGCGAAAAGGGGCCGGGGTCGAGCAGGGAGCCGAGCTGCTCGATCGGCACCGTCGGGACAAGCGCGCTCACCAGCGGGCTGCGCTCGGCATCGGCCAGCGCGAGCTTGATGGCCGAGTCCTTCATGATGTGCGCCACCGTCTCGCGCGGCAGCTTGTGGTTCACGCACACCGACACCAGACCCGCGGCCATGGTCGCCATATAGGCGATGAGATAGTCGGCACTGTTGGCCGCCACGATGGCGACGGCTTCGCCGCGCGTGAGCCCGCGTTTCAAGAGGCCGCGCGCCAGGGCGGCGATGCGTGTCCGCGCCTCGCCGTAGGAAATGCGGAGATGCTCGTCGGCCTCGGGGGAGAGCTGGACGACGAACGGCCGGTCGTCGGGCGCGGTGGGATCGAGGATGGCGGCGAGGTTGGTGAGGCTCATGTGGTTCCGCGTCGGTGAAACTGCGAGCCGCCGTAGGACTGGTCGGTCGGCACGATCTCCATGAAGGTTACGTCCATGCGCTGCGGCGCTGAAAGCACGAACATGACGGCCTCGGCGATGTCGTTTGCGTGCAGGCTTTCATAACCTTCGTAGAAGCGTCGGCGTCCCTCTTCCTTGTCGGCCATCAAAGCAAGATGCGCGCCGGTCTCGACCCGGCCGGGCGCGATCTCGCTTACCCGCACGCCACTCCCGTGCAGGTCGAGTCGCAGCGTCTGGCTCAGGCTATGAATGGCGGCCTTGGTCATGCCGTAGACCGGCATGCCCGGGAAGGCCCAGGTGCCGGCCATCGAGCCGAGATTGACGACATGGCCCAGACCACGCGCCTTCATGCCCGGCACCATGGCGGCGAGGCAGTTGAGCGCGCCCTTGATATTGACCTCCATCAGGGCGTCGATGGCGTCGGGCGTCGTCTCCCAGGCCGCCGCCGACCGCACGCTGGCCGCGGCGTTGTTGACCAGGATGTCCGCATCGAGCGGCCCCAGCGCATCCAGCACCGCCTCGCGATGGGCGATGTCGAGCGCCAGGGGCCGGCAGCCGGTTTCGCGTGCCAATTCGGCCAACGCATCGGCTGAACGGGCGACGGCATGGACCTCGAGGCCGGCGATCGTTAGCTGGCGCACAATGGCGGCGCCGATGCCGCGGCTCGCCCCGGTGACGACGGCCGCGCGATAGCGGTCCAGCGACATTTGCCCTCCTTTGCGCGACCGGCATTGGCCGCCTAAACTGCAAGCATAGCGGGAGGATGAGAGTCATGGCCAAAGAACTGTTTCCGGACGGCACCGAAGTCACGCCGTTCTATGTGCGCGCCGTCAAGAAGGGGCCTTTCGTGTTCGTCTCGGGCACGACGTCGCTCGATTCCAAGGGCCGGGTGCAGGGCACCGATGCTGCCGAGCAGACGGTGGTCGTCATGCGCAAGATCGAGGCGGCGCTGAAATCGGCTGGTGCCAGGCTGGCCGACGTCATGGCGCTCACGATCTACGTCACCGACATCCGCGAGATGGAGACGGTCACCAAGGCGCTGGCCAGGACGATGAGGGGCTCGGTCGTGGCCTCGACCCTTGTCGCGATCAGCGCACTTGCCAAGCCCGGCCTGTTCGTCGAGATCGAAGCCACCGCCGTGGTCGGGAAATAGGAGTGAGAGCGTGACCGAGCCTTTCGAGACCATCACCGTCGATACCGACCGCGTCGCCTGCGATGGCGGCGGCGGAGCGCTGGGTCATCCCAAGGTCTTCCTCAACCTCGGTGCCGAAAGGCAGGTCGAATGCCCCTATTGCAGCCGCCTCTACGTGCTGCGCGAGGGTGTCCATCCTCACGAGCATGCGCATTGAGGGCAAGACCATGAAGCAGCTGGGTGAAGGCTGGAACTGGCGCGACCTCGAGATCGGCGACCGCTTCGTGACCTACGGCCGGACGCTGTTCGAGGCCGACCTGCTGGCCTTCGTGACGCTGTGCGGCTTCTCCGAGGAGCTGTTCACCAACAAGGAATATATTGCCAGCCACGCCCCCATGCGCGGCGGCCATCCGGTGCCCGGCGCGCTGGTCTATTCCATGGCCGAAGGGCTCGTGATCCCCACCACCCTGCAGGGCTCGGGGCTCGCCTTCCTGTCGATGGGTTTCGACATCAAGGGCCCGACCTATGTCGGCGACACGATCCACGTCGAGATCGAGGTGACGGAGATCAGGCCGACCTCGAAGGACCCGATGCGCGCGCTCGTGCGCACCACCAACGAGGTCAAGAACCAGAAGGGCGCCACGGTGCTGGTCTATACGCCGCTGCGCATGATGCAGGGGCGCTAGCGGCATGGCCAAGGTCGCGATCGAGAAAGAAGGCGCGATCACGACCGTATCGATCGATCGCTTCGTCGAGGCGCGCAATGCGGTCGATCCCGAGACGGCGATCCTGCTGCGCGAGGCCTTCCTCGCCTTCGATGCCGACGAGAGCCAGTCCGTAGCGATCCTGACGGGACGCGACGGCACATTCTGCGCCGGCTACGACCTCAAGGCGGCGGCCCGGGGTGCCGGTATCGCCGCGCTCGATCCCGCCGGCCCGGGGCCGATGGGACCGACGCGCCATCTTCTTTCCAAGCCAGTGATTGCCGCGGTCGAAGGCTATGCCGTTGCAGGCGGCCTCGAGCTGGCGCTGTGGTGCGACATGCGCGTGGCGTCCGCCACGGCGAGGTTCGGCGTGTTCTGCCGGCGTTGGGGCGTGCCGCTGATCGACGGCGGCACGGTGCGGCTGCCGCGCCTGATCGGCCAGAGCCGCGCGCTCGACATGATCCTCACCGGCCGTGAGGTCGACGCCGAGGAGGCCTTCACCTGGGGCCTCGCCAATCGCCTCGCTCCGGCGGGGCAGGCGCTCGACGAGGCCAAGGTGCTGGCCGGGCAGCTCGCCAGGTTCCCGCAGACCTGCATGCGCTCGGATCGCCGCTCCTCCTACGAGCAATGGGGACTCGACGTCCGCGAGGCCCTGACCAACGAAGGACGGCTCGGTGTGCCGGCGCTGCTGGCCGAGTCGCGCCAGGGCGCTGCCCGCTTCGCCGCCGGCAGGGGCCGCGGCGGCACCTTCGGCGACATCTGATGGTCCTGCCGACTGACACTGAAGTGGCCCAATATCGGGCCGACGGCGCAATCTGCCTGCGCGGCGCTTTCTCGCTCGACTGGATCGAGCGGCTGCGGGCATCGGTCGACGCCGACATGGCGGTGCCCGGCCCGATGGTCCGGCTCAACACGCCGCAGGGCGCGCCCGGCCTGTTCTTCGTCGACTTCCAGCTCTGGCAGCGCCACGACGGCGCCCGCGCCTTCGTCCACGACTCGCCGGCCAAGGAGATCGCGGCGCGGCTGATGGGCAGCCGCGAGGTCGTCTACTATCACGACCATCTGCTGGTGAAGGAGCCGGGCACGCAGGAACGCACGCCCTGGCATCACGACCAGCCCTATTACCCGATCGACGGCGAGCAGATCGTGTCGCTGTGGCTGCCGCTCGACCCGATCGATCGCGCGACCTGCGTGCAATATGTGAAGGGCTCGCACCGCTGGGGCCGCTGGTTCCAGCCGAAGTTCTTCAAGCAGGGCGGCGTCGACCTCGCCGTGCAGGATCCACGCTTCGAGCCGCTGCCCGATCTCGATGCCGAGCGCGACGCCCACGAGTTCCTTGCCTGGGACATGTCGCCGGGCGATGTCATCGCTTTTCATGCGCTTACCCTGCATGGCGCCGCGGGTAACCTTTCGACGACACGCCGCCGCCGCGCCTGGGCGACGCGATGGTGCGGCGAGGATGCGCGCTACGCGACCCGCGTCGGCCAGGTCTCGCCGCCGCTCGAAGGGCACGGGCTGAAGCCCGGCGATCGGCTGGAATGCGCGATGTTTCCCAAGGTGAAATCGTAATGGCTGAAACAGGCTTCGACGTTCCGCCGCGCCTGGACTTGCGGCTGTCGGTCGTCATCCCGGTCTACAACGAGCGTGAGACCCTGCCGCGCATCCTGCGTGCGGTGTGCCACGCACTGCCGGGGATTGCGCGCGAGATCGTGCTGGTCGACGACTGCTCGACCGACGGCACACGGGAATGGATCCAGGCGATCTTCCCCGCCGCATCGAATGTCATCGCCGGCATCCGTCGCGGCCCGGACGGCAAGGTCGAGTTCCTGTCGGCGATGTAGGAGGGGTGCGAGCCCGTTGCAGCCTCGATCGTCGTCTGTCCAAAGCTGCACGATGCCAATGGCGGCAAGGGCCGCGCGCTTCGCACCGGCTTTGCTGCCGCGACCGGCGACGTCGTGGTCGTGCAGGATGCGGACCTGGAATACGATCCGGCCGATTGGGCCGAGATGTTCCGGCTGCTGCAGATCGGCGTCGCCGACGTGGTCTACGGCTCGCGCTTCTACGGCCGCCCGCATCGCGCGCTCTATCTCTATCACTACCTCGGCAACCGCCTGATCTCGGCGTTCTTCAACGTCCTGTTCGACCAGACGCTGACCGACCTCGAGACCTGCTACAAGATGTTCCGACGCGGCGTGCTCGACGATGTCGTGCTCGTGAGCGACGACTTCGGCATCGAGGTCGAGCTTTCGGCCGTGTTTGCCAGGCCCAAGCGCTGGCGGATCTACGAGTGCGGCGTCAACTACTACGGTCGCACCTATGCCGAAGGAAAGAAAATCGGCTGGCGCGACGGCCTGCTGGCACTCTGGTACATCGTCAAGTTCCGCGTTCGACGATGAGGCATCTCGGTCGGCCGCTGCTGGCGATCTTCGGCCTCTCCGCGGGCGCGCTCTGCCTTTGGCTTGCGATGCGCGGTGTCGATTGGCGCGAGGCCGGTCGCATCTTCCGCGCCGCCGACGTCCGCCCGATCGCGGCAGGCGTTGCGCTGTACGGCGCCGCGATGCTGATGCGGGCAGGGCGCTGGCGGGGGATATTGTCGTTTCGCTCGCCGGTCGGCCTCGGCGTGACCCTGAAAGCCCTGCTGGCGGGCTATGCCGTGAACAGCATATTGCCGGCGCGGTTGGGCGAGCTGTTTCGCGCCGACTACATGGCGCGGCAGTCCGGTCTGTCGCGCTCCGGCGTGCTGGCATCGATCTTCGTCGAGCGCCTGCTCGACCTTGTCGTGGTCGTCGGAATGCTGGCGCTGGGCCTGGCGATCGTCGGCGGCGGCAGCCATGCCGTCCTCGAGGCGCTCGCCGTCGGCATTCTTGTGGTGGCCGTGGCGGTCGCCGGGCTGTATCTCGTCGGCACGTACCTGTCGGAGGGCCGAGCCGAGGCGTTCGTATCGGCGCTCTTCGGCCGCCTCCCGGGCGGGCAGACGATCGTGCGCCTCCTGGCGCCGCGCCTCGGCGATTTCGCCCAGCTGCTGCATGAGATGCGCGGCGCACGTTTCGCGGGAGTGGCGGCGGTGACGCTGCCGATATGGGCAGTCGAGACCCTGGCGGTGTGGCTGATCTGCCGCGCCGCCGGTGTCGATCTCGGGCCGGCGGCGCTCTTGTGCCTGATGGGAGGGGCAAACCTAAGCACGCTCATGCCGACGGCGCCGGCCTATGCCGGCAGCTTCCAGTTCGCCTATGTCGTTGTCCTCGCGGGGTTTGGTGTGAGTGCGACGGCCGCCGTCGCGGCGGCCACGACGGTGCAGATCTATGTGATCGGCGGTTTCACCCTGCTCGGCTTGCTGACCCTGGCGGTGGCCACGGTGCTGGCGCGGCGGGGTGGTCGATGATCGTCGCGCGCGCCCAGGACTTCTGGCTGTCGAACCTCTCGGCAGCCGACGCCTACACGCGCTGGATTCTCGACGAGGCAGCCCCCTGGCTCGGCAATCGCATCCTGGAAGTCGGCTGTGGAACCGGCACCTACACGGTGCCGCTGGCGAAGGCTGGCCACCAAATGGTCTCCGTCGACATCGATCCCGCCTATGTCGAGGAGGCCGCCCGGCGGACCGCCGCGTTGCCCGGCGTCACGATCCGGCAAGCCGACGTGACGTCCGCGGACGCGGCGCTCGGGGAGGATTTCGACAGCGTCGTCCTGTTCGACGTGCTGGAGCATATCGAGGACGACGTGGCGCTCCTCGTGTGCCTGCGCCAACGCCTGAAGCCCGGCGGCAGCATCGTGCTGAAGGTGCCGGCGGGGAAGGCCCTGCATTCGCCCATGGACGACGCGATCGGCCATTGGCGGCGTTACGATCGTGCGTCGCTGGCGGCGGCGCTCGTCGCTGCGGGCTTCGAGGTGCCGAAGCTGTGGCGCTTCAATGCCTTTGCCGTGCCGGGTTGGTGGTTCAATGGCCGAGTCCTCGGGCGCACGACACCGCCTGCCGGGCAGGTGAGTCTCTTCAACAAGCTCATTCCCGTGCTGCGCCCGTTCGATCGCCTCTTCCGGCACGTGACGGGGCTGTCCTGGTTCGCCGTCGCCCGCCGTCCCGCCGATCGGGCTTAGGATTTTCCCTGCCATCGCCAGGCAAGGCATCGCAGGCGTTCCGCCGTCCAGGCATCGACCAGGTAGAGATGATTGCCGTCGGGCAGGGTCGAAGCTGTTGCGGCGTCGAAGCAGGCGCCATGGTCGTATTTCGACACGAACCTCGTCCGCGCGGCGGCGGGCAGCTTGGCCTGAAAGGCCTGCAAGGCATCGGGCGAGGCGAAGAGCCAGACCCGCTTGCGGGAGATCGCCACCGGCACGGGCGGATTGTCGGCGATCTCCAGGCTGTCGCTGAGATAGACCTCGTCGAATGTCGCATGGGCGCGCAGCCATTCGGCGAGCTTTTGCGTCGCAGGCGGCCTGTCCTGGTACCAGTCCTGCCAGGTCGTGCGGAAATGCACGAGATAGAATGCCCATAGGAAGGCCATCAGCGAGAACGACGCCAGGCGCGCCTTGCCTGACAGTCGCCAGATCACGCGATACGGCATGATGCCGAAGGTCACGAGCGACAGCGGCACGAAGAACTTCAAGGCGGAGAAATCGTGCGCGACGCTGTCGTTCGGCAGCAACGCCACATAGAGGCAGGGCGTCAACAAGGCCAGGCAGCAGACCACGGCGACCGGATCGCGGCGATTGCGCAGCACGAAGGCGATGCTGGCGACGGCGGAGAGGAGCAGCCAGCCGCTGGTGTTGCCCAGCGTCTCGATGAAGAAGCGCTGGTAGACGATCTGCAGCGAGACCGGCGTGCCGTCGGAGTTTCCCGTGCGCAGGACTGCGCGCGAATAGAGTTCGACGAGCTGGTCGTTGAAATGCAGGTTCGCGAGGAAGGCGAGGCACGCCAGGCTGGGGGCCAGCCAGATCTGGCAGCCGGTGCGGAACAGGCCGGCGATCGCGCCGCGCTGGTATTGCCCGGGCAACGGGCTGACGAGGCGGAACAGCGAGAGCGCGACGCCGAAGGGGATGAACAGCCAGTCGAGCGCCGCCATCCAGCCGATGGCGAGCGCCTGCAGCCAGAGATGGCGCCCGTCGCCGCCCGTGCGGAGCACATATTCGAGATAGAGGCCGATGCTGAACGGCAGCAGCGTCGACTGGAAGCCGAACTGGATCATCGAGTGGAAGTAGTACGGCGCCGGATGGAACAGGTAGGTCAGCATGGCGGCGCAGACGAAGAAGACGGCGATCCCGCTGCGGTCCGCCGGCTCGATCATGCGCAGCACGAGCAGGCCGACCACGAGGGCGATCAGCGCCTGCAGGCCGATGCCGTAGAACGAGATGAGCGTGACCACGGGCACGTCGGGCAGCAGCTTGTGCAGCGCGTAGATCTGCAGCGTCCCGCCGGGCGGGAAGGAGCTGTAGACGCCGCGTGCCTCGAAGGTCATCGCCTCGATCGATTTCGGGCTCTCGAGCGTCAGGAAGCGGTCGGCCCACAGGCCGTCACGGTCCCAATAGTCGATGAACTTCGTCTGCTCCGCCATCAGCCACTGATGATGGCCTTCGGTCAGGGTGCCGATATAGGGCCAGCGCTGCGCAATGCCGGCAACGACGCCGGCAACGAAGACCAGCAGGATGACCCAGAGGGCAGCGCGTGGGTTCAATTCAATCCCACGATCACGGCACCAGCACGGCCTTGCCGACGACGGTGCGCTCCTCGATCAGCTTGAAGGCCTTGACCCATTCGCCGAGGTCGAAGGTCGCCGCGACGGTGGCCTTGAGCTTGCCTTCGCTGAACCAGCGCATCAGCTCGGTCTGCGCCTCGGCCACCAGGGCGCGGCGGGCGAGCAGGGCAGCGGCTTCCCTCGCGGTCGGCGCTTCCTTGCCGCCCCAGCCGTTGTAGTAGCCGTAGTAGAAGCCGATCACCGTCACGTTCTTGACCAGCAGGATGTTGGCCGGGATCTGCGGGATGGTGCCGCTGGCGAAGCCCATCGGGATGATGCGGCCCTCGGGCGCAATGCAGCGCAGCGACGTGTCGAAAGCCGAGCCGCCGACCGGATCGTAGACCACGTCGGCGCCGCGCCCGCCGGTGATCTCCAGCACGCGGGCGCGCAGATCCTCGCTGCGATAGTCGATCAGGTGATCGGCGCCGGCCTCGCGCGCGGCCTCGAGCTTGTCGGCGCCGCCGGCCGAGGCGATCACGATGGCGCCCATGGCCTTGCCGACCTCGATGCCGGTGAGGCCCGAGCCGCCGCCGGCGCCATGCACCAGCAGCACCTCGCCGGGCAGGAGCTTGGCCTTCCACTTCAGCGCGCCGTAGGCGGTCGGGTAGAGGGTCGGAAAGTTCGTCGCCTGGGCATAGGGCATGGTGTTGGGCATCGGCACGGCGTTGGCGGCCGAGACCACGGCATATTCGGCGAAGCCGCCGCCCTTTGCCGCCACGGCCACGCGCTCGCCCAGCTTGAGGTTGAGGACGCCGGGCCCCAGCGCCACGACGTGTCCCGCGACCTCGTTGCCCGGCACGTAGGGCAGCGGCGGCTTGTTCTGGTGCTTGCCCTGCACGCCCAGCATGGCGGCGAAGCTCACCCCCGCCGCGCCGACCTTGATCAGCACCTCGCCGGCCCGCGGCTCGGGCGTGGGAACGTCCTCGACCTTCAGGTTCTCGACGGGGCCGTAGGCGTGACAGACGAGGGCGCGCATGGAGTATCCGTATGAGCTGACGCAACACGGGCCGGTTGCCACTGGTGCTTCGGCCCCGGCATCAGCCAGTCGAGCAACGGCACCAGCGGCGAGAGCAGGAACAATGCCCACACCGGCCCACCGTTGCGATACCAGACGAATTGCCAGGAGAAGGCAAGCACCGCGACCAGCGCCGCATAGAGCCAGCGCATGCGCCGGTCGTTGGGCGTGGTCATCGGATCGGTGATCATGAAGAAGGTGAAGAGCAGCAGCCCGCCCGAGGAGAGCTGGTTCAGCAGCACCGCCCAGCGCTGATCCAGATAGAAGAGACGGCCGAGCAGCAGCGCGCCGAAGCAGGCGAGGAAGGCCCAGGCGATGTCGAAGCGCTTGGCCGAGACGGTGACCGTGATGCCCAGCGCGATGAACCACAGGCCCGCGATCACGTCGGAGCCCCACTGGCCGGGCGAGAGCTAGGCGCCGGGCAGGAACAGGATGGCGAGCATCACGCCGAGGTTGGCGGGATTGTAGATGTGCTTGCCGCGGACGCGAACGATGAACTTGGCCGAGATGGCGAGGAAGGCGACCAGCGGATGGACCCATAGCGAGTCCGCCCGCACCAGCACGGAGAGGCCGATGCCGGTGACGATGGCGCTGAGGTAGCCGACGTTCTTCAGGCCAAGCAGGCGTATCCACAGGAATTGCGCCCCGAGCGCGCCGGTGAAGCACAGCGCCGACTGCTCCCAGCGCAGCGCGAAGTCCCGCACCAGCGCGCCGAACAGCAGGAGCCCGCCGACCGCGCCAATCTGCAGCCAGCGCGCGTCGATCCGGGCGATCATCGCTGGGGGCGCGCGACTCCGTCGCGCGTCTTTGCCTTCATCAGAAGATGATCGCGCCACTGGAGTGGCGCGCCCCCAGCCACGATTCCCTACCGCTTCGGCAGCTTGGCGCGGATGTCGGCGATCGGCCAGCCGGTGAGGTTGGCGAGGATCTGCGCCTCGTCCTCCTCGCGTCGCGCGAGTTCCTTGAAGTAGGTGGCGGCCTGCGGGCAGGCGTCGCGGCGGCCGGTCCAGGGATGGCGCAGCACGTAGCGTGTCTGGAAGTTCTCGCGGTCGGCCGTCACCATCAGCATCAGGTCTTCCGGGAAGGTCTGTGGCGTGTAGCGCAGATGCCGTCGGGTGAGCGTCACCGCCGGCGTCGGATTGACCGGCGGCGGCCGGCGCACGTTGCCTGGGGGGCCAGGAGGACCGGGCGGGGTCGTGGGCGTGACCGCAGGTTCCGCCAGCCAGCTCACGCCCGCGGTGCGCAGCTCGTCGACGGTCAGCGGCTGGTCGGCGCAGGGATCGCACCAGCGCATGTCCCAGACATATTCGGTGAAGACCGCGCGATGGCCTTCGTCCAGCGCCTGCTTGGCGAACATGGACTTGTAGAAGTCGGCGAAGACCTTGTTGTCGCGGACATAGACCGGCAGGTCGACGTTGGCCGGCAGCTTGACGGTGCGGTAGTTGCTCGCCTCGACGCGGCCGGTCTT
>CANIRG010000077.1 GCA_947469635.1 Rhodospirillales bacterium | reverse complement strand
TGGCCCATTGGCCGAACAGCAGGCCGACGCCGCCGGCGGCGGCATGGAACAGCACGAAATCGCCCTTCTTGAGCCAGGGCTTGGAGCAGCGGTCGACGAGATATTCCGTCGTCATGCCCTTCAGCATGATCGCCGCCGCCTGCTCGTCGCTCACACCCTTGGGCACATGCACGAGCTGGTCGACGCCCATCAGGCGCTCCTGGCAGTAGGCGCCCAGCACGCCGCAATAGGCGACGCGATCGCCCTTCTTGAAGCCCTTGACCCGCGCACCCACTTCGAGGATCACGCCGGCCGCCTCGCGACCGACGGCGTTGGGCAGGGGCGTCTGGTAGAGGCCCGAGCGCGTATAGATGTCGATGAAATTGAGGCCGATCGCCGTGTGCTTGATCTTGACCTGGCCGGGACCGGGCTTGCCGACGTCGACGTCGGCCAGCTGCATTTTCTCGGGCCCGCCATTTTCGTCCATCAGGATGGACTTGGACATCGTTCGCTCTCTCCCCGATTTGTTCAGGCATCGAGTATAGTGGCCCTCTCCCCATTCGCCAGCCATCCGAAGGAAACTCCATGCAGAGGCGTCGATTCGTACTGACTGCGGCGACCGCCGGCCTCGCCGCGCCGGCGCTGGTCGGCGCGCAGGAACGGCAGACGCTGACGAGCGCCAAGGCCAGCTATCGACTGGCCAAGCTCGGCGACGGGCTGGAGCAACCCTGGGGCATGGCCTTCCTGCCCGACGCGCGGGTTCTGATCACCGAACGGCCGGGCCGGCTGCGGATCTTTGCCGACGGCAAGCTCGACGCCCGCCCCCTCACCGGGGTGCCGGCGGTCCAGTCCAGCGGCCAGGGCGGCCTGCTCGATGTCTGCCTGCATCCGGATTTCGCCCGCAACCGCGTGCTCTATCTCTCCTATTCCGGACCGGGCAACGGCGGCACCGCCACGACCGTGGCGCGGGCCGAGCTGGCCGACGGCGGCCTGCGCAACGTGGCGACCGTGTACGAGGCCTTGCCGCGGACGGGCGGTGGCCTGCATTTCGGCTCCCGCATCGCCTTCGATCGCGCCGGCCTGATGTATGTGACGGCGGGCGAGCGCTATCAGATGAAGCGAGCCCAGGATCTAAAGGACCTCGGCGGCAAGATCGTGCGGCTGCGCGACGACGGCAGCGTGCCGCCCGACAATCCCTTCGTCGGTCGGGCCGATGCGCGGCCCGAGATCTTCACCTGGGGCCATCGAAATCCTCAAGGGCTCGCGATGCATCCCGAGACCGGCCGCATGTGGTCGGTCGAGCACGGGCCACGCGGCGGCGACGAGCTGAACCTGCTCAAGGCCGGCGCCAACTATGGCTGGCCGCTGGCCACGCATGGCATCGACTACAACGGCTCGATCATCAGTGAGCACAAGAGCCGGCCCGGCATGGAAGACCCGGTGCGCGCCTGGGTGCCGTCGATCTCGCCCTGCGGCCTCTGCTTCTATACCGGCGACAAATTCCCCGGCTGGAAGGGATCCGTGTTCACCGGCGCGCTGTCGGCCTATGCACTGTTCCGCATCGAGCTCGACGGCGAGCGCTATCGCAGCGAGGAGCGGTTGATCGACGGGCGTCTTCCCTATATCCGCGACGTTCGCCAGGGGCCCGACGGGCTCCTCTATCTCGTCACCCATAGCGACCAGGGCGGTCTGTTCCGCCTCGAACCCGCGTAAGCGTAAAAGAAGACATGTCCGTTCCCCCTCTCATCCTCGCCTCCGCCAGCCCCTCGCGGCGTCAGCTCCTTGCCAACGCCGGGCTCAGCTTCGAGATCGATCCGCCCGGCTTCGACGAGGCGGAGGCCAAACGCAGCATGCTGGCCGAGCGTGCCTCACCGCAGGAGATCGCGGAGAAGCTCGCCGAGATGAAGGCGCTGCGCGTGTCCGCCCGCCACGCCGGAGCCCTGGTGATCGGCGGTGATTCGACGCTGGCCTGCAACGGCCGCATGTTCGACAAGCCGCCGACGCTGGCCGCGGCGCGCAAGCATCTGCAGGCGCTGCGTGGCCAGACGCACGAGCTGTTCTCCTCGGTCGTGGTCGCACGCTCGGGCGTGCGGCTGTGGCATTGCAGCGAGCGCGCGCGCCTCACCATGCGGCAGCTGAGCGAGGACTTCATCGACACCTATCTCGCCTGCACCGGCGAATCCGTGCTGACCAGCGTCGGCGCCTACCAGCTCGAAGGTCTGGGCGCCCATCTCTTCAGCCGCGTCGATGGCGACTATTTCACCATCCTCGGCTTGCCGCTGCTGCCGCTGCTTGCTTTCCTGGCCGGCCAAGGACTTGGACTGGAGCAAGCGGCTTGAACCCTTACGATGCCCTGCTGGCCGAGGCGCGCGGCCGACCCTTTGCCTGCATCGTCGGCTGGCCCGTCGAGCATTCGCGCTCGCCGGCGCTGCACGGCTTCTGGCTGAAGCAGCACGGCATCGACGGCCACTATGGGCGCCTCCCCGTCGAGCCCAAGCGCGAAGCGCTGGAGGCGCTGGTGGCGTTCCTCAAGCGCACGCCCAACGCGCGCGGCTGCAATCTCACGCTGCCGCACAAGATCGACATCATGCCGCTGCTCGACCGCATCCATCCCGATGCCGAGCGCATCGGCGCGGTTAACACCGTGGTCAAGCAGCCCGACGGCACGCTGGAGGGTCGCAACAGCGATGCCTTCGGCTTCCTTGCTGCCCTGAAGGAAGGCGCGCCCGACTGGCGCGCCGAGGCAGGGCCGGTGGTGGTGCTGGGTGCCGGTGGTGCCGCACGGGCGGTCATCTCGGCACTGGTCGATGCGGGCGTGCCCGAGCTTCGACTGCTCAATCGCACGCAGGAGACGGCGATCGATCTCGGCATGGTCTTCACGCCCGAGGATGGCCGGCAGATCGTCATTGAGCGCTGGGAAGAGCGCGCCCGCGTGCTGGCCGGCGCGACGCTGCTGGTAAACACCACGTCGCTCGGCATGAAGGGCGCCCCACCGCTCGAGCTCGACCTCGCGGCGCTGCCGAAGTCCGCCACGGTCGACGACATCGTCTCCGTGCCGCTCGAGACGCCGCTGCTGGCCGCCGCCCGCGCGCGCGGCCATCGCTGCGTCGACGGGCTCGGCATGCTGCTGCATCAAGGTCGCATGGGCTTCGAAGCCTGGTTCGGCCACAAGGTCGCCGTCAGTGCCGCACAACGCGCCGCTGTGCTGGCCGCATGAGCGACGACAGTCAGCCGCCGCCAGGCTTCAAGCCGCTGTTCCGCACCAGCCCGTTCCTCGACCACAACGGCCCGTTCTTCTATCGCGAGAAGGACGACGGCACCTTCGTGGTCGGCCTGCGCATTCAGCCCAAGCACGCCAACGCGCGCGGCATCGCCCATGGCGGGCTGCTGATGACACTGTGCGACATCGCGCTGGGCTACCGCACGACACGCAGCCAGACGCCGTCGCCGATGCTGACGACGGCCAGCGTGAAGGCGGATTTCGCGGGATCGGCCAAGCTCGGCGACTGGGTCGAGGCCCATGTCGACGTGCACAAGGTGGGCGGGCGGCTGGCCTTCGCCAACTGCTACCTGATGGTCGGCGAGGAGCGCATTGTGCATGCTTCCGCCGTGTTCGCGCGGACCGGCGACCGGCCGGCCATCGGCAATGCGACGGCGTAGATCGCATGCGGCTCGAACGGCTAGTGCATCAACAGCACCGGCCGATCGGCCGCTTCGAGAAAGTGCCGCGTGCAGCCGCCGAAGATCGTCTCCCGAAACCTGCCACGACCGTAGCCGCCCATGACGAGATAATCTGCATCGAATTCTCCGGCAATGGCGTGCAGCAGCTCGGCCGCCGAGTGCTGCGGCATGGGCAGCCATTTCACGTCAACGTTGATTCCATGCCAGGCAAGGCCGCGCCCGACCTCGCACACATCGTCGAAGGATCCGGCCGAGGATCCCTCGTCCACGGCGACGACCACGACACGCTCGCACGTCGCGAGAAGCGGCAGCGCCGCCGTCAACGCGCGGGCAGACGCGGGTGTCTCCTTCCAGCCGACGACAGCAACACCGGAGCGATCCGGTCGCGAGATGGGGGGTGCCACCAGGATGGGGCGGCCGCTTTCAAGGAGAAGGTCCTCCACCAGCTGGGGAGGCAAGCCATTGCTGCGCGAGAAGCGGCCGATCACGACGAGGTCGCGGTGTCGCGCCGCCGCCATCATCGCCGGTATCGCCTCCGTTCGGATCTCGCGCCATGACGCCGTGACCGTTCCGTCCGATCGCGCCGGTGGCATGTCCACGATCGGGAGGGCTTCGCGGCTGCAGAGCTGCTCGAAATCGCGCAGACTCGTTGTTGCGCGGTCGGCGGCTTCCTTCGTCAGCAGGGCAAGGGCTTTCTCCAGACCTTTGCCCATGGCGAAGTCGACATGGGGACTATAGACGGCGGCATCTCCCGCCGAAAGATGGACGTGCAGGAAGTCGAGATGGGCACCGACCGACCGAGCAGTCGAGAGGGCCGTATCGAAGACCACGCCATCCGTTTCGCCGCCCCCGGCGAGGACCAGGATTGATTTCATGCGACGACAGTCGGCCGAAACGCCGTCTGCCGCCTTGATCCAGCTCAAGTCGCAGCCCGTGCCGCTGGGCACGGACCGTCGAAGCGCTTACTGATTCATCGAACCGAAGAAATCCTGGTTGGTCTTCGACGTGCGCAGCTTGTCGAGCAGGAACTCGATCGCATCGACCGCGCCCATCGGCATGAGGATGCGGCGCAGCACCCACATCTTCGACAGCGTCGCGCGATCCACCAGCAGCTCTTCCTTGCGGGTGCCCGACTTGGTGATGTCGATGGCCGGGAAGGTGCGCTTGTCGGAGACCTTGCGGTCGAGGATGATTTCGGAGTTACCGGTGCCCTTGAACTCCTCGAAGATCACCTCGTCCATGCGCGAGCCGGTATCGATCAGGGCCGTCGCGATGATGGTGAGCGAACCGCCCTCCTCGATGTTGCGGGCGGCACCGAAGAAGCGCTTGGGCCGCTGCAGCGCGTTGGCGTCGACGCCGCCGGTCAGCACCTTTCCCGAGCTCGGCACGACGGTGTTGTAGGCGCGGCCCAGGCGGGTGATCGAATCGAGCAGGATCACCACGTCCTTCTTGTGCTCGACCAGGCGCTTGGCCTTCTCGATCACCATCTCGGCCACGGCCACATGACGCGAAGCGGGCTCGTCGAAGGTCGAGCTCACGACCTCGCCCTTCACCGTGCGCTGCATGTCGGTCACTTCCTCGGGCCGCTCGTCGACGAGCAGCACCATGAGGTAGACCTCGGGATTGTTGGCGGTGATGGCGTGGGCGATGTTCTGCAGCAGCACCGTCTTGCCGGTGCGCGGCGGCGACACGATCAGCGCGCGCTGGCCCTTGCCGATGGGCGCGATCAGGTCGATCACGCGCGTCGAGATGTCGAGCTGCTGCTGCGGCGTGCTGGTCGCCTTCTTGGTGAGCGTGCCGGTGGTGCGCCGGCCGGTGCTGACGCGGCCCGAGGCCGTGGCGCGCGGCGCGCTCTGCTCCTCGGAGATGGTGGGCGCCATCACGGCGGCGCCGCCTTCCATCTCGAGCTTCAGCTTCTCGTCGGGATAGAGCGGCGTCAGCGAGTCGAAGTTGATGCGATGGCGCAGCGCCTCGGGGTCCTCGAAGTTGACCTTGTTGATCTGCACCATGGCGAAGTAGCGCTCGCCATCCTTGGGGGCGCGGATCTCGCCTTCGACGGTGTCGCCGGTGCGCAGGCCGAACTTACGGACCTGGGTCGGGCTGATGTAGATGTCGTCGGCGCCGGGCAGGTAGCTCGCTTCCATCGAGCGCAGGTAGCCGAAGCCGTCGGGCAGCACCTCGATGGTGCCGACGCCGAAGATCGCCTGGTCGGCGGCGGCGACGCGCTGGAGGATGGCGAACATCAGCTCCTGGCGGCGCATCTGGGCGGCGCCCTCGACGCCCTGCTCTTCAGCGAAGGCAAGGAGTTCGGGCGGCTTCTTTATCTTGAGGTCTTGGAGGTTCATGGATCTTCAAATGAAGGTGGGGAGATCACGCACGCGCTCGACTGCCCGGGGCAGCCTTCGTAGAAACCAGCGCTGTGTCGTTCTTGAGTGGGCCCCGTCGATCACCGCCGGGGAGGCAGCGCCAGGGGCCCGAGGTGAAGGCTATTTACAGCGCAGGTTCCATGCTGTCAAAGGCAGGCAAGGGTGAAATGAGCGGCGACATCCTGATCCTCGACGCCATGGGCGTGCTCTACCAGGCCGGCGACGACGTGGCCGAGCTGCTGGTTCCGTTCGTTCATGAGCATGGCGCGCCCGGCCTGACCACCGAGAAGATCGAGCAGGCCTATCTGACGGCGAGCCTCGGTGAAATCAGCGCGAGGGATTTCTGGCATCGCATGGGTGTCGATCCGAGGCTGGAGGACGACTATCTCGCCGGCCATCGGCTGATCGACGGCACGCTCGATACCCTGCCGCTGCTCAAGGCCCATTTCGGCCGTGTCGCGTGCCTGTCGAACGACATCGTCGACTGGTCGGTCAAGCTCAGGCGCCGGTTCGGATTGGAAGACTGGATCGCCCCCTGGTTCATCAGCGGCGACCTCGGCGTGCGCAAACCGTCGCCCGAGATCTATCGGCTCACGGCAGATCGGCTCGCCTCTCAACCCGACGACATTGTCTTCGTCGACGATCGCCCGAGGAATCTGGACGCGGCGAAGGCGCTGGGCATTCGCACGGTCCTGATCGATGTACGCGGCGACATGCCGGAACATCCCCATCGGAAGATCCGCCGTCTCGCCGAGCTGCTCTAAGGATCTCCCTGACCCAGGCGGAGTCGATCAACAGTCGAGCGTGCTCTCGCGCTCCCAGACGGAGAGGTGACGCGCGTAGGCGTTCCATTCCTCGCGCTTCAGCTTGAGATACGACGGCACCAGCCCGCCCAGCCGGTCGCGGAGAACGGCCGACCCCTCCAGCGCGCGCAATGCATCGAGCAGATTGAGGGGCAGCTTCTTGCCGACGGCCAGCGTGTGGCCCTCGGTGTACATATTGATGTCGGACCGCTTGCCGGGATCGCGCGCGTTGGCGATGCCGTCGAGGCCTGCGGCCAGGATGGCCGCCTGCAGCAGATAGGGATTGGCGGCACCATCGGCGAGGCGGATCTCGAACCGGCCGGGCTCGGGAATGCGAATCAGGTGGGTGCGGTTGTTGCCCGACCAGGTGACGGAGCTCGGCGACCAGCTCGCGCCCGAGATCGTGGGTGCTGAATTGATGCGCTTGTAGGAATTGACCGTCGGGTTGAGCAGCGCCGGCAGGGCGTCGGCGGAGTGCATGACACCGCCCAGGAATTGGTAGGCCAGCGCCGACAGGCCGAGCTCGCCTGCCGCGTCCTCGAACAGGTTCTGCTCATCGCTCCAGAGCGAGACATGGGCATGGCAGCCGTTGCCCGTCAGCTCGAGGAAGGGCTTCGGCATGAAGGTGGCGCGCAGGCCCCGCCTCTCGGCGATGGATCGCGTCATGTACTTGAAGAAGGCGTGACGGTCGGCGGTGCGGAGCGCCGTATCGAACTGCCAGTTCATCTCGAACTGGCCATTCGCGTCCTCGTGATCGTTTTGATAGGGCTGCCAGCCCAACCCCTGCATGGCGTCGCAGATCTCGGCGATCGTGTCGTAGCGGCGCATCAGCGCCTGCTGGTCATAGCAGGGCTTGATCTGCCGGTCGGCAGCATCGGAGATCTCCGAACCGTCCGGCGAGATCAGGAAGAACTCGCATTCGACGCCGGTCTTCATCTCGTGACCCGCCTCGGCTGCGGCCGCGATCTGCCGTTTCAGGACATTGCGCGGCGCATGCTCGACGGGCTTGCCGTTCATCCAGGGATCCGCCGCGAGCCAGCCGACCTCCGGCTTCCATGGAAGCTGGATCAGGCTCTCGGGATCGGGGACGGCGAACACGTCGGGATCGGCCAGCGTCATGTCGAGCCAGGTGGCGAATCCCGCAAAGGCCGCGCCCGCCCTGGCCATGCCACCGATCGCCGAGGCCGGCACCAGCTTGGCCCGCTGGACGCCGAAGAGGTCGGTGAAGGAGATCAGGAAATACCTGATGCCCCGCTCCTTCGCGGCGGCGTCGAGATCGATGGTCAAAGCTGCCCTCCGGCCGTTCCTGCTGCTGTCAGCAGCAAGAAAGGGGCCGAACGGAGCTCAGCGCCGCTTCATCGTCGGGTCGAGGGCCACGCGGAGGGATTCGCCCAGTGCATTGAAGGCGAGCGCCGTCAGGAGGATGGCGATGCCCGGGGCGTACATCTGCTCCGGCGCGATCTCCATATAGTGGTAGGCGCGGGCCAGCATGGCACCCCAGCTCGGCTGTGGCGGCTGGACGCCGAGGCCGAGGAAGCTGAGGCTCGCCTCGGCCAGGAGCGCGACGGCGAGCAGCAACGTCACCTGCACGATCACCGGCTGGATGGCGTTGGGCACGATGTGCTTCCACAGGATGCGGCCGAGGCTGGCGCCAAAGACGCGGGCGGCATCGACATAGAGCTCCTGCTTCACGATCAGTGTCTGCGCACGCACCAGCCGCGCCAGCTGCGGCGAGAAGACGATGCCGACGGCGATCATGCCGTTGGTGAGGCCGACGCCCAGCGCGCCGGTGACGGCGATGGCCAGCACGATGGCGGGGAACGAGAGCAGCGTGTCGATGATGCGGCTGATGATGTCGTCGACCCAGCCACCGAGGAAGCCCGCGAGCAGGCCCACGGGCACGCCCAGCAGGATGGCGACGCCGACGGCGAGGAAGCTCGCGTAGAGCGTGGCCGGCGCGCCGTAGATCAGGCGCGAGAGCACGTCGCGGCCGAGATCGTCGGTGCCGAGCGGATGCGCGGCATCGGGCTCATGCAGCGTGTTGTTGACGTTCTGGTTGGTCGGCGAATGCGGCGCCACGATCGGCGCGGTGAGCGAGAGGCCCAGCAGCAACAGCAGGAAGCCGACGCTGAGCGCAGCGCGCAGGTCGCGGCGCAACCATTTCAGCACGCCTCTCATTTCTGGCTGACCCGCGGATCGAGCACCGTGTAGAGCACGTCGATCAGCAAATTGAGGCTGATCACGATCAGCACCAGCGCCAGCACGACGCCCTGGATCACCGGGAAATCCTTATGGATGGCGGCATGCACCACCATGCTGCCGATGCCGGGAATGGCGAACACCGCCTCGATCACCACCGTGGCGCCCAGCAGGCGGTTGAAGATGAGGCCGATCACCGTCAGCAGGTTGACGCTGACGTTCTTCAGCCCGTGCTTCCACAGGATCGCGGCGGGCGACAGGCCCTTGGCGTGCAGCGTGCGGACGTATTGCGACGACAGGACCTCGACGAGCGAGCTTCGCAGCTGCCGCGCGACCTCGGCGATGCCGCCGGCCGCGAGGGCTATGGCTGGCAAGGCGGCGTGCAGGAGCGCCGGGCCGATGCCGGCCGAGAGGGGCTTCGCGCCGGTGGCGGGGAAGAAGTTCCAGTTCAGCGCAAAGGTCGCGACCAGCAGCATCGCCAGCCAGAAATTGGGCAGGGCCACGCCCAGCGACGCCACGCTCGTGACCGTCGCATCGATGCGCGAGCCCGGGCGGACGGCGGCCAGGATGCCGAGCGGGATGCCGATGGAGAGCGAGAGCGTGAGGGCACAGCCCACGATCAACAGCGAGGTCGGGAAGCGCCGCAGGATCGAATCGAGCACGACCTCGCCCGACAGCAGCGACTTGCCGAGATCGCCGTGCAACGCCCCCCACAGCCAGCTGCCGTACTGGACCAGGAACGGCCGATCGAGGCCGTAGAGCTTGCGGATCTCGGCGATGCGGGCGTCGGTCGCGCTCTCCCCGGCCAGGGTGGCGGCGATGTCGCCGGGCACCAGCTGCTGCAACCCGAACACCACGAAGGTCGCGAGCAGGATCACCGGCGCGATCTGGACGAGGCGCCGGCCGACCAGGCGCAGGCGGTCCTTGGTCAGCATCTGGACCCCTTGTCCTCAGGGTTCAGAGTTCCTCCCCTTCGCGGAGCCCGCGAAGGGGAGGTGTCGGCGTCATGCGCCGACGGAGGGGTCACGAGCGCGAAATGGAGCTCATGACCCCTCCGCCCTCGTATGACGAGGGCACCTACCCGCGCTTCGCGCAGGCAGGAAAGTTGCTTTACCGGAAGACTCATCGCCTACCCGTCGATCCACACGCCGTCGAAACGCGGCTTGCCCAGCAGGTTCGACGTGAAGCCCTTGACCTTGGTGTGGTGGGCGTCGAGCTCGAACTGGAAGAGCAGCGGCACCGACAGGGCCTGCTCGAGCACGAGGCGCTGGAGCACGGAGAAGGCCTTCTTGCGGTCCTCGATGTCGGCGCTGGCGCGCGAGGCGGCGAGCGCCGCGGTGACCTCGGGCGAGGCTTCCTGGCGGCCCGAGTTGAAGTAGGAGCCCTTGCCGTAGAGCAGCGTGAAGGTGAGGCTGGGATCGGGCCGGCCGGTCCATTGCGACAGCAGACCGTGTCCCTCGGCCTTGGAGAAGAAGGCGGCGCTGCCTTCGGGAATGTTGAAGGTGCTGAAGCGCAGCTTGATGCCGACCTTGCGCAGCTGCTCCTGGATCACCTCCTGGCGCTGCTGCTGGCGCTGGTCGGTATAGCCGATCAGATGCAGCTCCAGCCCGTCCTTGTGGCCGGCCTCGGCGAGCAGCGCCTTGGCCTTGTCGGGATCGTGCTTGTAGAAATTCTCCAGCTTCGGATCGTAGGCCCAGTGGGCCTTGGGCAGCACGGTGGTGGCGACCTCCGACAGGCCCGCCATGGTGGCCTTGGCGAAGGCCTCGCGGTCGATCGCGTGGTTCAGCGCCCGGCGCACCCGCACGTCGTCGAGCGGTGCCTTGGAGAAGTTGAGGAAGAGGATGGGGCAGTAGAGCGTGGGACCGGTCACGGCCGCCAGCGTCTTGGCGCGGTCGATCAGCGGCTTCTGTTGCGGCGACAGGAAGTAGACGAAGTCGTTCTGGCCCGCGACCACGGCGCGCAAGGCGGTGTTGATCTCGGGGATCACGTTCATCTCCAGCCCGTCGAGATAGGGTTGGCCCGGCTTCCAATACTTGTCGTGGCGGGCGTAGGTGACCTTCTCGTTGTCGTTCCAGCTCACGAACTTCATCGCGCCGGCGCCGACGGGCTTGCGGTCGTAGTCCTTGCCCAGCTCCTGCATCGCCTTGGGCGAGGACATCATGCCGGCGCGGTCCGACAGGATCAGCAGCAGCGCCGAATCGGGCTGCTTCAGCTTGATCGTCACCTCCAGCGGCCCGGTGGCCTCGACACCCTCGACGGTGACGAGGTCGCCCTTGATGTTGGAGCGCGG
The DNA here is from genome assembly GCA_947469635.1 of Rhodospirillales bacterium. Classification (GTDB taxonomy): domain Bacteria; phylum Pseudomonadota; class Alphaproteobacteria; order Reyranellales; family Reyranellaceae; genus Reyranella. The sequence goes on along the minus strand of CANIRG010000077.1, from coordinate 6,754 downwards.
ATCGAGCCGGGCGCGATCGAGGTTGAATTTCACGGCGGCGGCGTCGCAGGCGGTGCCGTCATGGAAGGTGACGCCGGCACGGATCTTCAGCACCAGGGTCGTGGGATCGGGATTGGTCCATGATTCGGCCAGGCCCGGCAGGGCCTTCAGCGTCGCCGGCTCGAAATCGATCAGCGTGTCGAAGATCGGGTAGAGGAAGGAATGGTCCGAGCCCGAACCGCCGGTCTGAGGATCGAGGCTCGACGGGTTGGCGTTGGCCGACACTTTCAGGACCCCGCCCTTCTTGGGTGTGCCCTGGGCGAGCGCGCTGCCCGCAAGGGCGAGCCCGGCGGCTGACGCGAGAAAATCGCGGCGATGGAACTTGATCATGACGCTCCTCCTATGAGTCCAGCCACACGCCGTCGAAGCGCGGCTTGCCCAAGAGGTTGGGCCTGTATCCCTTGACCTTGCCGACGACGGCGTCGAGCTCGAGCTGGAACAGCAGCGGCACGACCAGCGCCTGCTCGACGACGATCTTCTGCACGGTCTTGAAGGCCTTCTTGCGCGCCTCGAGATCCTCGCTGGCCCGGCTTTCGAGCAGCGCCGCCGTGAGTGCGGACGAGTGCTCCTTGCGGCCAGCGTTGTAATAGGCGCCTTCGGCGAACATCAGCGAATAGGTGAGCGAGGGGTCCGGCCGCCCGGTCCAGGCCGCCAGCAGGCCCTCGCCCTTCTTGTCGGCGAAGAAGGCGGCGCTCATCTCCGGGATCGATCCCGTCTGCCACTTGCAGCGGATGCCGGCCTTGGAGAACTGCTCGATCAGCACCTCCTGCCGTTGCTGGCTGCGCTGGTCGGAATAGCCCAGCAGGGTGATGTCGATGCCGTTCGGATGGCCCGCCTCGGCCAGCAGCTTCTTGGCCCTGTCGGGATCGTGCGGCCAGCCGTTGGCCAACGCCGGATCGTAGGCCCAGTGGGCGCTGGGGAGCGCCATCCAGGCGGGCTCGGCGAGGCCCGCCATGGTGGCCTTGCTGAAAGCGGTGCGGTCGATGGCGTGGTTGATGGCCAGCCGCACCTTGGGATTGTCGAGCGGCGGGCGGCCGTAGTTCAGGAAGATCTGCACGCAATAGAGCGTCGGGCCGGTGACGGCCGTCAGGCTCTTGGCGCGGTCGATCACCGTCTTCTGCTGCGGCGACAGGAAGTAGACGAAGTCGTTCTGCCCGGCCACCACCGAGCGCAGGCCGGTGTTGGTCTCGGCGATGACGTTCATCTCGATGCCGTCGAGCAAGGGCTGGCCCGCCTGCCAGTATTTGTCGTTGCGGGTGTAGACGACCTTCTCGTTGTCGTTCCAGCTCACCAGCTTCCACGGGCCCGCGCCGACCGGCTTGCGGTCGTGGTCCTTGCCCAGCTCCTTCACCGCCTTGGGCGAGCACATCATGCCGGCGCGGTCCGACAGGATCAGCGGCAGCGCCGAGTCGGGCTGGCCGAGCTTCAACGTCACCTGCATCGGCCCGCTGACCTCCACCGACTCGACGGTGCCGAGGTCGGCCTTGATGCTGGAGCGCTGGTCGGTCTTGTTGCGGTCGAGGTTGAATTTCACCGCTTCGGCATCGAGCGCCGTACCGTCATGGAACAGCACGCCGGCGCGGATGGTCATGACCAGCGTTTTGGGATCGGTGAACTTCCACGATTCGGCCAGGCCGGGGACCGCCTTTAGGGTCGTGTAGTCGAAGGCCACCAGCGTATCGTAGATCGGATAGAGGAAGGCGTGGTCCTGGCCCGAGCCGCCCGTGGCCGGATCGAGGCTCGACGGGTTGGTCGGCGCCGACACCTTCAGGACTCCACCCTTCTTCGGGGCTTGCGCCCAAGCCTGACGCGCCGAGGCGAGCGCGAGGACGCCCGCGAGGACGTTGCGGCGTGTGGTCATGATTTCCTCCCTTTTGTGACTTGGCCCGCAAAGTGGCAGGCGACGTAACGGCCAGGCTCGAGCTCACGCCATTCGGGCTCACTCGAAGCGCAGATGTCCTCGGCGAAGGGACAGCGCGTGCGAAAGCGGCAGCCCGAGGGTGGCGAGATCGGGCTCGGGATCTCGCCCTGGAGCACGATGCGTTGGCCGCTGCGCAGATGGCTGGGCAGCGGCACCGGCTCGGCTGACAGCAACGCCTCGGTGTAGGGATGCAGCGGCCGTTCGGCGATATCGTCGGCGCCGCCCATCTCCATGAACTTGCCGAGATACATCACGGCGACGCGGTCGCTGATGTGGCTCACCACGCCGAGATCGTGGGTGATGAAGAGGTAGGTGAGGCCGAACTCGCGCTGAAGGTCGGCGAAGAGGTTGAGCATGTCGGCCTGGATCGACACGTCGAGGGCGGCCACCACCTCATCGCAGACCACCAGCTTGGGCCGCAGCGTGAGCACGCGCGCGATGTTCACACGCTGCTTCTGGCCGCCCGACAGCTCGTGCGGATAGCGTTCGGCAAACTCGGCGCGCAGGCCGACGCGATCGAGCACGGCCACGGCGCGCGCATTGCGCTCGGCCCGCGTGCCCTCGCCCAATATGTCGAGCGGCTCGCGCACGCTGTCGCGGATGCGCATGCGCGGGTTCAGCGCCGCGTTGGGATCCTGGAAGACGATCTGGTAGTCGCGGCGGTTCTTGCGGAAGGCCGCGCCGGACAGCGCATAGGGGTCGGCATCGTCGAGCCGGATCGCGCCGGCCGTGGGCTTCAGCAGGCAGACGACGGCGCGCCCCAGCGTCGACTTGCCCGAGCCCGATTCGCCAATGACGCCGAAGGTCTCGCCGCGGTTCATGGCGAAACTCACGCCGTCGACCGCCTTCACCGTCTCGGCGCCGCCCGAGGTCGAGAAATGGACGCGCAAGTCCTTCGCTTCGACGATGGAAGTCATGCGATGGCGCCCGGCAGCGTGAGCTCGGCCTGGCGCATGCAACGGGCGCGCCGGTCGAGCGAGACGTCGAGCAGGTCCTGCCGCGCCTCGCACTCTGCAAGGCCATGGACGCAGCGGGCGCGGAAGCGGCAGCCCGTCGGCATGTCGGCAGGCGACGGCACGCGGCCGGCGATCGAGGGCAGCACCGTCTTGCGCTTGCTGAGCCGCGGGATCGAGCGCAGCAGGCCGGAGGTGTAGGGATGGCGCGGCCGTTCCAGCGCGGCGTCGACGGGCGAATCCTCCACCACCTCCCCGGCATACATGGTGAGCATGCGCGTGCAGGTCTCGGCGATGACGCCGAGGTCGTGGGTGATGAAGAGCAGCGCCGTGCCAGTGCGGGCGCTCAAGTCGAACAAGAGGTCGATGATCTGGGCCTGGATGGTGACGTCGAGCGCGGTCGTCGGCTCGTCGGCAATCAGGATCTGCGGCTCGCAAACGAGCGCAATGGCGATCATGGCGCGCTGGCGCATGCCGCCCGAGAGCTGGTGAGGATATTCGTCGACGCGGCGCGACGGCAAGGGGATGCCGACCTGGGCCAGCGCCTCGACGGCGCGTTCCCGCGCCTCTTTCTTGCCGATGCCGCGATGGGCGCGCAGCGTCTCGCCGATCTGCTGGCCGATGGTGAACACCGGATCGAGGGCGCTCATCGGCTCCTGGAAGATCATGCTGATGCGCCGGCCGCGCACCGCCCGCAGCTGGCGCGGGCTCAGCGTCAGCAGATCGCGGCCCTCGAACAGCACCTGGCCCTCGACGCGGCTCTGCGCGCGCGGCAGCAGGCCCAGGATCGACAGGCCGGTCACGGTCTTGCCGCAGCCCGATTCGCCCACGATGCCCAGCCGCTCGCCGGGCCGAAGCTGGAAGCTCACGTCGCGCGTCGCCTGGACCTCCCCCGCTTCGGTGCGGAAGAAGATGCCCAGCCCGCGCACGTCCAACAGCGGCTGTTTGTCAGCCGTCACCGCATTTCCATTCGTTTCCTTCCCCGTATCGAAATGATGCGCTATTTCACGCCATCATGTCGACCCTGCGCACCCTCGAAGCCCTGGAACGCGAGAGGCTGGTCACGCCCGACGCGCGACTGGAGGCGGCCGCGCAGTCGATGGCGATCGCCATCACGTCCGACATGGTGGCGCTGATCGATCGCGGCGACCTCGCCCACGATCCGATCGCCCGGCAGTTCGTGCCCTCGGCCGAGGAGACGGTGATTTCGGCCGACGAGCTTGCCGACCCGATCGGCGACGAGGCGCGCTCGCCAGTGAAGGGCATCGTCCATCGCTACCCCGACCGGCTGCTGCTGAAGCCGCTGCATGCCTGCCCGGTCTATTGCCGCTTCTGCTTCCGCCGTGAGAAGGTCGGGCCGGGCGGCGAGGCGCTGAGTGACGCCGAGATCGAGGCGGCGCTCGACTACATACGAAGCCACAGCGAAATCTGGGAAGTGATCCTGACGGGCGGCGATCCGCTGATGCTGGCGCCGCGCCGCATGGCGAAGCTGATCGCCGGTATCGACGCCATCGGCCATGTCGCGGTGATCCGCATCCATAGCCGCGTGCCCATCGTCGAGCCTGGCCGGCTGACCGACGAGATGGTCGCGGCCGTCCGGCCGAAGCGGGCGGCCCTGTGGTTCGCCGTCCATTGCAATCATCCGCGCGAGCTCGGCGCGGCAGCGCGCGCGGCGCTGGCCCGGCTGGCCGACGCGGGCATCCCGCTGATGGGCCAGACCGTGCTGCTGAAGGGCATCAACGACGATGTGGAAACGCTGGACCGGCTGATGCGTGACTTGGTGACGGCGCGGGTAAAGCCCTACTACCTGCATCATCCCGACCTCGTGCGCGGCACCGGCCATTTCCGCGTCTCTATCCGGCAGGGAAGGGCGCTGGTTAAGGCATTGCGCGGCCGCCTGTCGGGCCTCGCCCAGCCGACCTATGTGCTCGATGTGCCGGGCGGCCACGGCAAGGTGCCGATCGGCCCGTCCTATCTGGGGGACGACCCCGACGCTCTAACGGTCGAGGACGCCTTCGGCGCCGCGCATCGCTATCCGGGCTGATCGACCAGCACGATGTTGCCGATCCGGCCGGCATCCTTGATCGGCAGCTCGATCTCCAGCTTGCCGGCTGTCTCGAAGACGAGCGTGACCGAGACGGTCATGCCGGGCGCCAGCCCCGCCCTTGGCTCCTTCAGGAGCAGATGATAGCCGCGCGGCTTCAGCGTGAGGGTCGTCTCGCCAGGAAGTCCGAGGCCATTCACCAAGGGAAGCATCTTGATATTGCTGCCCACCACCTTGATGGCGTGGATCTCGACCGATGCTGAATCGGGGCTGGTCGCTCCCACCAACCGATCGGGAGTCGTGCCCTTGTTGGCCAGCGTGAAGAAGCCGCCGACCCGCGGCCCCTCGTCGGCCTCGTTTGCGCCGGTGCCGGGCACGCGCGCCCAAGGCTCACCGATCTCGATCGCTGCCAGCCGATAGGAGGGCTTGGGCTCCGATTTCCGTCCCCATTTCATGGGCCTGATCTACATTAGTTTTTCTCTGGCCGCCAACGAGCCTTCGCTCACCGGCGCGCCGCCACGGCAAGTGCGGCCCGGGTGGCGCGCGCCTGCGGCGCGCTCACCTCCTCGACGAGCCAATCCTCGAAGGCGCGGGTCTTGGGCCGGCCGACCGACGAGGGCGGGCAGACGAACCACCACGCCTTGCCCGAATCGACGATCTGCGGGAACGGCTGGAACAGGCGGCCTTCGGCCAGCTCCTCGCGGAAGAGCTGCGGCGGGCCGACGGCGACGCCCGCGCCTTCCATCGCCGCCTCGACGGCGATCATGGTCGAATCGAAGGTGAGCACGCGCTTTGGCTTGAAGTCGCCCATGCCGACGGCGCGGAGCCAGATCGCCCATTCCGGATCGTAGGTCATGTCGATGAAGGGCACGCGCTTGAGATCGTCGAGCGTCTTCAGCTTGTCCTTGTAGCGCTTGCCGCACAGCGGCGTCAGCACGTCGCTGAACAGGCGCGTTGCATGCAGGTCGGGCTCGGGCTGGACGACGAAGCGGATGGCACAGTCGAAATCCTCGCGCGCGAAATCCACGCGGCGCGGCGCCGTGGTCATGCGCACCTCGATCTCGGGATGCTTGGCCTGGAAGCGGTGCAGGCGCGGCGCCAACCAGCCCAACGCGAAGGTCGTGACCAGGCTGACGTTGAGCGTGCCGGAGTTGGCCTTGCGGCCGACCCTTTCCAGCGCGTTGGTCATGCGGTCGAAGGCATCGCGCAGGTCGGGCAGCAGCGCCTGGCCCTCCCCCGTGATCTCGAGCCCGCGCGGGCGGCGCACGAACAGCGCCACGCCCAACCGCTCCTCCAGGGCCTTCACCTGATGGCTGACGGCGGCCTGCGTGACGTGCAGTTCCTCGGCGGCATGGGTGAAGCTCGCGTGACGGGCGGCGGCCTCGAAGGCGCGCAGGGCGTTGAGCGGCAGCTGAGAGCGGCTCATTTAAGGCAACGAGTACATAGTTTTTGTATGTCTCCCCCGAGCTTTCATCCTTTGCGAGAAAGGCGATCTTATAGCAAAAACGCCTCGCAAACGAGGTGTAACGAGATCATTCGATCCCGGCCGCCTCTAACGGAGCTAAGCCATGACGACCCTACTCAACGTGCGGGAAATCGCCCGCCCGGAAGCCCCTTCCCTCTCCTTCGGCCGCGCCCTGGCGCTCTTCGCCGGTCTGGTCGTGGTTGGCTTCGAGGGTCTCATGATCCGCGCCGAGCTGGCCCGCTCGCGACGCCAGCTGGCGGAGCTCGATGACCGCATGTTGCGCGACATCGGGCTCGACCGGGGCAAAGCGCGCTACGAAGCCACCAAAGGCT
>CANIRG010000076.1 GCA_947469635.1 Rhodospirillales bacterium | reverse complement strand
TTGCCACGCGGCTGGTGCGTGTGGGCGCGCGGCGGCTGTGCGTGCCCCCACTCATGCGCCGTTCGCATGCGCAGGACGCGGTGTGCGCCGCGCCGCCACTGCGCGTGCTGCCCGTGGACGTGCTGGGCATCGCCGACGCCTTCGCGGCGTTTGTGGAGGTGAGCGTAGTCGTCGTTTTCGCGCACCTGGTGCCTGCTGTCCGCGTGGCGACGGCTTGAGTGTGCGCGCGCACGCAGGGCCGTCGTGCGCGCCATCGGAAGCCAAGAACATGTTCAAGGATGCGGCGCGGGGCAGTTCGCTGATGCCGGCCTGGCTGGCTGTGGCAGTCGGGCGCGCGGCGATGCGCTGGTGCTCCGGGCCTGTCTTCGTCTGGGCGCGAGTGCACGGCCGCGGCGCTCGCGGTGACCACGGTGTCGACGGCGGGTCTGCGTCGTCGGCTGTGGCGTCCACAGTGTGGGTGCCGCCTGCGCAAATGTACTGTCTTGCGCAGCCTTGTGATGCGACCGTGACTGATGCGCTGCAGAGGCGATTCGACCAGAGAGGGAGAGAGAGAGAGAGAGAGAGAGAGAGAGAGAGAGAGAGAGAGAGAGAGAGAGAGAGTCCTTCTATTTCAGGCTCCGACAGGCCGGTGTTCTAATCTTCATACTCGTATCCGGAATTTTCTACGGCAGTCCAAATGTCTGTGCCAGGAGCGTTCTTACGACAGAATCCAGTCTCGCGTTGGCGCCCGTCGCTATCCTCATAGGCGACGAAGCCGACAAAGTAGGCGGTAGAAGATGTGTCCCTCGGGTCCGAGTTGTTATCAAATCCCCGTCCGAAGCTGAACTCTACTATGTTGCGGGGATTGTATTCGTAAAACTCACTGTCACCGCTTTTGAGTTCGACGTCGGTGATGTTCCTAACTTCGAAAGCTGGAGCATTGCGAATGTATTCAGTGACGATCACCGCACATCCGATTCTAGTGATTTTTGCGGTGCCAATGCCGCGATTTACATAGACGAATCCGAGAAACCCTTCTCTGTCAACGGTCAGAGTGTGAACGCCGCGAATCCCAATACGCGGGCGGTGCGTGGCGTTGAATTCTTCCCGGGCGAGGTTGATGCTATCTCTGGTCAGCGCGGCTTGTCGCTCGCCGGCCTCCCACAAACGCTCAGTGGATCGCCACAGCAACGTGGTGCTGAGAAACAGGAAGAATGTAAAGCCGCCGACAAAAAATCCCCCGTGGTGATCCATGAAGGCAACTACAGCGCCGGGGAATCCGAGAACGCCACACGCCAAGGATGGTTTGGGTTTGGCGTGCTTTCCCTGCTCCTTCTGGTCGGCGTTTTGCCCGCTCAGAGTACCGCCCGTGGCGTTTGGTTGTGCGGGGGCGCTTGCTTGGTGTTGATCGTTGGACTGGTGGCCACAATATGACGATTGGAAGTCTGCAGCCGCCATTACGAAGCAGAACACGGCGAAGGCCGCCAAGAAGCCAGTCAGCAGATCGATGCGGCGCGGCGTTATCAGCATCCCTTGAGCGCCGTTCCGAAGATGTCGCCATTGAGATGGTTGTTGTAGCGGAACTGAACCTCAGCGACGTAGAGTGGCAGGTACTTGGCACTGACCTTGTGGAAGGTGCCGACGATCCCGCGCTTGAAGATCGACCAGAAGCCCTCAATCGTGTGCGTATGGACCGCGCCGACTACGTACTGGCGGCGCTTGTGGTCGACAGAGCCATGCGGATATTCGGCCTTCAAGGCCCGATAAGCGGCGGCATCATTGGTGCAGAGCAGGCTGACCTTGTCGGAAACCGTTTCGCGAACGAAGTTGACCAGCGTTTCGGTGCGAACGTCGCGCACGACACGAGCGACCACATTACCCTTGCGACTGACCGTGCAAGCGACCGGGATTTTGCCGGTATGGCCGCGACCCGGAACGCGCTTGTCCCAATGCTGGTTCTTTTTCTTGCCGCCGATGAAAGTCTCATCGACTTCGACAATGCCGCCGAGTTTGGTTTCCGGCTCGATAAGCGCGGCGCGGATTTTGTGGGCCATGAGCCACGCAGTTTTGACCGAACCGAAGCCCATGTAACGGCCCATTTGGCGGGCGCTGATACCCTTCTTGCTGGTCATCATGAGGTGCACGAGCCTGTACCAGTCCCTCAGCGGCTTGTTCGTGTTCTCGAAGATCGTACCGACCATTACCGAGAAGCGATAGCCGTCCGGGGAGCAAGCCTCGCACTGCCAATGCCACGAACGGGACTTCAGATCATAGACCTTGGCATTGCCGCACCGGGGGCAAGAAACCCCGTTGGGCCAGCGGCGACCGACCAGATAGGCTTTGCAGGCATCTTCGTCGCCAATCGGGAACATGGCGTCGAACTGAGCGCTGGTGAGCTGATGGACTGCCTTGGGACGCTTAGCCATGTGAACCCCTACGGTAGAAGGAATTTCTCACAATGCTAGGCGTCTGTCAAGTACGGGTACATTGCTATAGCGTGGCTTCGCGGACTCCGCGAAGGAGAGGAATCCGAGATGTGTGAATCCGACAGACGCCCAGCGATAGTCGGTACTAGACTGCCGCCATGGAACGCGGGATCTCCATCGGGTCGACCTGCACGGCGGTGCTGCTCGCCTACACCTCGGGCTTCGTTGACACGCTGAGCTTCATCGCGCTGTTCGGCCTCTTCGCGGCCCACATCACCGGCAATTTCGTGCTCATCGCCACCTCCCTGGCAGAGATGCATCATGGCCTGTGGATGAAGCTCCTGGCCGTTCCGGTGTTCATCGCCGCCGCCGTCGCCACCCGCCTCTTCATCATTCGCCGCGAACGGAACGGAGGCGACGCGACGAAGCATGTGCTGATCGCCCAGGCGATCCTGCTCGCGGCGTTCATGGCGGCGGCGCTGATCAGCGCCCCCCTGACCCGCGGCGACCAGCCCCTCGCCCTCCTGACTGGTCTGCTCGCCGCCGCCGCGATGGCGATCCAGAACGCCGCCTCGCGCACGTTCTTCAGCGTCCTGCCGCCCACCACGGTGATGACCGGCAACCTGATGCAGATCATCGTCGATACGGTCGACCTCGCGCAGGGGCACGAGCCGCTCGACGCCAAGCGTGCCCGGCTCGCCAAGCTTGTGCCCATGCTGCTGGCCTTCATTGCCGGCACGCTCTGCGGCACCATCGGCTATACCATCGTGGGTTTCGCCAGCCTCGTCGTCCCGATCGCGGCCGTCGGCGCCTTGGCGGGCTTCACCAGATCCTCTCCACAGCAGGTGCACGCCTGACATGACAATCCTGTTGATCAGCCATCCCGCCTTCCTCGGCCATGACCCCGGCGAGCATCATCCCGAGAGCCCGGACCGGCTGCGCGCCGTGCTGGCGGCGCTCGACGACCCGGAATTCGCCGGCCTCGCGCGTCTCTCCGCCCCGGAGGCCACGATGGAGCAGCTCACGCGTGTCCATCCCGAGCGTTATGTCGAGACGATCCTCGGCATCCGCCCGCCCGAGGGCGAAGGCGTCATGATCGATGCCGACACGGTGATGAGCAGTGGCAGCGCCGAAGCGGCCCGGCGCGCTGCCGGCGCCGTCGTGGCCGGTGTCGACGCGGTCGTGTCGGGCAAGGCGAGCGCCGCTTTCGCCGCCGTGCGGCCACCGGGCCATCACGCGACGCCCGACGTGCCGGGCGGCTTCTGCCTGTTCAACTCGATCGCCATCGGCGCCCGCCATGCCCAGGCGGCCCACAAGATCGGCCGCGTCGCCATCCTCGATTTCGATGTTCATCACGGCCAGGGCACGCAGGCGGTTGTCGAGATCGACGACTCGCTCTTCTACGGCTCGACCCACCAGTTCCCGCTCTATCCCGGCACCGGCTCGGCGCGCGAGCGCGGCATCGACGGCAATGTGGTGAACGTGCCGCTCGCCGCCGGCAGCGGCAGCGCCGAATTCCGCGCCGCCTGGTCCGACCGCATCCTGCCCGCGCTCGACCGCTTCGAGCCGGAGCTGGTGATGATCTCGGCCGGCTTCGACGCCCATCGCCGCGATCCGCTGGCCGGGCTCCAGGTCGAGACGGAGGATTTCGCCTGGCTCACGGGTGAATTGCAGGCCGTCGCCGACCGCCATGCCAAGGGGCGTTTGGTCTCCGTGCTCGAAGGCGGCTACAACCTCGCCGCACTCGCCGATTCAGTCGCTGCGCATGTCCGTGTGCTGATGCGCGACTGATCGCGCCGCCAAAAAACGGCAATGAAGCGTATGCTACTGCCTGGATGATGAAGAGAGTCGCTCTCGCCGTGGCAGTGAGCGCGATGGCACCGTTGCCGGCCGTCGCAGCCGATCCGTCTTTTCCGCGCTCTGCGTTCTACGTCGGCGGCCATGTCGGCTATGGCTTCGGCACGGCCACCGCGACACTGGGTGATCCGACGGGAAGCGCGACCGCGGGCGGGGCCAGTCCATACGGCGCCCCGATGGGCGGCCTGCAGGTGGGCTACGAGCATTTCTTCCCCTCGCGGCTGATGCTCGGCATCGAAGCCGACTTCACCTTCGCCAACTACATGGACCTGCAGCAGGTCCTGTCCTATCGCTCGACGGCGTCGGGCTCGGCCAACGAGCAGCTCGAATATCTCGCGACCCTGCGCGGCCGGTTGGGTTGGGCGATGGGCGACTGGACGCCGTTCGCGACCGGTGGCCTCGCCCTCGCGAGCACGCGCTATTCGCGCACCGATGCCGTGAGCGCCAACGAGGATGCGACGCCCTCCAACTTGCGGCTGGGCTACGTCGTGGGCGCCGGCACCGACTATGCGCTCCACGGGCGCTGGTCGGCGCGCTTCGAATATCTCTACACCTACCTCAGCCTGTCGGGCATGGGCTTCGCCTCTGCGCCCGCGCGCTATGATTCGCAATACGATCTCCATCGCTTCCGCATCGGCCTCAACTATCGCTTCGGCGAGGGCGCCGCCGAAACCAAGCCCAAGGAAAACGACCGCGGCCCCGGCACATGGGAGCTCCACGGCCAGAGCACCTTCATCTACCAGGGCTATCCGCCGATTCGCGCGGCCTACACCGGTCCCGCCAGCCTGCCGCCGGAAGGCCAGAGCCGCGAGATCTGGACCGGGTCGGCGTTCCTCGGCGTGCGGCTGTGGCAGGGCGCTGAACTCTACTACAATCCCGAGCTGCTGCAGGGCTTCGGCGTCGGCAACACGACGGGCGCCGGTGGCTATCCCAACGGCGAGGCGCAGAAGTCCGGCTTTCCCTACCCGCGCTACAACACCTCGCGCCTGTTCCTGCGTCAGGAGATCGGGCGCGGTGGCGAGCGGGAGAAGGTCGAGGGCGACTATGGCCAGCTCTCCGGCGAGCGCGACGTCTCGCGCGTCACGCTGCAGGCCGGCAAGTTCTCGGTGCACGACGTCTTCGACAACAACACCTATGCCAAGGACTCGCGGACCGACTTCCTCAACTGGTCGATCTGGGCCGCCGGCGCCTTCGACTATCCCGCCGATCGGCTGGGTCTCACCTATGGCATCACGGCCGAGCTGAACGAGCGCAAGTGGGCGGCGCGGCTGGGCTACTTCCTGGTCGGCAACGAGCCCAACGCCAACGTCGTCGACTGGAACCTGTTCGCCCGCGGCGGCTATGTCGCCGAGCTGGAGCTGCGCTTCCGCCCCAACGACCGCCCCGGCGCGGCGCGGTTTGGCTCGTGGCTCACCAGCACTTTTTCAGGCTCGTACAGCGACGCGGTGACGTTGGCCGCGAATTCGCCCGGCCTCACCGCCACCGACACCGTCGTCCAGACACGGCAAGGCCGGGTCAAATACGGCTTCTATCTCAACCTCGAGCAGGAGCTCAGCCGCGACCTCGGCGTCTTCAGCCGGGTGAGCTGGAACGACGGCCGCAACGAGATCGGCGCCTTCACGGACATCGACACCAGCATCGCGCTCGGCGTGTCTGTGAAGGGCGAATCGTGGGGCCGCGCCGACGACCGGGTTGGCCTCGCTGGCGCGATCAACATGATCTCGGGAGACCACCGCACCTACCTCGCCGCCGGCGGCCTCGGCGTGCTGGTGGGCGACGGCCGGCTCACCTACGCCGCTGAGAGCATCGTCGAGGTCTACTACGCCCTGCAGCTTGTCAAAGGCGTGACCGCCACGGCCGACTATCAGCTGCTGGTGAACCCCGCCTACAATTCCGACCGCGGCCCGGCACACGTCTTTTCTGGTCGGCTGCGCGCCAGCTTCTAGAGTCCTACTGACGAAGCAAGGCATCGCCCAATCCGCCTCAAACCAACAACCTCATCCTGAGGAGCACGCCGCAGGCGTGCGTCTCGAAGGATGGGCACACACGGGGTGCTCATGCCCACCCTTCGAGACGCGGTCCTACGGACCGCTCCTCAGGGTGAGGTCAATCTACTCGATGCCGAGGTAGATGCGTTGCACGTCGGGATTGTCGGACAAAGACTGCGCCGTGCCCGAGAGCACGGTGCGGCCGACCTGCAGCACATAGGCGTGCTGGGCGGCTTCGAGCGCGAGGTCGACCGACTGCTCCGCGAGCAGGATGGTCTGGCCGTCCCGGTGAAGCGCGGCAAAGCTGTCGTACATCGAATCGACGATGGCCGGCGCGAGGCCAAGGCTGGGCTCGTCGAGCAGCAGCAGCTTGGGCTCGCTCATCAGCGCGCGGCCGACCGCCAGCATCTGGCGCTCGCCGCCCGACATGGTGCCGGCGCGCTGGGCCCGCCGCTCCGCGAGCTTGGGGAACACCGAATAGACGCGCTCGAGCAGACGCGGAATGCGCTTGCGGTCGGCGAGCGGCGTGGCGCCCAGCAGGAGGTTGTTCTCGACGCTCTGCTGGGTGAACAGCCGCCAGCCCTCGGGCGAGAGCGCCAGCCCCTTGCGCACGATGGCATAGGCCGGCTGGCCGCCGATGCTCTCGCCGTCGAACTCGACCGTGCCCTTCGACACCCGGGCGATGCCGGCGATGGCGTTCAGCGTCGTGGTCTTGCCGGCGCCGTTGGAGCCCAGCAAGGCCACCACCGCGCCCTTGGGCACCTCGAGCGAGACGTCGGCGACGCCGATCAGGTCGCCGTAGCGGACCTCTAGATTGGTGATGCGCAGCAGCGGCTGGGTCACGTCGCGGCCCCATGCTTGACCTTGCGGCGGCCGAGGTAGGCCGCGATGACGGCGTCGTTGCTGGTCACCTCGCGCGGCGTGCCGCGGGCGATCTCGCGGCCCTGGTGGAACACCACGACGCGCTGCGCCAGCGAGACGATCACCTCCATGATGTGCTCGACGATCACGATGGTGATGCCGCCGCCATGGATGCGCCGCACCAGCTCGATGGCCTCGTTGACCTCGGTCGGCGTGAGGCCCGCCATCGCCTCGTCGAGCAGCAGCGCCTTGGGCTCGGACGCGAGCGCACGGGCTATCTCCAGCCGCTTGCGGCCGGGCGTGCCGAGGCTCCTGGCCGGCGCATCGATCACAGCGCCGAGGCCGACGCGTTCCAGCACCAGCCGCGCCTTGGCCTGCGCCTCGCGTGCATTGGGATGGCGCAGCAGCGCACCGATGGTGGCGTTGTCGAGCACCGACATCGACTCGAAGGTGAGCGGCACCTGGAAGGTGCGCGCGAGCCCGAGCCCCGCCCGCGCTTCCGGCGGCAGGCGCGTGACGTCGGTGCCGGCGAAGGTGACGGTGCCCGAGGTCACCGGCAGATCGCCGGTGAGGCAGTTGAAGAAGGTCGACTTGCCGGCGCCGTTGGGCCCGATCAAACCCAGGATATCGCCCTCCTGGACCGACACCGATGCATCGTCGACCGCCTTGAAGGCGCCGAACGCCTTGGTGACGTTCCTGGCCTCAATCAACATGGCGCGTCGACCGTCGATTGAAGAGCGAGAGCAGGCCGCTCGGCAGGAAGCGCGCGATGATCACGATGATGGCGCCGTAGATCATGAAGGTGAAGCCCGCGCCCTGGCCGCCGAACAGGCTGTTCGAGAATTCCTCGAGCGGCACCAGGATCAGCGCACCGACCAGCGGACCGAACAGCAGGCCGGCGCCGCCAAGGGCCGCCATCACCACCATCTTCACCGAGATCAGGATGCCGAAGCCCGATTCGGGATCGACGAAGCCGAACATGCAGAGGTAGAGCGAGCCCGCCAGCGCGCTGAAGGCGCCGCTCAGCATGTAGGCATAGAGCTTGTAGCGGCCGGCGGAGACGCCGAGCGAGCGGGCGGCACGCTCGCTGTCCTTGATGGCGCGCAGGTAGAAGCCCATGCGGCCGCGCTCGATCATCCAGGTGAGGCCGAGCAGGAACGTGAGGACGCCGAGGAAAATGTAATAGAACGGCGTGGCCGAGATGAAGGAGAGGTCGAAGACCGTGCGCGGCATGGCCGGTCCGCCCAGCCCCTGCGCGCCGCCCAGGAAATCGCTGGTCGAGGACAGCACGCGCACCAGCTCGCCGACCGCGATGGTCGCCATGCTGAAATAATGGCCGGAGAGGCGCAGCGTCGGCACGCCGATCGCGGCGGCAAGCGCCACGCTCAGCACCATGCCGATGGGCGCGCCGGTGATCGGCGGCCAGCCGAGGTGGGTGTAGACGACGACCGAGGCATAGGCGCCGAAGCCGAAGAACACGGCGTGGCCGACCGAGACCTGCCCGGCATAGCCGCCGACGATGTTCCAGGCCGAGGCGCCGATGGCCGCCAGCAGCACCAGGGCGCCCAGCCGGCCATAGACCGGCAGGTCGCCGACCAGCAGCGGATAGGCAAGCGCCAGGACGACCAGCACGCCGGGCAGAAGGTAACGCTTCACGCCTGCCCCACTACGCTTTGCCCATGAGGCCCTGCGGCCGGAACCACAGCACGAGCACGAACAGGATGTAGACGATGACGTCCTTGTAGACCGGCCCGACGAGATAGGCCGACAAAGATTCGACGACGCCGATGATGAGGCCGGCCACCAGCGCGCCCAGCACGCTGCCGAAGCCGCCGAAGGAGACGGTGACGAAGGCCAGGATGGCGAGCGTCTCGCCCACGGTCGGCGAGGTGTAGAAGAAGTTGGCGATCAGGGCGCCGGCGATGCCGGTGGCGGCACCTGCCATGCACCAGGCCAGCGCCTGCATGCGCTGCGGCCGGATGCCCATGAGCTGGGCCGCCGTCGCGTCCTCCGACACCGCCAGCATGCGGCTGCCGACGGCGGTGCGGGTCAGGATCAGGTGGAGGGCGAGCGTGACGGCCAGCCCCATGACGCCCGCCAGCACGCGCGAGCCTTCGAAGCGGATGCCCATCAGCTCGAACGAGCCGCCGACGATCGTGTCGGGCAGGGTCTTGAAG
The DNA here is from genome assembly GCA_947469635.1 of Rhodospirillales bacterium. Taxonomy (GTDB): domain Bacteria; phylum Pseudomonadota; class Alphaproteobacteria; order Reyranellales; family Reyranellaceae; genus Reyranella. Next base: position 9,055 of record CANIRG010000076.1, on the reverse strand, counting down.
TTGGCGCCGAAGTACCAGAAGGCGGCATAGCGCAGGAACAGCGCCAGGCCGAAGGTGCCGAGGATCTGGGCCAGCATCGGCCCCTTCATGATGTGGCGCACCAGCAGGAAGTAGCTCGCCACCCCCAGCGTCCCGATCATCATGGCCGCGATGGGAACGGCGGCGAACGGCCCGCCGCCCAGCGCCGTCCACACCATCACGGCGCTGTACATGCCCAGCATGACGAAGTCGCCGTGCGCGAAGTTCACGACGTTCATCATGCCCCAGATCAGCGTCAGGCCCGACGAGAAGAGGGCATAGACCGCGCCGAGCAACAGCCCGCTCACGATCACCTGCACAAGCGTGCTCGACATATCCCCCGCCCCGCCGCCGAACGCTACGCTTCGCCGCTTACCAACCCTTGTAGGGCAGGATCGCCTCGTGCGTGGCGCGAGCCTTGGGCGCGATGGTGACGTACTTGCCGGCGCGCATCTGGGTGACGACGCTGGCCGCGAGCACGTTCTGGCCCTTGTCGTCGAACTTCACGCCGTCATAGCCCGCCACCATCTGGTCGGCCTTGAGGTCGGTGGCCTTGAGCGCCGCCTGGATCTTCGCCGGCTCCGTCCCGCCCGCGCGGTTCAGCGCATCGGCCAGGACCAGGAAAGCCTGGAGGCCGCGCACCGAGACGTCGTCGAGGTCGTCGCCGCCCGTCTTCTTCTTGTAGAGCGCGTTGAACAGGTCCGGCACGCTGCCCGGCTTGCCGGCGGAGAAGGCCGAACGGTTGACCAGCCCCTCGACCTGGCTGGCCAGGCTCTTGACGAAGGCCGGATCGTTGAAGCCCGCGTTGTCGGCGATCATGATGCCGGGCTTCCAGTTCAGCTCCTTCATCGTCTTGGTGTAGAGGATCGCGTCCGACGTGTAGGAGATGAAGATCAGCACGTCGGGATTCTTCTCCTTGAGCTGCAGCACCTGGGGCTGCACGTCGCTGGAGTTGGCCGAGTAGGCGATCTTCTGGCTGATGTTGAGGCCGTCCTTGGCGAACTGGTCGGCGATGACGCTGGCGACCGAATTGCCGTACTCGGTGTTCTCGTGCACGAGCGCGATGGTGTCGGTCTTGCGGCCCGCCGCCTTCTGCTCCTTGAGGAAGCTCGAGTAGGCGCGCGCGAAGTCGAGGGCCACCGGCGTGGTGCGGAAGAACCACTTGAAGCCGCGCTCGGTGAGGTTGGCCGCGACCGACTCGCCGTTGACGAACGGAATGCCGTGGCGCTCGGCGATGGCGCTGGCGGTCAGCGTGATGCCCGACTGGTAGGCGCCGATCAGGGCGGCCACCTTCTCCTCGGAGATGAGCCGCAGCGCCTGGTTCTGGCCGGCGGCCGGCGTGCCCTGGTTGTCGGCGAAGACGAGCTGGATCTTGGCGCCCTTGAGGCCGGGCAGTCCGCCGCCCTTGGCCAGCGGCATGATCTTGGCGAGGTCGGCATCGCCGTTGTTGATCACCTCGGCGCCGACTTCGAGCGCCATCTTGGAATAGTTGCCGGCGGTCGCGGAGTTGCCGCTCAGCGGATAGATGACGCCGATCTTGACGGGCGCCTGCGCAAGGGCGCCGCCCGCGATGCCGAGCGTGAGGAGCGCGGCGCCTGCCGCCAGAGTCCGGCGAGTTTGTGTCGTCATGCGTGATTCCCCCAAAAGCAGTCCGTGTTCTTCAGTCTGAAAGATTGGCACGCCGCGCGCGCCTCAGCAAACCCGGAGCGCTCCACCGCGGCCAGGTCGAGCTCGATGCCCAGCCCCGGACTCTCGGGCAACAACACATGGCCGGCATCGCAAGGGTATTCTCAGCCGGCAAACTACCGGCCACGGGAAAAGTACATATCGATGGGGTATGTACAAATACTTCACGAATAGGGCTGGCATGAACGCCGATCGGGGGTTCATCCTCGGACGTCCGAGGAAAGCGACGCGGCAACGCTGGGGGGACTGGGCATCATGAAAATCGATGGACGCTGTCACTGTGGCCATGTGTCGTTCGAAGCCGAAGCCGATCCAGAAACGACGGCAGTCTGCAACTGCACCGATTGTCAGACGATAAGCGGCGCTCCATTGCGGGCGAACATCCTGACGCGGCCGGGAACGTTTCTGCTTCTGTCGGGCGAACCGACGGTGTACGCCAAGACGGCCGACAGCGGAGCGATCCGCCTGCAAGGATTCTGTCCACGTTGCGGGACCGCGCTCTATTCGACATCGGTTGGTGACGATCCAAAGGCTTACGCCATCCGCCTTGGCGCCATACGCCAACGCAACGAATTGGTGCCGCACAAGCAATGGTTTGTTCGCTCGCAACAGGCATGGGTCAACAACCTCGACTCGATCCAGAAATTCGACAAGATGCAGCCGCGGTGATCCAGTCGGGAGAGATGAATTGGCGGTGATGTTTCCTTTTGGCCGATCTGCTGAATCGCTCGCCGTCACCGATGTCGGGAATCAGGTCTGAACCAGTCGCGGCATCAGACGACCCGTGGGTCCTGACCCTGGATTTGCGCCCCCGATAGACGGCCAGACAACCAAGCGCGCCTCAGCAAACCCGGTACCGTTCGACGGCGGCGGGGTCGAGCTCGATGCCGAGGCCCGGACCGTCGGGAAGCAGCACATGGCCGGCGTCCAAGACGAGCGGCGCCTTCAGCAGCTCCGTGCGGAGCGCATTGTCGCTCATGTCGTATTCCAGCATCTGCGGCCACGGCGGATGGGCGGTGTGCGGCGTGGCCGGCAGGCTCGCGATGAAATGGCAGGCCGTCGCGAGGCCGACCGCGCCGCCCCAGACGTGCGGCGCAACCCTGAGGTTGGCCGCCTGCGCCAGCGTGGCGATGCGCCGGGCTTCGGTGAGGCCGCCGGTGCCGGAGATCGAGGGCTGCACGATGTCGATGCAGCGGCCGTCGATCAGCGCCCGGAAGTCACGCACCGTATGGTGGGCCTCGCCGGCGGCGATCGGAATCGGCGAGCGGGCGCGCAGCTCGGCATAGCCGCGGAGATCGCCGGGCGGCAGCGGCTCCTCGATCCAATGGATGTCGTAGGGCTGGATGGCGCGCGCGCATTCCAGCGCCACGTCGGGCGTGTAGGCGCCGTTGATATCGACGATCAGCAGCTTGTCCGGGCCCAGCGTCGAGCGCGCCTGGCGCACGCGCTCGACGTCGCTCCTGATGCCCCGGCCGATCTTGATCTTGGCGCCGGCATAGGGATGGCCCGCCGCCTCGTCCAGCATATGGCTGAGCTGCCGGTCAGGATCGTCTGAGAAGAAGCCGGTGGAGGCATAGGCCGGGATGCGTGTCGTGCCGCAGCCGCCGATCAGATCGCAGACCCGCACACCGAAACCGCGGGCCATGGCGTCGTACAGCGCCACGTTGATGGCGGCGAGGCAGGCGGTGAGCTGGTTGCCGACGCCCAGATGGTACATCGAGTTGCGGATGCGCGCTTCGACATGGTCGAAGTCGAAGACGCTTCGACCGGTGAAGAACGGCTCGATCATGCGGAAATATTCGCGGGTGACCAATGGGTTGCCGAAGGCCTCGCCGATACCCTTGATGCCTGCATCGGTCTCGACCTCGACCAGGCCGCCCTGGCGACGGTTCCCGCCGCCCCGAGACATGCCGTAGGCCTTGGCCGGCGAGAAAGAATATTCGAGACCGATGAAGGTGAGACGCTGGATCGAGGGCATGCCCCATTTTGGGGAGCGACGCGCTCGGCTTCAATCGAAGAACCTGATATTATGGCGGCTCGGGGGAGAGGACAGATTTTCAATCCACTGAATCTTCGCGGGCGCGGTCTCGCGCTGTCGTGCGGATGGATCGCCTCCATCTGCCTGCTGGGCGGTTGCAAGGAGGAGGCCTCGCCGCCGCCCCCTCTGGCACGCGTCCACGCCACCACCGTCCAGCTCACCGATTTCGCGCCGGAGATCACCCTCACGGGCGTCGTCATTGCGAGAGTCCAGAGCGACGTCTCGTTTCGCCTGAGCGGCAAGATTCGCGAGCGGCTGGTCAATGTCGGCGACCACGTCAAGGCCGACCAGGTCCTGGCCCGTCTCGATCCCGCCGAGCAGGAGGCCGACGTCGAATCGGCGGCCGCGGGCGTGCAGTCGGCGCAGGCCGTGCTGCGCCAGGCCGCCACCGCTTTCGAGCGCAGCAGGAACCTGCTGACGGCCGGCAATGTCACGCGCCGGGACTTCGACCAGGCCGAGGCGTCCCATCGCACGGCGCAGGCCCAGCTCGATCAGGCGCAGAGCCAGCTCGCCTCGGCACGCGAGCAACTGGCCTTCACCGAGCTGCGCGCCGGCGCCGACGGCATCATCGTCGACCGCACCGCCGAGGCGGGCCAGGTCGTGGCGCAGGCCCAGCCCGTCTACACGCTGGCCCGCGACGGTGCGCTCGACGCGGTGTTCAACGTCCACGAATGGGCATTGGCCAACGTCGACCTCGCCAAGGGGATCGCCGTCTCGCTGGTCGCCGATCCGGCGGTCAGGACCACCGGCGAGGTGCGCCTCGTCTCGCCCGCCGTGGACGCCAAGACGATGACGGTCGCCGTCAGGCTGGGCTTGAGCGCAGCGCCGCCCGCCATGGTCCTGGGCGCATTGGTCAACGGAACCGGACTGATGAAACAGCACAAGGTTTTCCTCGTGCCGTGGGCCGCGGTGTTCGAGACCGGCGGCAAGCCCGCGATCTGGGTCATCGAGCCCCAGAGCAGCACGGTGTCGCTGAAGCCGGTCGCGATCGATCGCTACAACCGCGACAGCATCGCCGTCACCGGCGGCATCGAAACCGGGCAGACGATCGTCACCGCCGGCGGCCAGACGCTCCGCCCCGGGCAGAAGGTCGAGATCGCGGCGGAGCGCAAGCCATGAGCGGCCGCCGGACTTCCCTCTGCCTCCTCGCCCTGCTGGCAACGCTCGGCGGCTGCAAGGAGGAGGCCGAAGCGCCGCCGATACGGCCCGTCCTGTCGGTCAAGGCGGAGGCGCGCAGCACCGAGACGCTGGGACCCTTCGCCGGCAGCATCCAGCCCCGCTACAGCACCGACTTCAGCTTCCGCATCTTCGGCCGCATGGTCGCGCGGATGGTCAACATCGGCTCGGCGGTCAAGCAGGGCGACGAGATCGCGGCCCTCGATCCCGCCGTGCAGGCGCTCCTGGTGCGCAATGCCGAAGCGGCCGTCGCCAGCGCCAAGGCCCAGCTCGCCAATGCCCGGGCCGAGGAAGGCCGCCAGCGGACGCTGGCCGAGCACAACATCACGCCGCAGTCGCAGGTCGACGTCGTCATCCAGAATCGCGAGACGGCTTCGGCCAACCTCGCCCGCGCGTCGGCCTCGCTGCGCCGGGCGGAGGATGCGCTGTCCTTCACCCAGCTCCGCGCCGACTTCGACGGCGTCGTCACCTCAGCCCCTCTCGAGGCCGGACAGGTCGTCAATCCCGGGCAGAAGGTCGTCACCATCGCCCGGCCGGACGTCAGGGAAGCCGTGATCTCGGTGCCGTCGGCGCTGGCCGACCTGCTGTCGGGGGGCGAGGCATTCGACATCGACGTCCAGCTCGATCCCTCGGTGACCATGAAGGCCGCCACCGTGCGCAGCGTCGACCCGACGGCCGATCCCATCACCCGCACGCGCCAGGTCTTCCTGACCCTGAACGATCCGCCTCCGGCCTTCCGCCTCGGCATCACGGTCTCGGTGACGCTCAGCAAGAAGGTGCCGCCGCGCGTCGAGCTGCCGGCCTCGGCGCTGCTCGAGCGCGACGGCAGGAAGCAGGTATGGATCGTCGATCCGGCGACCAGCAAGGTTTCCCTCCGCGAGGTCGCGGTCGCAGGCTCTCGCGACGGCACGATCGCCGTCACATCGGGCATTGCCGTCGGCGAGCGCGTGGTGACCGTCGGCGTCAACAGCCTGGCGCCCGGCCAGACCGTCAAGATCGCGGCACCGTATACAGCAGCCCCCGACACAGCGGCCGAAGGGCCGAGGAGAGCCGCGAAGTGAGCGGATTCAATCTTTCGTCGTGGGCGCTCGGGCACCGTTCCGTCGTCTGGTACCTGATGATCGCGATCGTGCTGGCCGGGGTGTTGTCCTACCGCAACCTCGGTCGCGAGGAGGACCCCGCCTTCACGATCAAGACCATGATCGTGCAGGCGAACTGGCCCGGCGCCACCGTCGAGGAGGTGACCAACCAGGTCACCGACCGGATCGAGCGCAAGCTCCAGGAGCTGGCGCCGCTCGACTTCACCAAGAGCTACACCACACCCGGACAGACCACGGTCTTCGTCAATCTCAAGGACGCGACGCCGGCCCGAGACATCAAGGCCATCTGGAACCAGGTGCGCAACAAGATCGGCGATATCCGCGCCGACCTCCCCACAGGCGTGCAGGGACCGTTCTTCAACGACCAGTTCGGCGACGTGTTCGGCAACATCTACGCGCTCACCGCCGACGGCCTGTCGTTCCGCCAGCTCCGCGACCATGCCGAGCGGGCGCGTACCGAGATCCTGAAGATCCCGGGCGCCGGCAAGGTCGAGCTGCTGGGCGTTCAGGACGAGGTCGTCTATCTCGATTTCTCGACCCAGCATGTCGCCGGCCTCGGCGTCGACCAGCAGGCGGTGCTGCAAAGCCTGCAGCAGCAGAACGCCGTGGCGCCCTCCGGCGTCGTCCAGGCCGGCGCCGAGCGCGTGAGCCTGCGCGTGACCGGCCAGTTCACTTCCGAGGAAAGCCTTCGCGCCGTCAACATCCGCGTCAACGACCGCTTCTTTCGGCTGACCGACGTCGCCACGATAACGCGCGGCTACGCCGACCCGCCGCAGCCGATGTTCCGCTACAACGGCCAACCGGCGATCGGCATCGCCATCGGCATGAAGCCCAGCGGCAACCTCGTGCAGTTCGGCAAGGATCTCAGGGCGCGCATGCGGCTGGTCCTGTCCGATCTGCCGATCGGTGTCGGCGTGCATCTCGTGTCGAACCAGCCCGCGGTCGTCGAGGAGGCGGTCGGCGGCTTCACGAAGGCGCTGCTCGAGGCCGTGCTGATCGTGCTCGGCGTCAGCTTCCTCAGCCTCGGCCTGCGTGCCGGCCTGGTGGTCGCCATCGCCATTCCGCTGGTGTTGGCGGGCACGTTCCTCTTCATGGAGTATTCCGGCATCACGCTGCAGCGCATCTCGCTCGGCGCCCTGATCATCTCGCTGGGCCTCCTGGTCGACGATGCCATGATCTCGGTCGAGATGATGGTGGCGCGACGCGAGGAAGGCGATTCTCTGGAGAATGCCGCCACCTTCGCCTACACCTCGACCGCCTTCCCGATGCTCACCGGCACGCTGGTGACGGTCGCGGGCTTCGTGCCGATCGGGCTGAACGGCAGCTCGGCCGGCGAATACACCTTCACCCTGTTCGCCGTGATCGCCGCGGCGCTCGCCATCTCCTGGGTGGTGGCGGTGCTGTTCACGCCGCTGCTCGGCGTCACCCTGCTGCCGCGCACGATCAAGCCGCGCAGCGAATCGCCCTCCCGCCTGCGCACCGGCTTCCAGCACGCGCTGGTCTTCGCCATGCGCTGGCGCTGGCCCACCATCGCGCTCGCCGTCGCGCTGTTCGGCGTGTCGGTGTACGGGCTGCGCTTCGTGCAGAACCAGTTCTTTCCGTCGGCCGACCGGCCCGAGCTGCTGGTCGACCTCACCCTGCCGCAGAGCAGCTCGATCGCCGAGACGGCGCGCCAGATGGACCGTTTCGAGAAGGCGCTTGCCGGCGACAAGGACATCGTGCGCTGGAGCTCCTATGTCGGTCGCGGGTCGGTACGTTTCTACCTGCCGCTCGACGAGCAGCTCGCCAACCCGTTCTTCGGCCAGGCGGTGATCGTCACCACCGGCTTCGACGCCCGCAACAGGGTGTCGGAACGACTGCAGAAGCTGCTGCGCGAGCAGTTCGTCGGCCTCGACGGCTTCGTTCATCCCCTCGACCTCGGCCCGCCCGTCGGCCGCCCGATCCAGTATCGCATCGGCGGACCCGACATCCAGACCGTGCGCGGGCTGATGCAGAAATTCTCCGGCATCGTCGCGGCCAACAGCCATGTCGGCGGCATCGTCTACGACTGGAACGAGCCCGGAAAGGTCCTGAAGATCGACGTCGACCAGAACCGCGCGCGCCAGCTCGGCATCAGCTCGCAGGACATCGCCACGATGCTGAACAACGTCGTCGGCGGCTCGTCGATCACCCAGATGTACGACAGCATCTACCTGATCCAGGTCGTGGGCCGCGCCGCCCAGGTCGAGCGCGAGGCCATCGAGACCTTCCAGAACCTGCAGCTCGCCGGCCGCAGCGGCCAGCCGGTGCCGCTGTCGTCGATCGCCACGGTGGCCTATGGGCTGGAGCAGCCGATCGTCTGGCGGCGCGACCGCCAGCCCACCATCACCCTGCAGGCAGGCGTCGTGGGCGCGCTGCAGCCGGCGACGGTGGTGCGCGAGCTGGCGCCGTCGGTCGCGAAGTTCACCGCCGAGCTGCCGGCCGGCTACACCATCGCCGTCGGCGGCACCGTCGAGGAAAGCGCCAAGGGCGAAGGGCCGATCGCCGACGTCGTGCCGTTGATGCTGTTCCTGATGGCGACGGCGCTGATGCTGCAGCTCCAGAGCTTCCAGAAGCTCTTCCTGGTGGTGAGCGTGGCGCCGCTGGGGCTGATCGGCGTCGTGGCGGCGCTGCTGCCGACCGGCCAGCCGATGGGGTTCGTGGCCATCCTGGGCGTGCTGGCGCTCACCGGCATCATCATCCGCAACTCGGTGATCCTGATGGCCCAGATCGACACCTTCCGCGAGCAGGGGCTCGATCCCTGGGACGCGGTGATCGAGGCCACGCACCACCGCATGCGGCCGATCCTGCTCACCGCCGCCGCCGCCAGCCTCGGCATGATCCCGATCGCCCACGAGGTCTTCTGGGGGCCCATGGCCTTCGCCATGATCGGCGGCATCGTCGTGGCGACGCTGCTCACGCTGCTGTTCCTCCCCGCGCTCTACGTCACCTGGTACCGCCTCAAGGAACCGGCGTCATAGGAGCGCGCCACTGGAGTGGCGCGCTCCCTTGAGTGCTA
>CANIRG010000075.1 GCA_947469635.1 Rhodospirillales bacterium | reverse complement strand
CCGGGCCCGGCAATCCACTCGGCAGATGCGGCTCGATACGCGCCCACTGCCGGTCGCTCAACCAAAACAAACCCTTACGCACTCGCTTGCTCCCGCGTTACTCCCGCGAGTAAAGAATCACAAAACCATGATTAGGTACAGACCCTAGTTTTCCGCCTGTACGGACCCCGTGAAAACCTCGATTCTCCCCGCCTTGACCGAAACATCCCACTCCGCCGCCCGCGCCTCGCTACGCTCGGTCTTCGGCTTCGATTCCTTCCGGCCCGGCCAGGAGGAAGTCGTGCAGGCCGTGCTCGATGGCGAGAACGTCATGGCCGTCATGCCGACCGGCAGTGGCAAGTCGCTGTGCTACCAGCTGCCAGCGATCGTGCGGCCAGGGCTGACGCTCGTCGTGTCGCCGCTGATCGCGCTGATGCGCGATCAGGTGCGGGCGCTCACAGCGGCCGGTGTCGAGGCCGGCAGCCTCAACTCCAGCAACGATCCGTCGGAGAACGCGCGCGTGCAGGGGCTGCTGCGGCGGGGCGAGCTGCGCCTGCTCTACGTCGCGCCCGAGCGGCTGTCGCGGCCGGACATGATCGAGATGCTGAGCGAGATGGACGTCGCGCTGCTGGCGATCGACGAGGCGCATTGCGTCTCGCAATGGGGCCACGATTTCCGCCCCGAGTATCTGTCGCTGGGCGACGTCGCCCGCCAGATCGGCGGCCGGCTGCAGACGCTGGCGCTCACGGCCACCGCCGACGGGCCGACGCGCGGCGACATCGAGGGCAAGCTCTTCTCCGCCCCGCCGCGCGTCTTCGTGCGCAGCTTCGACCGGCCGAATCTCCGCCTCGCCTTCCGGCCCAAGGATCGATCCTCGCGGCAGGTGCTCGACTTCGCGCGTGCCCATCCCGGCGAGAGCGGCATCGTCTATTGCGCCTCGCGCCGCAAGGTCGAGGAGCTGGCGGCGGCCCTGACGGCCGCGGGCCAGAACGCGCTGCCCTATCACGCCGGACTCGACAAGAGGCTGCGCGACACCAACCAGGACCGTTTCCAGCAGGAGGACGGCGTGGTGATGACCGCCACCGTCGCCTTCGGCATGGGCATCGACAAGCCCGACGTGCGCTTCGTCTGCCACGCCGACCTGCCGTCGAACGTCGAAGCCTATTACCAGGAGATCGGCCGCGCCGGCCGCGACGGCCTGCCGGCCGACACGCTCACCCTCTACGGGCTCGACGACATGCGGTTGCGCCGCCTGCAGATCGAGCAGAGCGATTCACCGCCCGAGCGCAAGCGCATCGAGCGCCAGCGGCTGGGCGCGCTGGTGGCGCTGGCCGAGGCACCGCGCTGCCGACGCCAGACCCTGCTCGCCTATTTCGGCGAGACCTCGGGCCCGTCGTGCGGCAACTGCGATCTCTGCATCGACGGCGTCGAGCGCTTCGACGGCACGGTCGAGGCGCAGAAGGCCATGTCGGCCATCGTGCGCACCGGCGAGCGCTTCGGCGTCGAGCATCTCGTCGCCATCGTCTGCGGCGAGCGCACCGAGAACGTGCAGAAGTTCAATCACGACAAGTTGCCGACCTTCGGCGTCGGCGGCGACCGCAAGCCCACCGAATGGCGATCGATCTTCCGCCAGCTCTCGGCGATCGGCCTGATCTCGCAGGACCTGATGGACTATGGCCGCTGGTCGGTGACCGACGAGGGCTGGCGCGTGCTGAAGGGTGAGCAGCGCATCGAGCTGCGCAAGGATCTCGGCGCGGCCAAGGCCAAGAAGGGCCGCGCCCCGGCCAGCGCGGCCACGACGGTTGGTGCTGCCGACACGGATCTCCTGACGGCGCTGAAGGCGCTGCGCTCGAAGCTCGCCCAGACGCAGCGGGTGCCGGCCTATGTCGTGTTCTCCGACCGGACCCTGGTTGACATGGCAACGCACCGTCCCACGTCCCTGCAGGCGATGCGCGAGGTCCATGGGGTGGGCGACACCAAGCTCGAACGCTACGGTGCCGCGTTCCTCGGCGTCATCCAGGCCAGGGCCGGATAGCAAGAAATCAGTCGCAACGAACCTGTGTCGAAGGAAACGCCCCGATGTCCGAAGCCCTTCCCGCCCTCTGCCTGATCGCCGTGCCCGGCCGCCGCCGCCGCACCATCGAGCTCTGCCAGGAGACCGAGCGACGCGGCTTCGACGGCATCTATGTGCCGAGCCCGTTCGGCAACATGTCGATGTGCGAGGCGCTGGCGTGGCAGAGCGAGAAGATCACCTTCGGCACCGCCATCGCGCCGATCTACCAGCGCACCCTCATCGACTTCGCGCAGAGCGCCGCGATGATGCACGAGGTCTCGGGGGGACGGTTTCGCCTCGGCATCGGCATCGCGCACGGGCCGTCGCATGTGCGGATGGGCGTGACGCCGGGCAAGCCGCTGGCCGACACGCGCGCCTTCATCGAGAAGTTCCGCGCCCAGGACACGTTCGGCCCGTTGCCGCCGATCATCGTGGCGGCGCTGCGCAAGAAGATGGTGGCGCTGGCGGGCGAGCTCGCCCAGGGCGTGATCTTCGCCAACGCCTCGCTCTCGCACATGAGCCAGTCCCTGGCGGCCCTGCCGGCGGCGAAGCGCAAGGATCCCGGCTTCTTCATCGGCAACATGATCCCGACCTGCATCAACGACGACGTCGAGGCCGCCAAGGCGGTGAACCGGCGCACGCTCACCAACTACGCCTTCCTGCCGAACTACCGGAACTACTGGAAGGAGGCAGGCTACGTCGAGGAGATGGACGCGATCGAGACGGCGGTCGCCGAAGGCCGTCGCGAGGACGTGCCGAAATACCTCACCGACAGATGGCTCGCCGACAACACGTTGTTCGGGCCGGCGGCGAAGGTGCGCGAGGGCGTCGCGGCGTGGCGCGCGGCCGGCGTTCCTACGCCCATCCTGGTGCCGTCGTCGGCGGCCGGCAACCAGATGAAGGCGATCGAGGAAGTCTTCGCCGCCTTCGGCTGACGAACGATTCGCCTCGGGCGCGACGATAGCTGCTATAGCCGGGACCCAGGGTCGAAATCCCAACCGGTCCCCCAACAGAGGTCCATATCATGCACGCCATCGTCGTCACACAGTTCACCAAGATGCTGACCAACCTCCTCGCCATCCTGGGTGAGGCGGAAAAATTCGCCGGCGAGAAGAAGTTCGACACAGCCGTCCTGCTGCAGTCGCGCCTCTCGCCCGACCAGTTCAGCCTGGTGCAGCAGATCCGCACCGCCTGCGACACGGCAAAGCTCGGCGCCGCCCGCCTCGCCGATCGCGAGAAGGACGCGCCGGTTCATGCCGACACCGAGCAGACGCTGGGCGAGATCAAGGCGCGCGTCGAAGCTGTCATCGCCTATCTGCGCGGCTTCTCGCCGGACGCCTTTGCTGCGTCGGCCGACCGCCGGATCACCCAGCCGCGCTGGAACGGCAAGACGCTCTCGGGCGAGGAGTTCCTGCTCCAGCACGTCATTCCCAACTTCTATTTCCACGTCGTGACGGCTTACGCGATCCTGCGCCACAATGGCGTCGGCATCGGCAAGAGGAACTATCTCGGCGACATGCCCTATCGCGAAGCGGCGTGACGCGCGAAGAATGAGGAGGGCGGCGATGATTCCATCACGACAGGCTCTGACACGGCGGGGTGCCCTCGCGGGCGCCCTGCTGCTCATGCCCGCGGCGGCGCGGGCGGCCGAATGGCCGGAGCGCCCGGTGCGCATGATCGTGCCCTTCGCGCCGGGCGCCGGCGCCGACATCGTCGGACGCACCTTCGCCGAGGAGCTCGCCAAGGCCCTCGGCCAGCCGGTGCTCGTCGACAACAAGGGCGGTGCGGGCGGACTGCTCGGGACCGCGGAGGGCGCGCGCGCGCCGGCCGACGGCTACACGCTCCTGCTGACCTCGCAGGGCGCCACGGTGTTCAGCATGGGCCTCTACAAGGCGCCGGGATACGATCCGCTGAAGGACTTCGTGCCCGTCACCGCCACCGGCATCCTCACCAACGTGGTGACCGTCTCCGCCGCCAACCCGGCCAATACCGTCGCCGACCTGGTGGCGCAGGCGCGCGCCAAGCCGGGCGAGATCACCTACGGCTCGAGCGGCGTCGGCAGCAGCCTCCACATGTCGGGCGTCATCCTCGAGCAGCGCACGGGCGTGAAGATGCAGCACGTGCCCTATCGCGGCGCGCCGGCCGCGGTCCTCGCGGTGATGAACGGCGAGGTGACCTGGGGTTCCTTCAACGCGCCGACGGTGGTGGGCCAGATCAAGGCCGGCAAGCTGAAGGCGCTCGCCGTCACAACCAAGGACCGGTCTTCCATCCTGCCCGACGTGCCGACCATGATCGAGGCCGGCATCGCCGACTTCGTGGTCGCCACCTGGCTGGGCTTCGCGGTGCCGACCGGCACGCCGAACGCGATCGTCGTGCGGCTCAATACGGAGATCAACCGCATCGCCCAGCTGCCGCAGGTGAAGGACAAGCTGCTGGTTCAGGGCTTCGAGATGATGCCGGCGGCCTCGCCAGCGGCTGCCCGCAAGGTGATCGAGGACGACCTGGCGATCTGGCTGCCGATCATCAAGCAGTCCGGCGCCACCGCCGAATAGGTCAGTAGCTCGGCTTGGCCGGGAACGGCGTCAGCTGCAGCTCGTGCGTCCAGCACGAGCGGTCCTGGGTGTGCAGGTAATAGAAGGCCTCGGCGATCTTCACCGGGTTCATCACGAGGTCGGGGTTCTCCCGGGCGCGCGGCAGGGCATGGGTGCCGGGCGAGTCGATCAGACCGTCGATCACCACGTTGGCGACATGCACGCCGTGCTCGGAATATTCCTCGGTGAGCACCTGTGCAAGCGTGCGCATCATCACCCGCGGATAGTAGAGCGACTGGCCGGTCATGCGCTTGCGCCCACGCAGCGAGCTGGAGTTGTTGGAGAAGAAGAACGAGCCCGCGCCGCGCTTGCGCATCGCCGGCAGGACTTCCTTGGCGACGAGGAAGGGACCGCGGCTGGCGATATGCTGCGCGGTGTCGAACATCTCCACAGGGATGTGCTCGAGCAGCTCCTTCTCCGGCGGCAGGTCGCGGCCTTCGAGATAGCCCGCATTGTAGACCAGCACATGCGGATCGCCGGCGTCGCTGCGGATCGTGGCGAAGGCCGCGGCAACGGACTCCTGCCGCGAGAGGTCGAGCTCGACGACCATGCAGTCGCCGCCCTGATCGCCGATCGCCGCCGCGAGGCCCGACGCATTGGCCGCGGTGCGGGTCGTCAGCACGACGAAGAACCCCTCGCCCGCGAACTTCTGGGCGATGGCGCCACCGATGCCCCAGCGGATGCCGACGGGCAGGTCGCTGTCGTCCACCGCCTTGCCATGGGCCAGCTTGGTGTTGCGGCCATCGGACTGCCATTTCGACGTGGCGCCGACGACCACGGCAACCGGCTTGCCCTTGCTGTTCCGTCCGAGAGTCTCGCCCATCGTGAACGTTCCTTTTTGATCGCGCTGTCGGCTGGCGGGAAGAGTTGCGGTGCGACCGCGACATTTCAAGCGGTAATACCAGCCGTGCCGCGAATCACTACTTCGAAGCTTTCCTGCTGCTCGTCCGCCGCGCTTCCTTGTTCACGCCGAGTGACCGCCGGGTATTTTCGGCCAATGAACGGGCTACGATCTTCAGGTCGATGGTCCTGGGCTCGAACAGCCACTGGGCGATCGTGCCGCGGATCGCGCCGAACAATACAGTCGCCTCCACATCGGGATCGACCTCGGGGCGGATCTCGCCTCGCGCCTGGCCTTGGCGGATCAGGTCGCGCAGCGCCGTACGGTAGGCATGCCCGACGGCCGTCACCCGCGGGCGCAGCTCCGGCACCACCGTCAGCGATTCGAAATACAGCAGGAACAGCGCGCTCGTGGCATCCCAGCTCGCCATCGCCGACGCGAGATGCGCCTCGATGCGGGCGGTCAACCCCTCCAGCCCTTCCTTGCCCTGCAGGTCGGCGAAGGCCCACTGGTTGAACCACTGCTCGGTGCGGTCGACGAGGGCCACCAGGAATTTCTGCTTCGACCCGAACCGCTCCAGCGGCAGGCTGCGGCTGAAGCCCGCCGCCAGCCCGATGTCCGCGAGCGTGGCGCCGGCGGCGCCCTTCTCGGCCACCAGGCGAAGGCCGGCATCGAGCAGCTGACGGTCGGAGTCCTTGCGCCGCTGCTCGTTGGTCCGGCGCGGCTTCTTGGGAGCGGGCGAGGCCACAGGGGTCGACGACCGGGGCATGTCAGCCTGACGCCCTGCAACAGCCGTGACGAGAAGGACAAGACACGCGTGCAGATCCCATTGAGGTGCCCGCTGGGGCGGCTTTGCTGTAGCCGACGCCCTTCAAGGCCGCAACACATGGCAATTCACGTGAGATGAGGGTCGGCATTTCCAATTCTCACCACACTCGATCTGGCGTTCGACGTTTTCGCGAAACGTGCAAGATCGGAACGCAACTCCTTGACTTGACTGGTCATTTTCCATCGAGCCAGAAGCGTTTCGCGAACCTTCGCGAAATCGCGAATCGTCCGGTCCCTGGCGGAGATACTCTGGCTGCCGGATCGAGATTGTGCTCATGCCACATATATTGCGTATTGCGCATCTTATGTCAATGCGAAAATCGCCTCCCATCCCAATGAGAGCTGGCATCTACTCATGGTTGGAATCAGACTCTTGAACCTGCGGGAACAAAGGCAACCTCATGCTGAGGAGCCACGCAAAGCGTGGCGTCTCGAAGCATGGGCCCCATCGCACCTATTGCCCATCCTTCGAGACGCACGCCTGCGGCGTGCTCCTCAGGATGAGGTCAAAATTGAACTGCCGCTTGGTTTCATGCTTCGGGGTCGGCAGCGCCGATGGAGAACTCCTCAGGGTTAGGACGGCTATCAGGCGTTTGATTCGATCAACTGGGCCATGGGGCCCGCTACGATCCCGGCCTCCCGAAAGCCGCGTATCTCCTCCGCCCCATATCCGAGCGCGTGGAGAATCGAGATCGAATCGGCGCCGATGTCGGGCGCGGTCGCCCGCGCATCGTTCGCACCGAGCGCCGCGACACCGGGGATTGACGGCACCGGCAGCGCGCCGAAGCCCGGCTGCATCACGACCGTTGCGGCGACCACGGCCTTGACGTGCGGATCGTCGAGCCACTGGGCATAATCCAGCACGGGCGTCGCCATGACATCGGCCTCGCGGAATCTGCCCATCCAGTCCTCGGTCGAGCGCGTGACGAAGACCGCACCCAGCGCCTCCCGCAGCTCCCGAAGATTCTCCGCCCGCGTGCCGAAGCTTTGGTAGCGAGCATCGGTGTGGAGGTCGGGCCGCCCGAGCGCGTCGCACAGGCGCACATACTGCTCGTCCCGCATCAAGGTCACGGCGATCCAGCCGTCGGCCGTGCGGTAGCTTCCCGCCGGGGCGTTCAGCGCCGCCGGAGCACCGCCGTGGAAGGCGACCTCGGCGATCTTCGCCGCCTGCAGCGCCGCAGCCGCCTGCATCAGGCTGATGTCGAGATATTTCCCGGCGCCGCGCCGCTCGCGGGCAAACATCGCGGCCGCTATCGCCTGGAAGCCATAGAGCGAGCCCATCAGGTCGACGATGTAATGCGGGACCTTCCGCGGCGTTCCGTCGGCGTCGCTGTTGAGCGCCATCACCCCCGAGAAGGCCTGCGCCACCGTGTCGGTCATGGGAAGCGCCGCATAGGGCCCCTCCTGCCCATAGCCGCTGAACGAGGCGTAGACGAGATCGGGCCGATGCTTCACGAGGATCGGGTAGTCGATGCCCAGCCGCCGGGCCACGCCGGGCCGCGAGCTTTCGAGGAAGATGTCGGCGCGCGCCACCAGGCGTCGCATGATGTCCTTCGCCCTGGCGTCGCGAAGATCGAGCGCAAGGCTCCGCTTGCCACGGTTGGCGCAGATTTCCGTGATGGTGTGATCGCCTCTGCGAAGGCCGAGGCCCCGCACCCAGTCGCCGTCGGGCGGCTCGATCTTGATGACTTCCGCGCCGTGCTGGGCGAACAGCATCGCGCAATAGGGACCGGCAATGCCCTGGCTCGCGTCGACGATCCTGACGCCATCATAGTCTCCGGCCATCCGTCAGCTCCTCGGCATTTCGAGCACGACCTTGCCGATTCCCTTGCGCTGGACGACGCTCTCCATGGCTTCGCGGTATTGTGCGAGCGGAAAGCGAAGCGAAGACGTCGGCTTCAGCAGGCCGACCTCGTACCAGCGGAAGAGCTCGGCGAAAGCCTCGGCCACCTGGCGATCGCAATCGAGTCGCGGCACGACTCCATCCCAGATGTAGCGGCCGAAGTAGAAGCCGATGACGTCGAGGTTCTTCACCAGCAGGATGTTCGCGGGCACCATCGGCCGCTGGCCCGAAGCGAAGCCGATGACGATCAGCCGCGCGAGAGGGCCGGCCACCCGCATCGCGAGGTCGAAGGCCGATCCGCCCACGGGATCGAAGACGACGTCGACGCCGCGGCCCTTGGTGATGTCCTTGATCTCCTCGCGCAACGTCTCGGGCGCTCCCACCAGCACGTGATCGGCGCCATGCTCGCGCGCCGCTCCGGCCTTCGCGGCCGTGCCGACGCAGGCAATGACCTTTGCGCCCAAAGCCTTGCCGACCTCGACGGCCGCAAGCCCCACTGCACCGCTGGCGCCAAACACCAGCAGCATCTCGCCCGGCCTGATGTGGGCCCGCCACACCAGCGCGCCGTAGGCCGTGCCGTAGGAGAGCGGAAACTGCACGGCTGTGGCGAATGGCAGGCTGGCGGGGATCGGGAACACATTGTGCTCGAGGGCAACGACCTCCTCGGCATGCCCGCCCCATTCCGGCGCGGCACAGATACGGTCACCCGGCTTCACGCGCGTGACGCCCGGCGCGCATTCCACGACCGTGCCCGCGACCTCGGTGCCCGGCGTGAACGGAAAGGGTGGCTTGGTCTGGTGGTTGCCCGAGACGATCAGCGTGGTGGCGAAGCTCACCCCCGCCGCGTGGGTGGCGATCCGCACCCCCAACGGCCGCATCGGGGGAGACGGCACCGTATCGAGCGGCAACGATCCGTAGTCGGCCCACTCCCTGCAGACGACCGCGCGCATGTCCTAGGCCGGGACGATGGCGACGCGCGCCTGCCGCTCGCAGACACGGATCAGGTCGTTGAGATCGGTCTCGTAGCCGAGCTCGTTGATCGCCGTCAGGAACACCTCGCGCACCGCCGAGGCGAGCGGCATCGGCACGCCGCTCTGCGCCGCGACATCGGTCGCGAGGCGAACGTCCTTGTGCATGAGGCCGAGCGAGAAGGTCATCTTGCGGTTGGGATCGAGCAGGCCCGGCAGTGCGAGCTCGGTCGTGTAGCTGCGCGCCGTTCCCTTCTGCAGGATGTCGACGCAGGTCTTGAGGTCGAGGCCGTTCTTGACGCCGAGCGCCACCCCCTCGAACGTCGCTGCCCGCACGCCCGCGGCGATGACGTTGTTCACCAGCTTCATGATCTGGCCCGTGCCGACGCCGCCGGTGTGGAAGATATTGGGGCTGATGGTGGCGAAGACCGGCCGCATGCGCGCGAACTGCGCCTCCGTCGACCCGACGATGATGGCGATGGTGCCGGCCACCGCGCCATGCGGCCCGCCGCTCACCGGCGCATCGATCAGCTCGATCTCCCGCGCGCGAAGCATCTCCGCCATCTGCCGCGTCGCATTCGGATCGCCGGTCGTCATGTCGGCGATCAGGCTTCCCTTCTTCAGGCCTGCGGCCAGCCCATCGGCGCCGAAGATCACGTCGCGGACCTCGGCGGAGGTCGGCAGGCAGGTCAGGACCAGGTCGCATTCCTTGGCGAGCGCGACCGGGCTCGCCATCGCCTCGGCGCCTTCCTGCGCGAAGGCCTGCCGCACCTCGGGCCGCAGGTCGAACACGCTGAGCCGATGCTCTCTCATCAGGCGGCGGGCCAACGCGCCCCCCATCCGGCCAAGGCCGACGAAGCCGATCTTCATGAAACGCTCCCTCTAAATCGGTGCGATCGAGCGGTGCTTGGGCGGCATGTCGAGGCGCCGCCGCGCCGGCGTCGTGGCGAATGCCTCGATCACCCGCCGCCGCGTGTCGCGCGGGTCGATCACGTCGTCGATGCCGAAATGCTCGGCGGCACGCACCGCGCCCAGGCGATCCTTGAAGTCCGCCACCAGCTCCGCGCGACGGGCCTGCGGATCAGGCGCCGCCTTGATGTCGCGGCGATAGGCGATGTCGACCGCGCCCTCGACCGACATGGCGCAGATCTGCGCCGTGGGCCAGGCGTAGCAGGCATCGGCGCCGAAGCCGCGGCCGCCGCACATCGCCACGTAGCCCAGGCCATAGCCCTTGCGCAGGACGATGGAGACCCGTGGCACCGAGGCATTGCCCAGCTCGTGGATCATCTTGGCGCTGCGCCGGGGCATGCGATTGCGCTCGGCATTGGAGCCGATGGCGAAGCCCGGCACGTCGATGAGATAGACCAGCGGCAGGCCGAAGGCGTCGCACACGGCGATGAAATGCGCCGCCTTATCGCAGGCATTGCCGTCGAGCATGCCGGCGGCGAACATCGGATTGTTGGCGATGAAGCCGACCGGCCGCCCATCGAGGCGGGCGAAGGCGGTCATCATGTTCCTGGCATGCGTGGGCTTGATCTCGAACACGCTGCCGGCATCGGCCAGGACAGACACGACCTTGCGCACATCGTAGGGCTTGCGCAGGTTGGCCGGCACGAGGTCGAGCAGCGCGTCGTCGCGTCGGCCGGCCGGATCGGCGCAGGCGACCACCTGCGGCTCCGCCCGCGCATTGCCGGGGAGATAGGAGAGATAGCACCGGATCGCGGCGAAGCACTCTTCCTCGGTATCGACCCCGAGATCGGCCGCGCCGGTCTCGTCGACCTGCAGCGCCGCACCGCCCAGCGCCTCCTTGTCGATGTCCTCACCGGTGCCCGCCTTCACGAGCGCCGGACCCGACATGCCCATGGTGGCGATGCCACGCACCATAACGACATAGTCTGCGAGGGCGGCATGGTTGGTCGGTCCGGCGAAGCAGGGGCCGAGCATCGCGGCCACGATCGGCACCCAGCCGGACGCACGCGTGAAGGCGTTGAAGATGCCCTTGGCCGAGGCGAAGTGCCTTGCGTCGAGCCCTTCCTGGATGCGATGGCCGCCGCCTTCGAGCAGGCGGATCAGCGGCAAGCCTGAATCGATGGCCTTGTCGACGGCACGGAAGAGCTTGAGGGTGCCGATGACGCTGCTGCTGCCGCCGAAGACCGTGAAGTCCTGCGACGTGACCACGACCCACCGGCCGTCGATCGTGGCGAGGCCGGTCAGGATGCCGTCCGCCGGCGCCTCGAGGTCGCGCGTCATGTCGGTGTCGCCGGCCGCCGTCACCAGCGCGCCGAACTCGCGCCACGATCCCGGATCGCAAAGCGCCTCGATCCTCTCGCGGGCGGTCTTCTTGCCGCCCGCGTGCTGGCGCGCCGCAGCGTCGGGGCGCGCGGCGTCCATCACCGTGGCCCGTCGCGCCTCCACCTCGGCCAGCAGGCGCCGCATGTCCGGTTCGTTGTCAGCCGCAGTCATGCTTCTCGCCTCAGGTCATCTTGATGCCGGCCCGCCGCACCACCTCGCCCCAGCGCTTGTATTCCTCGGCGATGAAGGCCTGGAATTCCCTGGGCGAGGATCCGATCGGCTCGACGCCCTTGGCGTAGAGATCGTCGCGCAATGCCTTGTCCTTGAAGGCGTCGACGATGACGGCATGGATCTTGTCGACATAGGCGATCGGCGTCTTCGCCGGCGCCACCAGCCCGTACCACGCCGTGACGTCATAGTCGGCAAACGCACCGCCGAGCTCCATCACGCGCGGCACGTCGGCCACGCTCGGCCAGCGGCTGAGGCCGGTGATCGCGAGCGCCCGGAGCGATCCGTTCGTCACATGCTGCAGCGAGGTGATCAGATCGTCGAAGGCGACCGGCAGGTGGCCTGCGATCAGGTCCGCCATCATCGGCGCGCTGCCCTTGTAGGCGACCGGGACCAGGTTGATGTCGGCCTTCAGCCGCAGGAGCTCGCCCGCAAGATGCTTGGTGCCGCCGTTGCTCGTATGGCCATAGCTGAGGCCGGGGTTCTTCTTGGCGTAGTCGATGAACTCGGCGAGCGTCCTGGGCGGAAAGCTCGGATGGACCACCAGGAGGTTGGGCGCCTTGACGACCAGCGATATCGGCTCGAAGTCCTTGATGCCGTCGTAGCCGGGCTTGTCGTAGAGATGCGCGTTCACCGCATGCGTGCCCGGCGATCCCATCAGCAGGGTATAGCCGTCGGGCGCCGACTGGGCGACGAGGGCCGCGCCGATGTTGCCGCCCGCGCCCGGCTTGTTGTCGACGATGAAGGTCTGACCCAGCGCCGCGGTGAGCTTCTGGGCCATCAGCCGGGCGATGATGTCGGTCGCGCCGCCAGCCGGAAAAGGCACGATGATCTTCACGGGCTTGGTCGGATACGCGGCTTGCGCGCCGGCAGGTCCCACACCCGCGAGCCCGGCCAGCATTCCTCCACCCCATGCCGTCACGAGACGACGGCGGCTCAGGCTCTTCATGCCCATTCGGCTTCCTTCCCTTGCGTTGATGTCCGCAGCCTTTCCGACTGTCATGGCTCCGAGCGTAAATACTAACTGGCCTACTAGCTAGTAAATTTGGCCGCCCGGTTGGCTTGGCGAAGGAAACCATCGACAATCCATGGTGCCGTCCTCCTCCGACCGGAGCCTCCATGTCATCAAGTCCACTCGACCGTTTCCGTCTTGCCGACCGGACCGCCCTGGTCACCGGCGCGCGCCGGGAAATCGGTCGGGCCATCGCCCTCGCACTTGCCGGCGTCGGGGCGCGGCTTGCAGTCCACCACGCCGACACTGCCGAGGAGGCGGCCGACGCGGACGCCGTGGTGCGGGAAATCGAGCAGGCTGGCGGCACGGCCCGCGCCTTCTGCCAGGACTTCGCGCTGGACGATGCCGGTCACCGGCTGGCCGCCGCCGTCACCGCCTGGTCGCCGGTCGATATCCTGGTGCTGAACGCCTCGATCGAATTGCCGGAGCCCTATGACGCAATATCCCGGTCGCGGTTCGACCGGCAGATCTCGGTCAACCTGCGCAGCCCGCTGGAGCTGCTGCAGGACCTGGTTCCGCCCATGGGCGCGCGCGGTTGGGGGCGGGTCGTGACGATCGGGAGCGTGCAGCAGATCCGGCCGCATCCGCAGATGATGGTCTATGCCGGGACCAAGGCAGCCCAGCTCAACTGGGCGTGGAACCTGGCCCGCCAGTTCGGCGGCCAGGGCGTCACGGTGAACAACCTGGCGCCGGGCGCCATCCTGACCGCGCGCAACCGCACCCAGATGGCGACGGAAGGCGACGCGCTTGTGGCGCGCATACCCGCGGGTCGTCTCGGCCGGCCTGATGATCTCGCCGGAGCGGCGCTGCTGCTCTGTTCGGAGGCAGGCGCCTACATCAACGGGGTCAATCTCTACGTCGACGGCGGGCGGTCAGTCGCATAGACGGCAGTGGCGGGGCAAAGGAAACCAACGAAAATCTCGGCCTTGCAATAAGGTTGCTCAGAACTCTGGTAAGACCGGCTCAACTCCTCGGAGCCTCAATGGCGGCAACCTTCGTTGGGACGCGTTGGTCATGCGGCAAGCCACTGTCTATGCTCTGACGGCAAACCGGGAGGAGACGACAGCATGGCCTTCTACGAACTTCGCCAATACTTCGTGCGGCCTGGCAAGATGGAGGAGTGGGTGAAGATCATGGAGGAGGAGATCATCCCGTTCCAAGTCTCCAAGGGCATGGTGATCTGCGGCAGCTTCCGCGGCGAGACGGACGACTCCGCCTATATCTGGATCCGCCGCTTCAACAGCGAGGCTGAGCGCGAGGCGCAATACAAGGCGGTATACGAGACCGACCACTGGAAGACCAAGATTGCGCCGCGCGTGCCGGATTGCCTGGACCGCGAAAAGATGCACATCCAGCGCATCGTGCCGACGTCGCGATCAACGATGCAGTAACACCGGACGCGTGGGTGCTGCGGCGGCCTCCCGGACCCCAATCTGCGCGTTTCATCGCGGACGGGCGCAGTGTTAGACGCCCAAAGGCGCGTCCTGACCGACAAGCTGCTTGTACAGCGTACGAACCTCGTCTGAGACGCGGTGCGTGTCTTCCTTCAGGTTGCGCGGCGTGATCGCAATGAAGGCGATTTCCCAGTTGTCCGGTTTGGGTACGCCGACTTTCGGCAGGAAGGCGTGCGGCGCGCCGGGCGCGTTGTGGAAATGGCCGCCGCCAACCACCGGCGTCAGCAACGGCCTGCCATTCTCATCGATGGAAAAGCCCTCCGCCTCGCCCATGACATACATCGGAAACTGATCGGTGCGGCTGGCGATGTGTGTGTGAAGCTCGACTTTCGGCAGGAAAACCGCCGCGACGCCGCGGCCGTGCCGGTTCTGGCCCAGACGCCACGGGCCGGGTCCGGTCAAATCCGGCGCGGCGGACAGGCGATATTCCGCGCGAGCCAGAATGGCGCGCAGGGCTTCCCTGGGACTGAATGCGGGACCGGCCGCAGCGCGGGCCTTGCAGAGGTCCGCGTAAACCGACTTCATCCACTGAAGCTCGTCGTCGGCCAGTTCGTGGTCGAGAACCGGGAGGGTTGCGCCATCAGGCATGGAAGGCTCCTCTGCCTTATTTTTCTGCCCTTCTTTTTATCCGGGATTCCCCAGATAGTCAGCGGTTTCTGCGGTAGCAAAGCTAGTCAGAACACCTCCGAACCGAGACGACGAAGCTCCGATGCACCTTCATCATTGGCATTGTGGGGGAAGCACCACGATCATGACGGCTTCAAACCGCCAGCCTACATCGCAAGCCTGACAGCGGCGGCAGACGTGGCCGGACCTGGGTGAAAAACTGCCCTGCGCGGCCGAACGCTGCTATGAACGCGGCCCTTCCGCTCTCCCCGGACCTCCGAAACCGCCGCGCATGCGCACGACCAAACCGCCGATCTGGCTGCTGATGAGCGCGACGGTGTCCTCGCAACTGGCGCTGACCATCTTCCTGCCGGCGCTGCCGACCATCGCGCGCAGCTTCGATGTCGCCTACGGCACCGCCCAGCTCACGCTGTCGGTCTACCTGTTCGCGTTCGCCTTTGCGCAGCTGGCCGTGGGCCCGCTCTCGGACAGCTTTGGCCGGCGGCCGGTCCTGCTGGCGAGCCTGGTCGTGTTCACGACCGGCAGCATCTGCTGCGCCCTCAGCCCGACGATCGAGATCCTGACCGCTTCGCGCCTGCTCCAGGCCTCCGGCGCCTGCGGCGGCGTGGTGCTGGGTCGCGCCATCGTGCGCGACAGCCGTACCGGCGCCGAAGCGATGCGGTCGATGAGCTACATGGCGTCGGCCATGGCGCTGGCGCCGGCGCTCTCGCCGCTGCTTGGCGGCCAGCTGCTGGCCACCTTCGGCTGGCGGAGCGCCTTCTGGTTCACCGCCGCCGCCAGTTTCGCCTTGCTGATGGCGGCCTGGCACATGCTGGGCGAGACCGCACCGAAAGCACCGCCACGCACGACCGGCGTGGTGCGCGACTATATCGACGGCTTCCGCACGGTGCTGCGCGAGCGCCGGTTCGTGGGCCTCATGATTGCGGCCACCTGCGCCTCGTCCGGCTTCAACGTGTTCTTTGCCGGCGGACCCATCCTGCTGATCCAGGCGATGGGCGTGCCGGCGGAAGTGTTCGGCTGGTTCACGCTTGCCTGGGCGGGCAACTTCATCATCGGCAGCCTCGTCTCCAGCCGTCTGCAGGGCCGCGTAACGAGCCTGCTTCTCATCCCTATCGGCCAGTGCATCCTCACCGCCGGATCGGTGGCGATGATGGCGACTGCCCTTCTCGGCTTCGTCACGCCGCTCGCGCTGATCGTGCCGCTGATCCTGATGGGCTGGGGCAATGGCCTCAACATGCCCAACGCGATGGCGAACGCGCTCGCCTCGGTGCCCGCCAACCGGGTCGGGGCGGCCTCGGCGCTGATGGGCTTCGTGCAGATGATCGCGGCCGCATTGATGACGTTGCTGATCGGCTACCTGCCGCACACCACGCAGTTCAACATCGGGCTCGGCGTCGGCGTGACCGGCATCGTGGGACTGGCGGGTTGGTGGACGCTGGTGCGCAGGCCGCCCGCGGCGACCTGACACGACTGTCCGGAAGAAGCGCCCTATCAAGTCCGCCGCGCCGGGATGTAGGGGCGGCTCGCCTCCATCACCTTGCTTCGCATTCGGCTTCACGCCGGTAGTACGTCACCAGACTCCATGCTGTCGGCAAACTCAGCCCGCGCCGCGCCAAGTCATTGATTTTTCTGCATTCACACTCAAAGGTACCGAGTCCCTCTCGGTCAACACGTACGGAGAGAGAACGGCACTGGAGAGGGCTTTGGGGCCTCTCGCTCATTCACTCGGTCCACACGCCCGCGGTAAGACGTTGGCGGGGCTGCGCTATTCTAGCGCTTCAACCAGGACGGAGAATCGTTGCAGTCCGGCGCAGTGGCGGAGGGAAAGGAACTGGCATCCAACCCTCTCCGCGTAGCGGCGCCGGTTGCTGCGGGGCCCTGCGTGGGACACATCCTCTGGTACCAGAACGCCCCTGCCCCGACCGTCGGCGACGGCGTCACGCACTGTCCCAAAAATTGTAACGGACCGCCTCCGGCACCGCTATGCCGACGTCGCCTAACTGGATGGTTTCTCAACCGTTTCTGATTTTTGACCACACGGGCTTCGCAGTGATCCGGACGGCGGCGCCGTGTGTATCAGCAGCACGTTAACCTTATGGAGATCCAAAAATGCTGCGTAAGACTTTTGTCGGCCTCGCCGCCGGCGCACTTGTCTCTCTCGCGTCCCTCAACGCCAATGCGGCGGATATTGTCGATACGGCAGTGAAGGCCGGTCAGTTCAATACGCTGGCCGCCGCCCTGACGGCGGGCGATCTCGTCGTCGTGCTGAAAGGCGCCGGTCCTTTCACGGTGTTCGCACCGACCGATGAGGCCTTCAAGAAGCTTCCCCCGGGAACTGTCGAAAACCTCTTGAAGCCCGAGAACAAGGCTCAGTTGGTCAAGATCCTCACCTATCACGTGGTGCCTGGAAAGGTCATGAGCTCGGCTCTCGCCGGCAAGAAGACCGACGCAAAGACGGTTCAGGGCGAGATGGTCATGGTCGATGCGACGATGGGCGGCGTGACCGTCAACGGCGCCAAGGTCGTGACCGCCGACGTTGCGGCCGACAACGGCGTCATCCACGTGATCGACACCGTCCTGATCCCGAAGTAACCCCGGTACCGCGTATTCAGCACGCGGCAGGCTTGTGTTTAGCCTTCGCGTCGCGGGTAATCGGGGATTACTTCTTCGATATGATAATGGGGCCGGACCAAGGCAAGTCCGGCCCCGCTTTCTTAGGTCAACGGCAAGCAGCTCCGTCGGGGCAAACATGCCGCTTCGGGCTACCATTCCAATGAAAAGGTACTGCAGATGAACGACGTCCACGGCGACAAGGCTATCAGCCTGTCAATGCTGAAAGTGCTGGCAGAGAACAGCTTCGATTCCATCCTGGTCACCGATGCCAGCAAGGCCGGCAAAATCATCTATGCCAACAAGGCGTTCACCAAACTCACCGGGCACAGCCCTGCCGGCGTCATTGGAAAGACCCCGCGCATTCTTCAGGGTCCCGGCACGGACCCCAAAGTGATAGCGCGGCTCGGCGCAGCGCTCAAGGCGAACAAGAAGTTCGAGGGCAAAGCCATCAACTACAAGAAGGACGGGACGCCGTTCATCATGTTCTGGCGGGTGCTGCCGGTGAAGGTAGGCCGGAAAATCAGTGCATGGGTGGCGATCCAGCGCGAAGGCGCATCCATCTGATCGTCCACCCCCCTGAAATCGACGATGAAGGCGCCCTTCCGGGCGCCTTTTTCTTTGTCTGCGCCCTGCGCCCTATCAGGCGCGGCTGGCGAGATACCACAGAGGCATCAGCAGGACGGTGATTAACTGGAGGCGCACGCGCCACACCATCAGACGATTGCTGCGGCGCGCTCCAGTCGCCTCTTCCGGGTGATCGCGGCCCATCGAGAGGACCCCCACGAACAGGACGGCCAGCGTCGCCAATCCGGAGACAAGCACGAGAACGAAGAGAATATTTGCAATTGTCATTGGTAGCTCCACGGCATCTTCTTGATCGACACTCTTCGAACTGGTGTCGCGACAATTCTCCAGCAAGTACTCCTGAGCTGCCCCCGGATTTTTTGGACACCGATTTGTCCAACCGGAGGCATTCATGATGAAGTCGAGCATGAACCAAATCGAAACCAACGATGTGAATGATGATCCTGAGGTCAGCAGGGTCGAGCGCAGTTCGTCCAGGCAGTCTCCTG
>CANIRG010000074.1 GCA_947469635.1 Rhodospirillales bacterium | reverse complement strand
CGCCACCCGGCGATACATGATGGCCTCACCTGCGGGATCGGTCTCTCCATTGTGCTCCGGCAAGCCGACGACAAGGGCCCTGGCCCCCTGCTTGCGCACCAGCCTCGCGAAGCGGCCCATCAGGCGGCACGACACCAGCCCGCTCTCCGCGCCGGTCCATGTCGCGTCGCCGTACAAGAAGTCGGCCGCGCCCAGCCGGCGGAGAACGGCGCCCACCAGCAGCGATCGACCAAGAACACTCTTCACCCGGGACCGCGTCGTCGAGCCCGACCCGACGGGGACCGGCACGTTGCGCAGCGCCAGGCCCTCGCCCTCCGGCACGAAGTAGGGCTTGCCCTTCCCGCCGATGGCCGAAAGCTCGGTGCGGCCGATATTGCTCGCGGTGAAGGCAAGGACGAACGTCGACGGCCCGAGGAGAGGCGCCAAACGCTCCGCGCGCAAGACCACCTGGTCGAGCCCATAGCTGCGTACGGCGGCGTTGAGCACGCGCTGGCCCGTATCGCGCGCGAAATGAGCGGGCCAGGTCTCATCGTCCCCGACGGCGTATCCTTCGCTGTAGGAATCGCCCAGCACCAGGATGACCGGTCCGGCCGCAGGCGCGGTTCCAAGGTTGTGATTGCGCAGGCCGTCCTTCGAGAACGACATCGGACGCCCGAACAGCAGCCCCGTGTAGCCGGGGATCGGTTCCCAGCCGAGCTCCCTGTCGTAGCGAAGCTGGGCGTCGCCCGCATCGGGCGGCCCGACGTCACTCACATAGTTGGGGAACCGCCAGAGAGACGCCGTCGGGCTGCGAATGCGCAGAACGCCTTCGGCCAGCAACAGGCACAAGACGATGGTCAGGAAACTGAGGACCAACCCTCCCAATAGGGACGGTGGGGGGCGTGGCGGCGATGCTTTCATGCGAACCACCACCAATATCAAGACAGGCTAGCCGGGCTTCAAGGTGCCAAACCGTTCGATGCCGAGCCCATCGATCGGGACATTGGTCGCTCCCGTCGCCACCAGCTCGGCCATCATGGCGCCCGTGCCCGGCCCGAGCTGGAAGCCGTGCGTGGAAAAGCCGAACTGGTGATAGACGCCCTCCGACGTCGCGCTCGGCCCGACGACGGGGATTCCGTCCGGCATGTAGGCTTCGATGCCGGCCCAGGCGCGCACGATGGTGGCGATGCGCATCGCCGGGAACAGCTCCCACACCGTGCGGGCGCTGATCGCGAGCTTGGTCCAGTCGATCACCGTCTCGTTGCGGTCGCGATAGGGCACGGCGAGATGGCCGCCGCCAATCACCACGGTGCCATTGTCGAGCTGCTTGAAGGAGAGCTTGCGGCCGCGCAGGATCACAACGGGATCGATGAAGGCCGGCAGCCTGCTGGTCACCATCAGCATCGGCGCCACGACGGTGAGCGGCACCGGCTCGCCCAGCATCGCCGCGATCCGGTCGGCCCAGGCACCGGCAGCATTCACCACCTTGGGCGCCTCGATCGGCCCCGCGCTGGTCTCCACGCGCCAGACATCGCCCACGCGCGCGAGGCCGGTCACCGTCACACCCTCGATCACCTCGGCGCCTCTCTCGATGGCGCGCTTGCGGAAGGCCTGCGTGGTGCGGAAAGGATCGGCCGCCCCGTCGCGACGCGAGACGACGCCGCCGGGACAGTGGTCCGAGACGGCCGGCACCAGGCGCTTCAGCTCGTCGCGGCCGATCAGCTCCTCGTGCGTGTAGCCGCGCATCCGGAGATCGTCGACGCGGGCGCGGAAGCTCGCCAGCTCCTCGTCGTTCTCGGCCACCAGCACCGTGCCGTTGTTGGTGAAGCCGCAGTCGTCGCCCACCAGATCCTCGATCTTCTCCCAGAGGTCCATCGAGGAGATGGAAAGCGGAATCTCGGCGAGGTCGCGCGCGAGCTGGCGCACGCCGCCGGCATTGACGCCCGAGGCGTGCCGGCCGGCATAGTCCTTCTCGACCAGGATCGGCTTCAGCCCGCGCAACGCCAGATGCAGCGCCGTCGAGCAGCCATGGATGCCGCCGCCGATCACCACGACGTCGGCGGTGCGCATCAGCGTTCCACCGCCTTGCGCTCGGCCTCGGCGATCGGCAGCGAGGCGAGCTCGCCCAGGGTGATCGGCTTCACCGGCGGGCGCAGGCGGTAGTAGCCGACCTCGGCCGGCGAGACCTCGCGCTCCGCGGCGATCAGCTCGGTGACGGTGAGGCCGCAGAGCCTGCCCTGGCACGGCCCCATGCCGCAGCGCAGGAAGGCCTTCATCTGGTTCGGCCCCTCGCAGCCCATCCGCGCAGTGACGCGAACCTGCTCCGCCGTCACCTCCTCGCAACGGCAGGCGACCGTGTCGCCCGTGGGTCGGCGGAACGACTCGGCCGGCCGATAGAGCCAGTCGAGGAAGGCACGGCCCATCTCCTCGCGCTGCAATTTCTGGCGGAGCGCCTGCGTGTCCGGCACCGATGCCTCGGGTCGAAGCGCACGGACCGCGGCGAAGCCCGCGATGCGCCCGCGCTCCGCCGCTGCCGTGGCGCCGCCGATGCCCGCGCCGTCACCGGCGACGGCGATGCCGGGCACGGAGCTGCCGAAGTCCGCGTCGAGAACGGGCTGGAAGCAAAGCTGACGCTCGTTCCATTCATGCGCGACGCCAGCCGCCATGGCGAGGTTGACGTTGGGCACGACGCCCTGATGCAGCAGCAGCAGGTCGGCGGGCAAACGCCGACCGTCGAACACGACCTCGGTCAGCCTGTCCGTGCCGACGGCTTCGATGTGCGCGGCGTGGAAGATCGGCACCTTGCCGCGTACCTCACGCAGCAGCTTCAAACCCTTGCCGAAATAGGGCGAGAGCAGGAAGTCAGGCAAGCCGACCAGCGCTCGCACCCAGTTGAGGCGAGGCGTCGTGTCGAGGATGGCGTCGAGCTTCACCCGCGCGCGCAGCAGCTGCGCCGCCAGCAACCAGAGGAGCGGGCCGCTGCCCGCCAGCACGGTGTGACCGTCGGGCACCATGCCGTAGGCCTTGAGCGCAGTCTGCGCCGCGCCCCCGGTCATCACGCCGGGAAGCGTCCAGCCCGGGATCGGAAAGGGCCGTTCCTGCGAACCCGTGGCGACGATGACGCGTTTGGCCTGGATCAGACGCGCCTGGCCCGCGATCGACACGCCGACCAGCCTTTCCGGATCGAGGCTCCACACGGTGGCGCCGTTCACGATCTCGGCGCCGCTCGTCTTGGCGTCGGCCGCCAGCGCCGTGCCCACCCAATAATCCTCGCCGAGGATTGCGCGGTTGGAGACGGGCGTCGAGGTGATGCCGCGATAGATCTGGCCGCCGACGCCGGGATTCTCGTCGAGCAGCAGGGTCGACAGGCCGGCGCGCGCGGTGACGCTGGCAGCTGCGAGACCTGCCGGCCCGGCGCCGACGACGATGACGTCGTAGCTCGCGTTCATCGCCCGGCCTCGCGCTTGCCCTGCTGGGTTTCGATCTTCATGCCGTCGCGCACCGGCACCAGGCAGCCCTGACGGCTGCCGACGCCATCGACGGTGACAAGGCAATCGAAGCACACGCCCATCAGGCAATAGGGCGCACGCGGCGCCCCGGTCACCGGCGTGGTGCGGCAATGGTCGATGCCGGCCGCCAGCAGCGCGACCGCGACCGTGTCGCCGACCCGCGCCCGGATGGGCTTGCCGTCGACGGTGATCGCGACGGCGGCGCCCACCTCACCCAGCCTCTTGAACATGGAACCTCCGCGCGCTGAAGGGAGCGACCAGCGACTTGTCGAGACTGCCGCGCGCGATCATCGGCGCGACGGTGAGAGCGTGATTGGCGGCCAGCGTGACGCCGGAATGGCAGCAGACGGTGAAGGCGCCGGGATGCGTCTCGGACTCGTCGTAGATCGGGAAGCCGTCCTGGGTCATGACGCGGATCGCGCTCCAGGTGCGCACGACGTTGGCGCGGCTGAGCAGCGGGAACATCCGCACCGCGCGCTCGGCCTCGGTGGCGCTGACGCCCAGCGTCAGGCCGGTGGGATCGGTGCTCTCTTCCTTGGAATCGCCGATCATCACCGTGCCCTCGTCGGTCTGGCGGAGCGTGACGACGGGATGGTTGAGGAAGGGCCGCAGACGCTCGGTGACGACGATCTGGCCGCGCTCGGGCTTCATCGGCGCTTCGAGCCCGACCATCGGCGCCAATCGCATGTTGGCGTTGCCGGCCGCGAGCGCCACCTTGCCGGCGCTCACCGTGCCGTGCGCCGTCACGAGCTGGAATTCATCACCGTCCCTCGTGATGCTCTCGACCCGATGGCTCGGCAGGTAGGTGACGCCTCGCGCCTTGTTCGCGGTGTGCAGGGTGCGGAACAGGCGGAGCGAATTCACATGGCCATCGAGCGGACAGAAGCTGCCGCCCACCACCTCGGGTCCGATGTCGGGCAACATCTTGGCGATCTGCGACCGGTCCATCATCTCGGTCCTGTAGTCGACGATGCCCGGCTGGTTGTGCAGGCGCTTGAGGTTGGTGGCGCGCACCTCGAGCTCGCGCTCCGACAGCGAGAGATGGAAGCCGCCGGGCCGCTGGAACGCGACATCGAGGCCGGTCTCGTCCTTCAGCGTCTGGGCGAACCCACCCCAGGCATTGGAGGAGCGGATGGTCCAGCCGGCATAGGGCGCCAGGCCCAGGCCCTTGCTCTGCACCCACACGAGCGCGAAGTTGCCGCGGCTCGCGCGCACCGCGCGGTCGCCCTCGTCGAGCACGACGACACGGCAGCCCTCGCGCGCCAGGCCCCAGGCCGTGGCGACGCCCACCAATCCTCCACCGACGACGGCGACATCGTAGTCGCTAGCGGCCATGCACGTTCCTTCCGACCAACAGGCGCTCCAGACCATAGGCGCGATCGAGCACGACCAGAGCCGCCACGGTGATGGCGATAACGCAGGCCGAGACCGAGGTCACCAACGGATCGATGTTATCCTGGATGTAGAGGAACATGCGCACCGGCAGGGTCTCGGTCCCCGGCGCGGCGATGAACACCGTCATCGTCACCTCGTCGAAGGAATTGATGAAGGCGAGCGCCCAGCCGCTCACCAGGCCGGGCAGCACCAGCGGCAGGGTGATGCGCTTCAGCACCGTCCATTCCGAGGCGCCGAGCGAGACGGCGGCATGCTCGATCGAACGATCGAGGCCGACGGCCGAGGCGAGCGTGAGGCGGAGCGCGAAGGGCAGCACGATCACGATATGCGCCAGCACCAGGCCGGTGAAGGTGCCGCCGAGGCCGATCTGGGTGAAGAAACGCAGGAAGGCGATGCCCAGCACGACATGCGGGATCATCAGCGGCGACATGAACAGCGTCGTCATGACCTCGCGGCCGGGGAAGCGGTAGCGCGCGATGGCGAGCGCCGCCGGCACGGAGATCGCCACCGCGATGGCCGACGACAGGGCGCCCAGCCACAGGCTGCGCCAGAAGGCCGAGATGAACTCGGGATAGCGGCCGATGGCATGGAACCAGCGCAGCGACCAGCGGTCGGTGGGGAACGACAGATACCCTTCCGGCGTGAAGGCCACGAAGCAGACGACGAGGATCGGCGCCAGGATGAACGTCACGAACAGCGCGTGAAAGGCGAGCGCCAGAGGTCCGTTCCGGCTCATCCGAACACCTGCGCATAGCGTTTCTCGACGAGGCGGCTGGAAGCCACGACGATGGCGATCAGGGCCAGCAGCAGCAGTACCGCGACCGCCGCGCCCAGCGGCCAGTTGAGCGTGTTCAGGAACTCGTCGTAGGCGAGCGTCGAGGCGACCTTGAGCCGCCTCCCCCCGATGATGGCAGGCGTCGCAAAGGCGCTGGCGGCCAGCGCAAAGACGATGACCCCGCCCGAGAGGATGCCGGGCATGATCTGCGGCAGCACGATGCGGCGCACCACGGTGAAGGGCCCCGCGCCCAGCGCCACGGCGGCATTCTCGATCTGCGGGTCGAGGCGCTGGAGGGCCGCCCACACCGCCAGCACCATGTAGGGCATCAGCACATGGGCCAGTGCCACCACCATGCCGGTCTCGGTGAACATGAAGGGCAACGGGCTGGAGATGACGCCCATCGACATCAGCGCCTTGTTGACGATGCCGGAGCTGCCGCCGAACAGCAGCGCCCAGCCCAGGGTGCGCGCGACGACGGAGATCAGCAGCGGCCCCAGGATCACCAGCAGGAAGATGCCGCGCCACGGGCTGCGCATGCGGTTCAGGATATAGGCCTCGGGCACGCCCAGCACCGCCGTCAGCAGCGTCACCAGGAGCGCGATACGGAAGGTGCGCCAGAACATTTCCAGGAAGTACGAGTCGGTGAAGACCTCGTGCCAGTTCTTGAGGATGGATACAGGCTCGATGCCCTTGTACTGGCCCCAGTCGTGGAACGAGAGCGCCACGGTCATGGCCAGCGGCACGACAACGATAGCGCCAAACAGCAGCAGCGCCGGTGTGCTCAGCAGGTACGGCGCCGCCTTCATGGCGCGCACATCAGGACCCTCCCCTTCGCGGAGTCCGCGAAGGGGAGGTGCCCTCGTCTTACGAGGGCGGAGGGGTCATGAGCGCCAAATGGCGCCTCTGACCCCTCCGTCGCCGTAAGACGGCGCCACCTCCCCGCACTACGCGCAAGGAGGAAAGGCTGCCTTGGCCCAATCATGTCGTGCCCCACGCGAGATGCACCGTCTCGCCTTCCCCGGGCATGGTCTCGCCGCTGTTCTGGCGAATCACCGTAACAAGGCCGCTCGGCGTATCGACCTGGTAGAGCCAGTGGTTGCCCTGGAAGATGCGCGTCTTCACCCGGCCGGCGAGGCCCGATGCCGCGAAGGAAATCTTCTCCGGCCGCACGGTCGTGCCGCCCACGAGGTTGGTCTTGCCGAGGAAGCTCGCGACGAAGGGCGTGGCCGGCCGCTCATAGGCCTCGTGCGGTGGTGCGAACTGCTCGACCTTGCCATGGTTCATGACGGCGATGCGGTCGCTGAGCGCCATCGCCTCACCCTGGTCGTGCGTCACCAGAATGGTCGTGGTGCCGACGCTCCTCTGGATCTGGCGCAGCTCGATCTGCATCTCCTCACGCAGCTTGGCGTCGAGGTTGCTGAGCGGCTCGTCGAGCAGCAGGATCTGCGGGCGAATGACCAGGGCGCGGGCGAGCGCCACGCGTTGCTGCTGGCCGCCCGACATCTGGCGGGGATAGCGCGCAGCGAAGGTGCCGAGCCCCACCAGTTCCAGTGTCTCCGCGACGCGCCGCGTGCGCTCGGCGGTGGCGACGCCCTGCATCTCCAGGCCGAAGGCCACGTTCTCGGCCACCGTCATGTGCGGGAACAGCGCGTAGCTCTGGAACACGATGCCGAGGCCCCGCTTGGCCGGCTTGACCGCCAGCAGGTCGCGGCCATCGAGCGCGATGGCGCCCGACGTCGGCTCGACGAACCCCGCGATCATCTGCAGCGTCGTCGTCTTGCCGCAGCCCGACGGCCCGAGCAGGGCCACGAACTCGCCCTTCTCCACCCCGAGCGAAAGACCGTCGACCGCCAGATGCGTGCCGAACTTCCTGGTCAAGCCTTCGAGCGCGAGGAATGCCACCCGGGCGACCTAGCGCTCGATTTCGCGGGACCAGCGCTTGGTCCAGTCGTTGCGCACTGGGTTGATGACCGACCAGTCGACGGCAATCACCTTTGCAAGACGCTCACCCACCGGCATCACTCCCGTACCCGAAACCTCGACACCCTTGCGGACCGGCGCATAGCCGCCGCTTTCGGCCATGATTTTCTGTACCTTGGCCGAAAGCAAGGTCGCGATGAAGGCCTGAGCCTTCGCCGAAGCAGGTTTCTTTGCGACCGGACACACCGCGGTCATCAGGATGGGGGCGCCTTCGCGCGGATAGACGAAATCCACCGGGAACCCGGTATCGGCGAAGGCCTGGAACCGGGCCGATCCCCAGACGGACAAGACAGCCTGACCGGTCTGGAAGAGCTCGGTCATCTTCGCCGGCGACGGCTCGAAGACATAGACGTTTCGGGCGACATCCTTCATCGCAACGAAGCCCGGGTCGATGTTCCTTTCGCCACCGCCGCCGATGCGCGCCAGCATGACCGTGGCCAGCAGGCCATAGCCGTTGTTGAGCGGCGGCATCACGACCTTGCCCCGGAACTTCGGATCTCTCAGATCGGTCCACGAAGTCGGCGCCTGCCATCCCTCCTCCGCGAATGCCTTCTTGTTGTACATCAGCCCGGTGGCCACCATGCCCATGCCGACGCCCTTGCCTTCCGGGAACACCGCCAGCGGCTGCACCTGAGAGGTTTCGAGCCCCTCCACAGGCGCACATAGGCCGAGCGCGATGGCCTGGTTCATCGGCCCGTCGTCCATCATCGCCACGTCGAACTGCTGGCTGGCGCGCTGAGCCAGCAGCTTGGCCAGGGTGTCGGTCGAATTGCTGCCGACATACTGGACGGTCACCTTCTGCTCCCGTTCGAAGTCGGGAATGACCTGCTCCCGCATGACCTTCTCGAAGGAGCTGGCGTATCCCGCCACCACGAGCGTCTCGGCCGACGCCCCCCCGATCGGCACTGCGAGCAGGGCCGCAAAGGACAACGACACCGTCTGAAGCCTGCATTTCGAGAACATATTCAGTCCCTCTCCGTCGATAATCGACGTTAGAGAGAGACAGGCAATAATGTCCAAGTCCAAAAGAGCAGCAGCCTATTCTATAGGGTTATAGATCTCGTCAATCCGTCCCGATCATCTCGCGCGACATGAGGGCCGCTGCGGCACGTGTTTCCTCGACGAATATCTCGACCAGGCTGATGTTGCGGCTGTCGCGCGCGCGACACATCAGGAAGTCGAAAGGCAGTGCCGGCTCGAACCGCCGGATCGCGACGCGGCCCTTCATGTCGCTGACGAACAGCGGATGGACCAGCGAGACGCCTAGGCCCGCAGCCACGAACTCGCAGACCGTGGGCGCGACCGTGGCCTCGAGGACGATCTTCGCCCGCACCTTGTAAGCTTCGAACATCGTCGCGATCTGCAGACCCGTGTAGCTCTCGGACGAAAAGGACACGAAGGCCTGGCCGTCGAGATCGTGCGGCTCGATCAGCTTTTTCTCCGCCAGCGGAT
Source organism: Rhodospirillales bacterium (assembly GCA_947469635.1). Taxonomy (GTDB): domain Bacteria; phylum Pseudomonadota; class Alphaproteobacteria; order Reyranellales; family Reyranellaceae; genus Reyranella. Next base: position 9,539 of record CANIRG010000074.1, on the reverse strand, counting down.
GATCCGGCGGCATGATGCAGACAAGCGGATGCTCCATCAGCGATTCGGCATGGACATCGGGATTGCCGATGCGCGAGCGGATCAAGCCGACGTCGAGCTGACGGCCGATCAGCCAATCCGCGATGAACTGCGAGCTGCGGGCGTGGATCGAGACATGGACATCGGGACGGCGCTTCAGGAAAGCCATCGTCGCCCGCTGGATGAAGGCGCCCGAAAGAGCCGGCATCACACCGACGAGCAGCCGGCCCTGCTCCTCCCGGCGAATGGACTCCACGGCGGCCTCGACCTGCCGGACGCCGACGAAGATGCGATCGATCTCCTCGTACAGCCGCATGCCCTGACGCGAGGGCACGAGGCGTCCCTTCACGCGCTCGAAGAGCTTTAGTCCCGTCTGTCCCTCGAGATGGACGAGAAGCTTGCTCACCGCCGGCTGCGATATGCGCAGGAGCTCGGCCGCCCGGCTTGCGGTGCCGCTTTCGATCACCGCCTTGAAGGCCTCGACCTGCCGAAGATTGAGCGGACGCCCCATCCTATAACCTTTGAGAATAGACCACTTGCCATAGCGACTTGGTCTTCTGGACTGTGGCTCCTTAAAGGAAACGGGACAAAGCCCTTCTTGGAGGAGCGACCCGCATGGGGACGATTGCCGAACAGCTAGGCAGCTTCGCGCGCGAAGCGGGCGCGATCCCCGAACGCGTGCAGCAGAGCGCCGTGAAATGTGTCTTCGATCTGATGACGGCTGCCATTGCCGGATATCCGACGCCCAACGCCCTCGCCGTCCGCCGGATAGCCCGCGAGACGTGGGGGCCGGGGCCTGCCGCGGTCTGGTTCTCCGGTGAAAGAGTGATGCCGGCAGGAGCAGCCTTCGTGAACGCCGCCTGCGCCTGTTCACTGGATCTCGACGACGGCCATCGGAGCGCGGCCGGACACCCGGGCGCCGCGGTGATCCCGGCGGTGCTCGCCGCGCTCGACGCCTCACCTTTCAGCGCGCAGCGGGTCCTGCTCGCGATCGCGATCGGCTACGAGGTCGGGGTGCGCATTTCCGGCGCGCGTGACCTCAAGAACGTGCCGACCACCAATAGCGGCCTGTGGGGCGGACAGGCCGCGGCTGCGGCGATCGGCGCGCTGCGCCAACTGTCACCGCTCCAGATCGCCCACGCGATCGCCATCGCAGGCATCACCGCTCCCAACCAGTCGGCGACGGCCTACACGCGGCATCGAGGGAACAGCGTAAAGGAGGGCATCCCCTGGGCGGCCGCCAACGGACTGCTGGCGGCGAGCCTCGCCGGGGAAGGATTCACCGGGCCGATCGACATCCTGGACGAGCCTGGCAGGTTCGATCGGGCGAGGCTCCTCGATGGCTTGGGAACGGACTGGCACATCGAGGGCACCTATTTCAAACCCTACAGCTGCTGCCGCTGGAACCACGCGCCGATCGATGCGCTGCTTGCCCTCATGGCCGAACACAGGATCGCGGCAAACGATATCGTCGGCATCGAGGTCGAGACTTTCAGCCGGGCCCTGACACTCGCCAACGAGGTTGCACCATCGACGCTCGAAGGCGCCCAGTACAGCATCCCTTTCTGCCTCGGCATCGCCGCCACCCGAGGTGCTTCGGCGCTGCTTCCGTTGCGCGACGCGTCCCTTGCCGACATGGATGCCATCGGTGTGGCCCGACGCGTTCGGATGTCCGTCACACCGGAGTTCGACGCGATGTTTCCGGCAGCGGTACCAGGGCGGATACGCGTCGCCACCGCGGACAGGACATTCACCAACACCGTGACGACCCCCAAAGGGGAACCTGCAAACCCCATGACCTGGGACGACATCGACGCGAAGTTTCAGGCTATCGTGAAAGGGCGAATCGCACCTTTCGTGGCGGGCGAAATCCGCGGCGCCATCGAAGCGCTGCGCCAGGGCGACATCAGGGCGCTAACGTCGGTCCTGGCTGCCAGCGCCCGTATGGAAAGGACGAGCGGGCTCTGACGCTCGGCCTTGCTGTTCCGCTTGAGTGCCGATGCGGGCTGCAGCGCCGCCATGCAGCCGATAGAAGGCGTCCTGCGGCTGGTCCATGGTCAGGATCTCGGCATCAGGCACGCGCAGGAACAGGCCGCGCAGCACGCGGCCGATGCCGCCATGGGCAAACACCGCCACCGGGCGCTCCGCCGCGAGCATCGCGATCTCGTCGAGCGCCGGCCGCGCCCGCTCCACGGCCATGACGTAGCTTTCGCCGGCGGGCGGCCGGTAGTTCCAGTGGTCGAGCCGGCGCGCCGCCATGGCGCCCGGCCACCGCGCCTCGATCTCGACGCCGGTCAATCCGTCCCAGTCACCCCAGCTCATCTCGCGGAGCCGGTGATCGAGACATTGCTCGTCGTGCGCCAATCCCGCCGCCTCGGCAGCGATGGCCAGTGTCTCCCGCACGCGGCCGAGCGGGCTTGCCCGCACGACCACGCCTGCAGGTTCGTAGCCGGCGAGCCGTAGCTCTTCCGCCAGCCTCTGCCCCATGGCACGCGCCTGCTCGCGACCCGCCGCGGTCAGCGGTGAATCGAGATGGCCCTGCGCGCGACGCTCGGCATTCCACACCGTCTCGCCATGGCGGAAGAGATAGATCGGATGGTGCACGGCTGGACGACTACCGCTCGACTTCGCGGTTCCACCGCTTGGTCCAGTCCTCGCGGGCCATGTTGATGGCGTCCCAGTCCGGCGAGTAGATCAGCTTCGCGCGCTCGCCGACCGGCGCCATCTTGAGCGCCGGCATGTTGACGTCGACCTTGGTGTTGACCGGGCCGTTGCCCATCTCCTTGGCGAGGATGGTCTGGATCGGCTCCGACACCATCACCTTGATGAACTCGTTAACCAACGGGTTGGCGGTGGCCTTGGCGACCGGGCAGGCCGAGGCGAGCAGGATCGGCGCACCTTCCTTGGGGTAGATGAAATCGACCGGGAAGCCGGTGTTGGCGAAGGCCTGGACGCGGCCGGTGCCCCATACAGCGATCTGGCCCTGCCCCGACTGGAACAGCTCGGTCATCTTGCCCGGCGAGGGCTCGTAGACCAGCACGTTTGGATTGACGTCGCCCTTCATCACCTTGAAGCCGGGCTCGATGTTCTTCTCGCCGCCGCCATTCATCTTGGCGAACATCATCAGCGTATAGAGGCCGTAGGTGTTGTTGATCGGCGGGATCACCAGCAGCTTCTTGAACTTCGGGTCCTTGAGGTCGTTCCACGAGGTCGGCGTGGCCCAGCCCTTGTCCTTGAAGGTCTTGGTGTTGATCATGAAGCCGGTGCCGGTCTGCCCGACGGCGACCGCCTTGTCGTCCTTGAAGGACGCGGCGGGGTAGAGCTCGCTCTTGTTCAGCCCCTCAATCTTGCCGCAGAAGCCGAGCTGGATCGCCTGGTACATCACGCCATCGTCCATGATGGCGATGTCGATCACCTGGTTGCCCTTCTGGGCCTGCAGCTTGGCCAGCGTGTCCGTCGAGTTGCCGGCGACGTACTCGACCTTGACCCCGTGCTTCTTCTCGAAATCGGGGATCACATGCTTGCGCATCTCCGATTCCCAGGAGCCGCCGTAGGAGGCGACGACCAGCGTCTTGGTCTGCGCCAGTGCCGGCAAGGCCAGCACGACGAGGGCTGCTGCAATGCGAACGGTCTTCAACATGACACTCTCCCGAATTCCCACGCCAAAGGTTAGCACATGAAGGTCAGCTCGTGCTTGTTGTGGTGCAGATGCACGACCCGTGCCCCGGGCAGGCCGGCAAATGCCCGGGCAGCCTCGTGGTCGGTCTCGCCCTGGAACTTGAGGGTGCAGACGAAGTTCTTCACCAGGCCCGACGCGCGCCAGCGCTCCACCAGCCGCAGCAGCCGCGTCGGATAGCAGGCGATGTCGGAGAACAGCCAGTCGACGGGGCCGACGCTTTCGGGGTCGAGGGCGAAAGCGCTCTCGCCACGCCATTCCACATTCGGCATCGCCGCGACCCTGGGGTCCAGCGGCGCCTTGTCGACGGCGACCACCGTGGCGCCCAGCTTGGCCAGCACCCAGCTCCAGCCGCCGGGCGAGGCGCCGAGATCGAGGCAGCGCTCGCCGGGTTGAGGCCAGCGCCGCAGCAGCGTGAGCGCCTCCCAGAGCTTGAGGTAGGCGCGGTTGGGCGGGCCCTCCCTGTCCTCGACGAACGCCACCTCGCCGTTGGCAAAGGGCGAGCTGCAATGGGCGGCGGCCAGCATCCGGTCGGGCGCCAGCAGCGTCCACGAGCCCAGCGGTGCCGTGGGGGCCACCGCAGGAAAGACGACGGGCCTGGACGAGACGTGGGGCAGACGCTCCTGGATCAGCGAGGCGCGGCGGTGGTGCAGCGGCGCGTACATCGCCCAATTGCGCTGGATCGCGCGCAGCGCCTTGGCCGCCTCGCCGATCGACGGCACCGGCAGCTCGACGCAATCGTGCCAGATGTTGGCGGCCCACGCCGATGCCCGATCCTCGTCGCTCAGGAGCAGCCGTCCATGCGCCGGGCCCGCGAGTCCCAACTCCGCCTGGAGCTGAGATTCGAATCCCTCAGCGGCGAGATAGGCTGTAGGCATCGAGCTCGGCGAGATATCGCCGCTTTGTCGCCTCGTCGCAGAAGGCGGCACGGAAGCCGTTGCCGGCCAGGGTCACGATCTCCTCGCGCGACAGGTCGAGCGCCTGCTGCACGGCGAGGAAATTCTCGTTCATGTAGCCGCCGAAATAGGCCGGATCGTCGGAATTCACCGTGGCCATCAGCCCGGCCTGCAGCATGCGGCGCAGCGGATGCTCGGCCATGTCCTTCACGACGCAGAGCCGCGTGTTGGAGAGCGGGCAGACGGTGAGCGACATCTTCTCCCGGGCGAGCCGTGCCACCAGCGCCGCATCGTCGAGGGCGCTATTGCCGTGGTCGATGCGCACGACCTGCAGGAGATCGAGCGCCTGCTTCACATAGTCGGCAGGTCCCTCCTCGCCCGCATGGGCGACGGCCAGCAGTCCGAGCGAGCGGGCGCGGGCGAAGACACGTTGGAACTTCGACGGAGGTTGTCCCTTCTCCGAGGAATCGAGTCCGACGCCTACGATCCGGTCGCGCCACGGCATCGACTCGTCGAGCGTACGCTCCGCGCTCGCCTCGTCGAGATGACGAAGGAAGCACATGATCAGCGCCGAGGTGATGCCGAGCTCGCGTTCGCCATCCCGCAGCGCACGCCAGATGCCGTCGATCGCCGTCTTGAAGGCGATGCCGCGTTCGGTGTGGCCCTGCGGATCGAAGAAGATCTCGGTATGCCGGACGTTCTGGGCCACCGCGCGCCTCAGGTAGGCCATCGTGAGATCGTGGAAGTCCTGCTCGTGAATCAGGACGCTCATCCCCTGGTAATAGAGATCGAGGAAATCCTGCAGGTTGGAGAAGCTGTAGGCGGCCCGCACCGCCTCGACGCTGGCGTAAGGCAGGCTGACGCCGTTGCGCCGGGCCAGCGCGAACATCATCTCGGGCTCGAGGCTGCCCTCGATATGGATGTGCAGCTCGGCCTTGGGCAGGCCGGCGATGAAGGGGCCGAGGTCCGTCATGGCCGCAACCTATCACCCAAGGAGGCGTTCGCAGACAAGGGTTTCATGCAAGGAGCTTGTCATGCCCACGCCCTCCCCGGCCCAACGCAAGACCGTCGGTCGCGTCATGCACGAATACGCCCATGGCGAACTGAAGAGCGGAAAGAACGGCAAGGGCGGCAAGGTCAAGAGCCGCCGCCAGGCCATTGCCATCGCCCTGAAGGAAGCGGGCGAATCGAAGTCCGAGACCGACGGCGCGAACCGCCGCAACCTCGCGCGCAGCAAGCGCAAGGAAGCCAGGGGCCTCACCACCCAGCAGGAAAAAGAGGGCAAGGGCCACGTCGGCGCGCGCGGCAAGCGCGAGAGCACTCCCGCCATGGGCGGCAAGAACGCCAAGACGACGGCTCGCCGCACGCCCAGGCAACGCGCCGCGGCCCGGCGCAACATCCGCAAGGCCGCGGCCTCGCAGGCGCAGCGACGCGCGGCATGAGGGAGCGCTGTCGCTCGAGAAGAAGGATCCCGCAGCCTTTGGGATGGTGCAGTTGACGTGAAGACGGCGACCGCAATCCATGACAAGGTGGCATCTGCTATCTGGGAGGGTGTCTATGCTGTCGAGGTCGATGTTCCTGAGAATGACGGGCGTAGCGGGCGTGGTTTCGATGGCGGGCGCGGTGCCTGCGTCGGCGCAAGTATTGCCGCAGCCGACCAAGGCGGAGATGCTCGAAGCCATCCAGAAGGCGATGAACGAGACGTACCTGTCGGAGAACGGCAAGTCGATCTGGGGCAACACCGCCATCAGCATCAGCACCACCGAGCCCAAGATCGGTCAGCTGATGAGCAAGCAGATGTATTCGGGCAAGCAGGCCCAGCCGGTGTGGCCGGTGCGGCTCGTCGCCTCGGTCACGGTGACCAGCACCAAGAGCGCCACCAAGACCATCATGTGGGGCGACAAGCCCGACAGCGCCTGGTTCTTCCACAAGAACTCATTCGGCGAGTGGGCCTACAGACTCGGCACCGAGTAAGATAACCTCTCCTCCAACACGGAGGAGAGAGCATGGCCAAGTTCGGTATCGGTGATTCGATTCGCAGGGTCGAGGACCCGCGCCTGCTGACCGGCGGCGGACGTTACACCGACGACACCAAGCTCGCCGGTCCGGCGCTGCGCGCCTATGTGCTGCGCAGCCCGCATGCCCACGCGGACATAGAGAGCATCGACACGAACGCTGCCAGGAAGGCGCCGGGCGTGCATCTCGTCTTTACCGGCGAGGATGTGACTAAGGCGGACTTCGGTGATGTCCCCTGCCTGGTGCCGCTGGAGAACCGTGACGGCACCCCGCGCGCCGACACCTCGCGGCCGATGCTGGCCAAGGGCCGCGTCCGCCATGTCGGCGATCCGGTGGCGCTGATCGTGGCCGACACGCTGGAGCAGGCCAAGGATGCCTCCGAGCTGATCGAGATCGACTATGCCGCCCGGCCGCATGTCGTCGGCACCTTCGAGGCCGCCCAGCCCGGCGCGCCGCTGGTGCACGACCATATCAAGGACAATATCGTCTTCGACTGGCAGCTCGGCGACCGCGCCGCCACCGATGCCGCCTTCGCCAAGGCCGACCGCGTGGTGACGCTGCGGCTGGTCAACCAGCGCCTGATCGTGAACTCGATGGAGCCGCGCGGCGCCATCTGCGAATACGACGCCAAGGACGACCGCTCGACGCTCTGGGTCTCCTCGCAGGGCGTCCATATGATCCGGCCCGTCGTGGCCGAGATGATCCTGAAGCTCCCCCTCGCCAAGCTCCGCGTCCGCACCGGCGACGTCGGCGGCGGCTTCGGCATGAAGATCTTCGTCCATCCGGAGTATCCGATGATCGTGTGGGCGAGCCGCACGCTCAAGCAGACGGTGAAGTGGATTCCCGACCGCCAGGAGGCCTTCCAGTCCGACGTGCAGGGCCGCGACCATGTCTCGATCGCCGAGATGGCGCTCGACAAGGATTGCCGCTTCATCGGCGAGCGCATCACGACCTATGCCGCGCTGGGCGCCTATCTCAGCCACTTCAGCGCCTTCATCCCGACGCTGGCCGGCAGCTCGATGCTGAACGGTCTCTACACGACGCCCGCGATCTACGTGAACGTGAAGGGCGTGATGACCAACACCGTGCCGACCGACGCCTACCGCGGCGCCGGCCGGCCGGAAGCATCCTACCTGATGGAACGCTTCGTCGACCATATCGCGCGCGAGACCGGCCTCAGCCCCGACGAGATCCGCGCCCGCAACTTCATCAAGCCGAGCCAGATTCCCTACAAGACGGCGCTGGGCGACACCTACGACAGCGGCGACTTCGAGACGGTGATGCGCAAGGGCATGGACCGCGCCGACTGGAAGGGTTTTGCCGCCCGCCGCCAGCAGTCCGCCGCCAAGGGAAAATGGCGCGGCATCGGCATGGCGACCTATGTCGAGAAATGCTCGGGCGGCCCGCCGGAGACGGCGATCGCCAAGTTCAACGACGACGCCACGATCACGCTCTACATGGGCAACCAGACCAACGGCCAGGGCCACGAGACAGCGATCACGCAGATCGCCTCGGCCAAGTTCGGCATCGATTCGGAGCGCATCAGGATCGTGCAGGGCGACAGCGATGTGACGCCCGAAGGCATGACCGGCGGCAGCCGCACCATCGCCGTCGCGGGCGTCGCCACCATGGGCGTGGCCGACAAGATCATCGCCAGGGGCAAGCTGGTGGCCGCCAGCGCGCTGGAGGCGAGCGCCGCCGACATCGACTATGCCGACGGCACCTTCAAGATCGTCGGCACCGACCGCACCATGAGCCTGTTCGATGTTGCCAAGGCCGCCAAGGACCCCAGGCACGCGCCGAAGGACGGCAAGCCCGGCGCCGGCCTCGACGACGAGTTCACGCGCACGCCGGAAGCCGACACCTACCCCAACGGCTGCCACATCTGCGAGCTCGAGATCGACCCCGACACCGGCACGCTGGAGATCGTGAACTACAGCGTGATGGACGACTTCGGCATGGCGCTGAACCCGATGCTGCTGCAGGGCCAGATCCATGGCGGCGTTGGCCAGGGCGTGGGCCAGGCGCTGTCGGAGAAGACCGTCTACGACGCTGAGTCGGGCCAGCTCCTGTCAGGGTCGTTCATGGACTACGCCCTGCCGCGCGCCGACATCGTGCCGCCGGTGAAGTTCGACATGCACAACTCACCCTGCACGACCAATCCGATGGGCGTGAAGGGTGCAGGCGAAGCCGGCGCCATCGGTGCGCCGCCGGCGGTGATCAACGCTATCGTCGATGCCATTCACGCGCATACCGGCGTGAAGCATGTCGACATGCCGGTGACGGCCGCAAGCCTGTGGGCGGTGATCGAGGCGAACCGCGGGAAGAAGGCGGCTTAAGATTCTGAAACGCTCTCTCGCGTTGGCGGGTCGCTAGATAGCTCCATTCTAGGATTGCTCATGTCACTCAGCAAAGATGTGGAAAAGGCTCGAACGCTGGTTAAGCGAGACGGCTACGACATGTCGTTTGGCGAGCTTCTTACTATCTACGACCGGAATGAATTCTCCATTCAGCCCTCATATCAAAGATTATTTCGATGGAGTTCTTCCCAGAAGTCGCGGTTCATTGAATCGCTTTTACTTGGCATTCCCGTTCCGCCTTTGTTTGTTGCAACAAATGCAGATGGCCATTGGGAACTAGTAGATGGACTGCAGCGCGTTTCTACGCTCCTCCAGTTTACCGGGCGTCTGATAAAGTCAGGCCTCTCAGAGGAACACTCAAAAGCATTTGTCTGTGAAGGTACACGCCTGGTGCCGTCTTTGGATGGCGTTGTATATGATAAGAAATTTGGCTCATCAGGGAATCGAGTGGGTGATTTGGGCAACTTCAGAGCGCTGGAAGCATGCATGTGAGGACCTTGAGCCGCAGATATTCCTGGTCGCGCAGGCCGTAGGCGCGGCGCTGGATGACGCGGATCTTGTTGTTGAGGCCCT
>CANIRG010000073.1 GCA_947469635.1 Rhodospirillales bacterium | reverse complement strand
TACCCAGCCGCCGCCATGGGCATAGACCAGGGCGGGCAGCCTGGTCTCGATCGGGGCCGATTCGGGCCGGTAAAGCCGCACCGCCAGCGGGCCGCCCGGTCCGGCGAGGGTGCGGTCGCTCACCGCCACGCCGTCGGGGCGCGGCCCCTGGGCGCCGGCGCGCGTCGAGAGGTAGAGCTCGCGCGCGGCCTCAGGTGTGAGGGTGTTCCAGGCAGGCCGGCCGGCGGCCGCCATGAGGTCGATCAGTCGCTGTGATTCAGGGTCGAGTGCCATGGACGCATTCTAATGCAAATCTCCTCACGATTTTCTGCAATTTGCGAAGGTGTTTCGCGTTAAACTGCGCCATGACGTTCGATCCCGATGACGGCGCGCCACGGCCGCCTGCGATACCCCTGTGGCGCAGGACATGGAACTGGCTGCGCGGGCGGCTGGGCGGCCCCTCGACGACGGCGGCCCCCAGCAGCTTCATCCGCGTCCTGTTTCGCTGGTCGTGGCGGATCGTCCTGCTGCTGGTGATCCTCTACTACCCGTTGGGGTCGCTGATCGTCGAAGACATCGACGACGATCCGCAGTTCAAGCCGACGGTTGCGCCTGGCGAAAGCCGCGCCGTTGCCATCGCCGCCCTGCTGGTGACCCGCGAGGTCGATGTCCACAGCTGGACACCGATGCAGCCCTTCTTCATGCCGTCGGGCCTGCTCGACAACATGCCCAACTTCCAGCGCGGCATCATGGCGGCGCTGGGCCGCTTCACGACCGAGCTGATGGACCAGGTCGGCCGCACCCGCGGCTCGAGCCAGACCGATCGCGACCTCGAGCAGGCCCGCGGCTTCCTCAACGAGCAGCCCAACGTCTGGATCTGGCAGCCCAGCGTGTCGCTCATGCCCTCGGCCACCTCGGCGCAGAAATATCGCGCCGGCCGCGACCGGCTGATCGCCTACAACAAGCGGCTGGCGTCGGGCCAGGCGGTGTTCGAGCGCCGCGCCGACAGCCTCTATGCCCTGCTCGACCGCATCGCCAACGACATCGGCTCGGACTCCGCCATCATCGACCACCAGATCATCGAGAAGGCCGGCGACCTGTTCGATTCGCGCTGCGACGACATCTTCTATTTCAACAAGGGCCGGCTCTACGCCACCTACCTGCTGCTGCGCGAGCTGGGGCAGGACTTCGCCAACGTGATCCGCGACCGCGAGCTCACCAGCGCCTGGAACGGCACGGTCGAGACCTTCCGCATCGCCTCGCAGCTCGATCCCTGGGTGGTGTGGAACGGCTACCCCGACGCGCTGCTCATCCCCAACCACCTCGCGACGCAGGGCTTCTACCTGCTGCGCGCCCGCGTCCAGTTGCGCGAGATCAGCGCCATCCTGCTGAAATAGGCCGGCAGGGTGGAGATCTACCTGCCCATCGCCGAGCAGTCGATGAACATCCTCATCCTGCTGGGGCTGGGCGCCGCCGCCGGGCTGCTGGCCGGCATGTTCGGCGTCGGCGGCGGGTTCCTGGCCACGCCGCTGCTGATCTTCGTCGGCATCCCGCCCGCCGTGGCGGTGGCGAGCCAGGCCAACCAGGTGATCGCCAACTCGATCTCCTCGCTGCAGGTCCAGTGGCGGCGCGGCAACGTCGACCTGCGCATGGGGCTGGTGCTGCTGCTGGGCGGCATGATCGGCTCGTCGGCCGGCGTCAGCCTGTTCACCTACCTCAAGCGCATCGGCCAGATCGACTTCGTCATCGCCGTGCTCTACGTCGTCATGCTGTCGACCATCGGCCTGCTGATGATGTACGAGAGCCTCAGCACCTATATAAGGCGGCGGCGCAATCCCGAGGCGCCGCGCGGCAAGCTGCACACCCACTATCTGGTGCACGGCCTGCCCTTCAAGCTGCGCTTCTACAAGTCCAAGCTTTATATCAGCGCCCTGCTGCCGGTGGCCCTGGGCTTCGTCATCGGCATCCTGTCGGCCATCCTGGGGGTGGGCGGCGGCTTCGTGCTGGTGCCGGCCATGATCTACCTGCTCGGCATGCCGACCACGGTGGTGATCGGCACCTCGAACTTCCAGATCCTGTTCGTGGCCGCCAACGTCACCTTCCTGCAGGCCGCCACCAACGGCACGGTCGACGTGGTGCTGGCGCTGCTCCTTATATTGGGCGGCGTGGTCGGCGCCCCGATCGGCGCCCGGATCGCCGCCAAGCTGCCGGGCGCGGTCCTGCGCGCCATGATGGCGGCCCTGATCCTGGCGGTGGCCATCCAGCTGCTGGTCGAGCTGCTGCGCACGCCGGTCTCGGCCTTCTCGCTCGGCACGCGCGAGTTCCTGCAGTGAAGAGCCCGTTCCTTCTCCTGATCGCCGTTCTCCTGTCCTCGATCACGGGAGCGGAGGCGCAGGGTCCGCGCATCGAGCCCCCTCCCGGCACTTTGCCGGCTCCCGGCTCCCTGCCGCCGACGACGCTCGGCACGCCCGGCGATCCCGGCAACCTGCCGCCATCGGTGCCGATGGCGCCGTCGGTGCCCGAGCTCATCGTCGACTTCTCCCAGCCGCGCGTGTCGATCACCTCGGCCTTCCAGGGCGAGAATATCCTGCTGTTCGGCATGTTCGACCCGCCCGGCGAGGTCGTGGTGGTCGTGGCCGGGCCGGCGGCGCGCGAGACGGTGATGCGCAAGGAGCGCTTCCTGGGCCTGTGGCTCAACACCGGCCGGCAGGCCTTCGACGACGTCCCGGCCTACTACGCGATCGCCGCCAGCCAGCCCTTGCAGCGACTGCTCGCCCGCGGCGCCGGCGGCGAGATCCTGTCGCTCGAGGACCGGCTGTCGAGCGTGAAGCCGGTGAGCCCGCGGCCGCCCGCCGAGCTCACCCAGTTCCGCGGCGGCCTCGTCGACGTCAAGCGCCAGGAAGGGCTCTATCCCGCCGCCATTGGCCAGGTCACGGTTCAGGCCGGCCGGCTGTTCCGGGCCGAATTGCCCTTCCCGTCGCGTCTGCCCGAAGGGGTCTACGACGTGCGGACCTATCTCTTGCGCGACGGCAAGATCGTCGCTGCCGTGTCGCGGCCCCTGCCGGTGGGCAAGGTCGGATTCAGCGCCCAGCTCGCCGGCTGGTCGCAGCACCAGGGCCCTCTTTATGGGCTGGGGGCGATCGCCATGGCGCTGCTGGCCGGCTGGCTCGGCGGCTTGATCATGCGGCGACTGTAGAAAAGGGAGGGAGCGAAGCATGAGCGATCCAGTTACGCCGCCGGGCGCCACGCCCGCGGCAGCCCGTCCCGCCGAGCGGGTCTTTCTGGTCGTCGTCGACGAGAGCCCGGAGATGCGCAATGCGCTGCGCTATGCCTGCCGCCGCGCCAAGCGCACCGGGGGGCGGGTCGCCATGCTTTTCGTCATGGAGCCGCCCGAAGGCCAGCAATGGGGCGCCGTGATGGAGCTGATGCGCCAGGAAGCCCGTCAGGAAGCGGAGCAGGTGGTCGGCCGCCATGCCGAGACGGCCTCCGCGCTCACCGGTCAGCCGCCGGCCATCCATATCCGCGAGGGCAAGAGCCGGGACGAGCTCACCAAGCTGATCGCCGAGGACCGTTCGATCTCGGTCCTGGTGCTGGGCAGCGCGTCGAGCAGCGATGGTCCGGGGCCTCTGGTCACCGCCTTCACCGGCAAGCACGGCGGGCAGCTTCGCATCCCGCTCACCATCGTTCCCGGCGCGCTCACCGAGGCGGAGATCGACGCAATTTCATAGAGTATGAAATAAAAGATGCGACGTTTCGGCGGAAGGGTTCCACGGAACTATGCTTTTCAACGCGCATAGCGAACCGTCTGTGGATGAGATGATTCACCCCTAAGTTCTGTATCTATTGTATTTATAATAATATTTTCCATAAATAATGTACAGAGTCGCCCAAGAATCGTCTTGATCCTGCCGCGCTTGGTTCCTACGTCGAGTCGCTCTGAGAGGCGCAACCGCCTCTCCCCCATTCCGTAGGGCGCCGTCCGAGGGCACTCCCCGAAGCGTCCGAGCAAGGAGACCAGGTTTGTTTATCCAGACCGAGCAGACCCCGAACCCCTCGACCCTGAAGTTCCTCCCGGGCCGGGTGGTGATGGACAAGGGCACCCTCGATTTCGCCGATGTGACCGTCGCCGGCGCCTCGCCGCTGGCCCGCCGCCTGTTTGCCATCGACGGCGTGGAGCGAGTCTTCTTCGGCTCCGATTTCGTCACCGTCACCAAGGCCGCCGACCGCGACTGGCAGATCCTCAAGCCGTCGATCCTGGGCGGCATCATGGAACATTTCACCTCGGGTGAGCCCGTGGTCACCGCCGGCGAGGCCGGGGCCGAAGGCGCCGTCGTCGAGGACGACGAGGTGGTCGCCCAGATCAAGGAACTGCTCGAGACCCGCGTCCGGCCGGCAGTGGCCCAGGACGGCGGCGATATCGTGTTCCAGGACTTCCGCGATGGCGTGGTCTACCTGCACATGCAGGGCTCCTGCTCGGGCTGCCCGAGCTCGACGGCCACCCTGAAGATGGGGATCGAAAACCTTCTGAAGCACTACGTGCCGGAAGTTGTGGAGGTACAGGCGGTCCAGTAAGGGCCGCCTGCTCAAGCGTACAGCGTAGATATGGCGTCGCGGCCCCCATGGCCGCGTGCGGCGAGTTGTTGTCCTGAAACAACGAAGAGCGAAGATAATGAAGCTACGAAACCGACCCGTGCTCCAGCGCGGCCGCGTCCTGGCCTTTCCCGTGGTTTGGCTCACTGTCCTCGGTGCCGGAATCGGTCTTCGTGAACCTGTCGTCATGATCGATGCGGCCTCCTTCCTGGCCTTCAATATCGGTGCCGCCGTCGGCCAGGAACGGTCGGGCTTTGCCGGCCTGGCAGCCAACACCGGCGCGCTCACCTTCGTGCGCAACGATACGACCCAGCCGGACGAGGCCCGTCCGTTCGGCACCCGCAGCGACCAGGCCGGCACCGGCGGTCACGGCCGTTTCGCGGCCCCCGCCAATGCCATCCGGCGCGTCCAGTCGCGGGCCATCAACCCGCGCACCGCCGACGAGCTGGCGGGCTTCTTCCGCGACGTCTCCTACACGCTGACCGATATCCGCCAGGGCGAGCCCGTGCCCGCGATCAAGCTCGAGCGCGTGCCCGACGATCTCGGCACCAAGGACGGACCCGAGCGCAAGGTGCTGTTCATCACCGCCCTGCTGCCGGTCATCCTCGAGGTCAACCAGCGCGTGATGGTCGAGCGCGAGCAGCTGATCACGCTGCGCGACAAGCAGGCCATAGGCCGTCCCCTGGCGCCGGTGGAGCGCGTCTGGGTGCAGCAGCTCGCGGCCCGCTACGAGGTGCCGTTCGACCGGATCGACGAGCTGGTCCGTCGTGTCGATATCGTGCCGCCGTCGATGGCGCTCGCCCAGGGCGGTGTCGAATCGGGCTGGGGCACGTCCTATGCGGCGCGTCAGGGCAACGCCCTGTTCGGCCAGATCCAGACCGGGGGCCGCCATGCCGTCGTGGTGCCATGGCGGGTCGGCATCGGCATGCCGCAGCCTTTCTCCAGCGTCGGCGAAGCGGCCGAAGCCTATATCACCAACCTCAACACGCACCCGGCCTATGCCGGCTTCCGCGCCGAGCGCGCCGCCATGCGGGTACGGGGCGAGACGCCCGACGGCTATCAGCTGATCGGCAACCTGCTGCGCTACTCCGAGCTCGGCCACAAATACGTGCGGTTCGTGCGCGCGATCATCTCCGAGAACCGGCTGGGCGATTTCGACAATGCCCGGCTCTCGGGCTTCTGACGGATCTCGTCAGGAGCCTCGCGGCTGCATCATCGGCCGCGGCAGATCGGTGTCGCTGACCAGCGGGTAGCGGCGCGCCTCGAAGAGCTGATAGTGCCACCATTCGTTGCGGTAGAAATCCCAGCCGGCGGCGGTCATCAGCCCCATCAGCAGCAGGCGGTTGCGCTGGGCCTCGGCCGAAACATCCGTCCGGCCGTGATGCGACAGCGGCGTGAAGGCATCGAACGCCGTGCCCATGTCGAGCTCGCGGCCGTCACCGTCGAGCAGCGTGAGGTCGACCGCCACGCCGCGCGAATGCGGCGAGCCGCGCCGCGGGTCGGCGAGGAATTCCGGATCGGGATTGACGTTCCACAGCGCCCATTGCGCCTCCACCGGGCGCAGCGCGTCGAAGATCCGCAGGCCGAGGCCGAGCGGGCGGGCGAGGGCCACGGCGGCGGCGAGCTTCTCCGCCGCTGCGCGATGCAGCCAGCATTCGGCGTTCCGATAGACCGGACGCCCCGTTAGATTGGCGTCGGTCGCATAGGCCAGCGTCACGTCGACAGCGAAGTCGGGCGGGGCGATCGCAACCAGATCGGGCTTCATGACCGCACCATGCCATAACGGCCCAGTCCTGGCTTTCGATTGCGCCGTGAGCGGGCTTGCCGTCGCCGTGGTGCGCGACGGCGTCACCTTGGCGTCGCATCGCGAGGAGGGGCGCGACCAGGCGGCCCGCCTGCTGCCGGCGATTGCCGAAGCGCTGCGGACGGCGGGCGTCGAGCGGCGGTCGCTGTCGCTGCTGGCGGTGACGATCGGACCGGGCAGCTTCACCGGCGTGCGCGTGGGGCTGGCCGCGGCGCGCGGCCTGGCGGTGGGGCTGGGCCTGCCGCTGGCCGGGATCTCGACAACGGCGACGCTGCTTGCCCAGGCCGCGTCGAACGACCGGCTTGTCGTCGCCGCCATCGACAGCCGTCTCGGCGACTGGTTTTGCGCAATTTCGGAAGGTGATCCTGCACCGTTCGTCGTCTCGACGGCGGAGCTCGCCCGGCGGCTGAAGGGCCGGCAGAGCCTGATCGTCGGCGCGGAAGCCGAGGTGCTCGCCGCGTCGATTGAAGGCGCCGTCGGCCAGGCCGCCTTGCCCGATCCGGTCGTGCTCGCCCGGCTTGCCTCGGCCGGCAACGGCGTCGAGCTCTGGCGGGCGCGCAATCGCGACGAGGGGCTGCCGAGACCGCTCTACCTGCGGGGCGTCAGCGTCACCATGCCCGACGGGGCACGACGCACCGTCGATTGACGATGGAGGGGCGCTTCACCCTGGCACCGGTGGGGGCATTGGCTCTCGATGTGGCGGCCGGGCTTCACCAGGCGGCGTTCGGCCCGATGGGCGAGCCTACCTGGACACGGCAGGACATGGCCGGGCTGCTGGCATCGCCCGGCGTCCGGGGCCTGCTGCTTGAGATCGGGGGCAGGGCCATCGGCGTCATGCTGCGCCGCGTGACGGTCGACGAGGCCGAGTTGCTGACACTGGCCGTCGATCCCGCGCATCGCCGCCTGGGGGCCGGCCGCGCCTTGCTGGCGGCGGCCATGGACGATGTCCGGCAGGCCGGCGCCCGCAGCTTCTTCCTCGAGGTCGGCGCCGACAATCCAGCGGCGCAGGCGCTGTACGCCGAGGCGGGCTTCCGTCCGGTCGGCCGGCGCGCCGGCTATTATCCGCGCGGCCAGGGCAGGACAGCCGACGCGGTGGTGATGCGCCTCGACCTGTTGTGATCAAGCCCGCCGGATCGTCACGATATGGTCATCGCCTTCCGCCACAATGCCCAGGATGACATGGCCTTCATCGCGTGCCGCCCGGGGCACATTGCGCAAGGGTTCGTCGCCGCGCAGGCGGACGCTCAGCACCTCGCCGGCGCGCATGCGTTCCAGTCGCAGCTTGGTGCGCACGAAGGTCATCGGGCAGACCTCGCCGGTGATGTCGATGACCTGGTCGGGCGTGTGGTCGGATGGATTGGACATGTCCCCAACTATACCCGGTCCGCTAGGCGGTGTAGGCTGCACTCGTATGACCGATCGTAAATCCAAGCTCGAAGTTCTGTGCGCCGAACGCGGTCTCAAGATGACCGACCAGCGCCGTGTCATTGCCCGCGTCCTGTCGGATTCGTCGGACCATCCCGACGTCGAGGCGCTGCACAAGCGCGCCACCACGGTCGATCCCAACATCTCGATCGCCACCGTCTACCGCACCGTGCGGCTGTTCGAGGAAGCGGGCATCCTCGCCAAGCACGATTTCGGCGACGGCCGCGCGCGCTACGAGGAGACGCCGGACGAGCACCACGATCACCTGATCGACATCCAGTCGGGCAAGGTCATCGAATTCCACAACGACGAGATCGAGGAGCTGCAGCGGCGGATTGCCGAAAAGGCCGGATATCGGCTGGTCGGCCACCGGCTGGAGCTGTTCGGCGTGCCGCTCGACGGCAAATCCGACCGTCAAAAATGAGTGGACGCCATTCGTTCCGCCCCGATAATGGGCGAATGATCGGGGCGGCCCCCTTGCGGATAGATCATGCGCATAGACCGCGCTGACAGCGAAGCCGAGCTTCTTGGACCCCCGATCTCCAATCGGGAGATCGTCAAGGTCGTGGCCGGCGACTTCGAGGTTCGGTGCGCCGGGAACGCCGCCGAGATCGACGCGGCCCAGGCGCTTCGCTACCGCATCTTCTACGACGAGATGAAGGCACGGCCGACGCCTGAAGTGGCGGCGCGGCAGCGCGACTTCGACGTCTACGACGGCGTGTGTGATCACCTGCTCGTTCTCGACCGCCGCCGCGGCGAGGGCCCCGAAGGCATCGTCGGCACCTACCGCCTGATCCGCCGCTCGGCGGCGGCGAAGGTCGGCACGTTCTACTCGTCCTCCGAGTACGACATCCGGCCGATGGTCGACTATCCGGGCGAGGTGCTCGAGCTCGGCCGCTCCTGCATCGCCAAGGATGCGCGCAACACCGCCACCATGCAGATGCTGTGGCGCGGCATCGCGCTCTACGCCTACCACTACAACATCCAGGTGATGTTCGGCTGCGCGAGCTTCCCGGGCGTCGAGCCGGCGCAGCACGCGCAGGCCATGAGCTACCTGCATCATCATCATCTCGCGCCGCCGGAGATTCGCGTCCGCGCGCTGCCCAATCGCTACGTCAGCATGGACATGCTGCCGCCCGGCTCCTACGACGCGCGCCGGGCGATGGCCCGCGTCCCGCCGCTGATCAAGGGCTACCTGCGGCTCGGCGGATTCATCGGCGATGGCGCGGTGATCGATGCGGAATTCAACACCACCGACGTCTTCATCATCGTCAAGACCGAGCTTGTGACGGAAAAATACATCCGTCACTACGAGCGCGGGATGCACGACAAGGACTGACACGTCCTCGCAAAGATGTGGATCGGTTCACCCCTGCGCGGCGCCTTCCGGCTCGTGAGCTATTTCCTGCTCACCTGCATGATGGTGCCTGTCTATCTGCTGGCAACGGCGCTGCGCATCCAGCCGGTCATCCGCTGGATGCCGCTGCTCTATCACCGCACGGTCTGCTTCGTCTTCGGCATCCGCGTGCGCGTGCACGGCAAGCGCTCGGACGTGACGCCGACGCTGTTCGTCTGCAACCACATCTCCTATCTCGACATCGAGGTGCTGGGCAGCCGCGTGCCCGGCAGCTTCGTCGCCAAGGCCGAGGTCGCGACCTGGCCGTTCTTCAACGTGCTCGCCCGCGCCCAGCGCACCATCTTCATCGAGCGGCGCACCGGCAAGACCAGCGCCAGCCGCGACCAGATGATGAAGCGCCTCGATACCGGCGACAACCTGATGCTGTTCCCCGAGGGCACCAGCAGCGACGGCACGCGCGTGCTGCCCTTCCGCACCGCTTTGTTCGGCGTGGCCCAGCTCAGGCGCGACGGCAAGCCGATCTCCGTGCAGCCGGTCGCCATCGCCTACACCAAGCTCGACGGCATCCCGATCGGCCGCTACTGGCGACCGCTGTTCGCCTGGTTCGGCGACCTCGATCTGGTGCCGCACCTCTGGCAGATGGTCTGCCTGGGCGACACCGAGGCGGTCGTGACCTTCTTCCCGCCCGTCGACATCGACGCGCTGGGCGACCGCAAGAAGCTGGCCGAGTTCTGCTTCCGCCAGGTGTCGCAGGCCCTCCAGGCCGCCAACTCGGGCCGTTTCGAGCTCCTGCCGCCACCGGTCGGCGAGGTCGCGTAGTTGAAACGCCGCGCCCGCGGCGGCCTACGCCCAGCGCTGCACGGCCTCGGCGGTATCGTCCGGACGCGTGTTGAAGCAGATCCTGGTCGCCGCCGGCGCGTTGGCGTGTACGACGTTGACGATCTTCTCGAACAGCAGGAAGTGGTGTGGAGCGAGGCGCACGCCGGCGCCGATCACGATGCAATCGTAGGAGCCCTGCGCCAGGGCGTCCCGCGTCACCGTCTCGGCCGTGCCGCCGGTATCGATGTAGAGCATGCGCACCTCGTAGCCGAGCGCCGTCAGCCTAGCCTTCTCGGCATCGAGGGCGGCGGTGAGGATTTCCGCGGTCAGGCCGGGCACCGGTGTCCGGCTGTAGTCGACGACCGCGGGATCGAGACCCATCACCAATACGCTCGCCTTCCGCTCCACTGCCGCCTCCCGAACGATATTGCTCCCGGCCGCCGTCACGCTGCCATCGATGCCAGCATATCGCGCCGCGTCGCTGCGGTCCCGGCCACAGTCCTGGCGCCTCTCGACCGCGATGGTCCCCGGTGCTAAAAACCCACCGTTCCAGAAACGGAGACAGATGACCGACGTCCGCGCCGACGGGCAGCGCAAGCGTGTCTTCATCCGCACCTATGGGTGCCAGATGAATGTCTACGACTCCGACCGCATGGCCGACGTCCTGCGGCCGCTGGGCTATGCGCTGTCGGACGGTCCCGAATCGGCCGACCTGGTGGTGCTCAACACCTGCCATATCCGCGAGAAGGCATCGGAGAAGGTCTACTCCGAGCTTGGCCGCCTGCGCGACATCAAGCTCGAACGCCGCCGCGAGGGCGCCGATCTCACCATCGCCGTCGCCGGCTGCGTGGCCCAGGCCGAAGGGGCGGAGATCGTTCGGCGCCAGCCCGCGGTCGATATCGTCGTCGGCCCGCAGGCCTATCATCGCCTGCCGCAGCTCCTGGCCGAGGTCGAGCGCAAGGCCGCGCGCCGCCGCGCCGGCAAGCCGTTTCCCGGCGCGGGCGTGCTCGACACCGAGTTCCCCGCCGAGAGCAAGTTCGACCATCTGCCGGCCCCGCTGGGCGTCCGTGCCGGCTCGGCCTTCCTGTCGATCCAGGAGGGCTGCGACAAGTTCTGCACCTTCTGCGTCGTGCCCTATACGCGCGGCGCCGAATATTCGCGGCCGGCCGCCTCGGTGGTCGCCGAGGCCCGCCAGCTGGTCGCCGCAGGCGCGATCGAGATCACGCTGCTCGGCCAGAACGTCAACGCCTACCATGGCGACGGCCCCGACGGCGCGACCTGGACCCTGTCCCGCCTCATCCGCGCCATCGCCGAGATCGATGGGCTGGTGCGGCTGCGCTACACGACCTCGCATCCGCGCGACATGGACGACGAGCTGATCGCAGCGCACCGCGACGTGCCGATCCTCATGCCCTATCTGCATCTCCCGGTGCAGTCCGGGTCCGACCGCATCCTCGAGGCGATGAACCGTGGCCATGGCCGCGACCATTTCCTGCGGCTCGTGGACCGCCTGCGCGCGGCGCGGCCCGACCTCGCGCTGTCGAGCGATTTCATCGTCGGCTTTCCCGGCGAGACCGATACGGATTTCGACGACACGATGCGCCTGATCGAGCAGGGCGGCATCGCCTCGGCCTTCTCCTTCAAGTACAGCCGCCGGCCGGGCACGCCGGGCGCGCTGCTGGAGGGCCAGGTGCCGGAGAATGTGAAGGACGCACGGCTCGCGGCCCTGCAGGCGCTGCTCGGCCATCAGCAGCAGGACTTCAATACGGCCAAGGTGGGCCACACGGTGCCGGTGCTGTTCGCCGAGCCGGGCCGTCGTCCAGGCCAGATGCTGGGCAAGAGCCCTTGGCTGCAATCGGTCCATGTCGCGGGCCCCGCCAGCCTGATCGGCCGGATTGCCGAGGTGCGTCTCACGGCGGCCTTCGCCTTGAGCCTCGCGGGCGAGATCGTGCCGCCTTTCGAGGTCGCGGCATGAGCGCCATCCGGCGGATGACGTTCGGCGACAATGCATTGCTGCCCGTGCTGTACGGCAACCACGACCGCAATCTCGTGCGCATCGAGCAGCTCGCCAACGTGAAGCTGAACGCCCGTGGCAACCAGCTCGAGATCGTGGGTGACGGCGAGGATGTCGTCGGGATCGCCCACAAGGCGCTCTCCACCCTCTACGAGCGGCTGAAGCGCGGCCTGTCGGTCGAGATGGCCGATATCGATGCCGCCATCCGCTTCGCCCGCGCCGGCACCGAGAACGGCGGCGAGGAAGAGGGCATCCGCACCCGCCGCCGCACCATCCAGGCGCGCACGCCAGGACAGCGCGGCTATCTCGCCGCCCTGCGCGAGCGCGACATGGTGTTCGCCCTCGGTCCTGCCGGTAGCGGCAAGACCTATCTCGCCGTCGCCAACGGCGTGGCTCTGCTGCTGGCCGGCAAGGTCGAGCGCATTGTGCTGTCGCGGCCGGCGGTCGAGGCGGGCGAGCGGCTGGGCTTCCTGCCCGGCGACCTGAAGGAAAAGATCGATCCCTACCTGCGGCCGCTCTACGACGCGCTGCACGACATGCTGCCGGCCGAGAATATCGCCAACCGCATGGAGTCGGGCGAGATCGAGATCGCGCCGCTGGCCTTCATGCGCGGCCGCACGCTGGCCCATTGCTTCGTCATCCTCGACGAGGCGCAGAACACCACGCCGATGCAGATGCGCATGTTCCTGACGCGGCTGGGCGAAGGCTCGCGCATGGTGATCACCGGCGATCCCAGCCAGACCGACCTGCCCAACAACCAGAAGTCGGGGCTGAACGACGCGGTCGAGACGCTGGAGCATGTCGAGGGCGTGCGCTTCGTGCGTCTGACCTCCCAGGACGTCGTCCGCCACGAGCTCGTGACCCGCATCGTCGAGGCCTATGACGCCAGCGACAAGAAGAAAAAGCCCGGCCAAGGCTAGGCCGGCCAAGGTCGATATCGTCGTGCTCGATACCGCGTGGGGCAAGGCATTGCCCGGCGTCGAGCGCCTGGTGCGCAAGGCCGCGCGCGCGGCGATCCGCGGCGCCAAGAAATCCCTCACCGTGGCGCTGGCCGACGACAAGCGCGTGCGGGCGCTGAACAAGCGTGATCGTAAGAAGGACAAGCCGACCAACGTGCTGTCCTATCCGTCGGGCGAGCGGGCCTTCCTGGGCGACATCGTGCTGGCCCGCGAGACCGTGTGGCGCGAAGCCAGGATGCAGAACAAGACTCCGGCCGATCATCTGGCCCATCTGGTCGTGCATGGTACGCTGCATCTGCAGGGTCACGACCACGAGACCAGCGACGCCGACGCCGAGCGCATGGAAGCGCTGGAGCGCCGCATCCTGGCCAAGCTCGGAATCGCCGATCCGTACTAGCGAACGGGGTGCTCGTTCCCACCCTTCGAGACGCATCGCTACGCGATGCTACTATGAAACCACCTCACCCTGAGGAGGGCGCGGATCGAGACGCACGCCTGCGGCGTGCTCCTCAGGATGAGGTCAAAATTGGACCGCGGATTGGTTTCATGAATCGGGGTCGGCGTCGCCGATGGAGAACTCCTCAGGGTGAGGTTGTCATTGTTCCTGCAGGGGAGTGAGTTGCTCACGCCCGGATAGAGCGACAAAACCTCATCCTGAGGAGCGCGCGCAGCGCGCGTCTCGAAGGATGGGCAACAACGCGGTGTGTGTGGGTCAGTGAAACGCTAGGGAGTGAAACGATGCGCGTGGGATTTATCGGCCTTGGCCTGATGGGCTCGGGCATTTCCGCCAATCTGAAGAAGGCCGGCCACCAGATGGTGGTGCATGACGCCCGCCGAGAGGCGGCCGAGAAGATCTGCGCCGCCGGCGCCGAATGGGCGGGCTCGCCCAAGGAGGTCGCGGCGGCGACCGAGGTTGTCTTCACCTCGCTGCCTGGACCGCCGCAGTTCGAGGCGGTGGTGAAGGGCGAGAACGGCCTGCTGGCCGGCATGCAGCGCGGCCAGCCGCTGTTCGACTTCTCCACCAACTCGCCCACCGTCGTGCGCGCCATCGCGCCCCTGTTCGCCGAGCGCGGCGCGGTGCTGCTCGACAGTCCGGTGAGCGGCGGTCCCGGCGGCGCGGCAAGCGGCAAGATGGCGATCTGGGTTGGCGGCGACGAGGAGGTCTTCAAGCGCTATCGCCATGTGCTCGATGCCGCCGGCGACCAGGTGGCCTACATCGGCCCCATCGGCGCGGCCTCGGTCGCCAAGCTGGTGCACAATCTCTCGGGCTACATGATCCAGACGGCGCTGGCCGAGGCCTTCACCATGGGCGTGAAGGCCGGCGTCGATCCGCTGACGCTGTGGAAGGCGGTTCGTAACGGCGTCACCGGCCGCCGCCGCACCTTCGATGGGCTGGCCGACAATTTCCTGCTCGATGTCTACGACCCGCCGCGCTTTGCGCTGAAGCTCGCGCACAAGGACGTGTCGCTGGCGACGCAGGTCGGCAAGGAGATGGGTGTGCCCATGCGCCTGGCCAATCTCACGCTGGAAGAGATGACCGAGGCCCTGGCGCGGGGCTGGGCAGGCCGCGACTCGCGCTCCTCGATGATCCTGCAAAAGGAACGCGCCGGCGTTGAGATGAAAGTCGACAAGGACGACATCGCCGCCGTCCTGCGCGAGGGCGGCAATGCCTAGAGCGTGAATCACAGTTGAGGCCTTCCTCCCTGCGCGCAGGGAGGAAGGCTACAAGATGAAGTAGCGACCGGAATAGGGCCGGCCGGCGGCGGAGCTTATGGTGGGCATCCTCGTCCTCGGAGGGTTGATGTTGCCCGTCGCTCCAAGCTTTTCCGATCGGTCGGTTTGCGCGCCGTTTCCCCGCGGCTTTCGGCGGTTTCCGCCGCCGTTTTCAGGTGGCGATTTCCAGCCGAATCAAAGGCTTGGCGTCGCGCCCCCGCGCGGCGGTTTTAAAACGGCGAAAACCGTGCGCCGAGCCGCCGCCTCACAGCATTTCCAGCGCCTGCTTCCCCTTGGGCGGCGGGAAGGCGCGGTCGAGCTCGGCCAGGATTCGGGGCGTGAGCGTCACCTCGACGGCGCCGAGGTTTTCCTTCACCCGCTCGCGCGTCGAGGATTTGGGGATGGTGACGACGCCGGGCTGCGCCAGCACCCAGGCGATCGCGAGCTGGGCCGGCGTGCAGCCGACTTCGGTTGCGAGCTTCTTCAGCGCCGCCTTGCCCAGCAGGCCGCCCTGGTCGAGCGGCGAATAGGCCATCAGCGGGATCGAGCGCTTGCGCATCCACGGCAGCAGGTCGAATTCCGGCCCACGCCGCGACAGGCAGTAGAGCACCTGGTTGGAGGCGGTCTGGCCCTTGTCGAGGCCGGCCGCGTCCTTCATGTCGTCGGCGTCGAAGTTGCTGACGCCGAAGTCGCCGATCTTCCCCGCCGTGCGCAGACGGTGGAAGGCCTCGAAGGTCTCCTCGATCCGCGCCCCGCCGCGCCAGTGCAGCAGGTAGAGGTCGATGCGCTCGAGGCCCATGCGTTGGAGGCTGCGCTCGCAGGCCGCGACCGTGCCGCTTCGCGTGGCGTTGTGCGGATAGACCTTGCTCACGATGAAGGGCCGCGTGCTGCGGCCGGCGAGCGCTTCGCCCACGATCTCCTCGGCGCCGCCGTCGCCGTACATCTCGGCGGTGTCGATCATCGGATAGCCCAGATCGAGGGCGTATCTCACCGCGTCGAGCTCCTGGGCGCGCCGCCGGGCGCTCTCGCCCATGCGCCAGGTCCCGATGCCGAACACCGGCATCTCTGCGCCGGAAGGGAGTTTGCATGAACGCATCAGGAACACCGACATTGCAACGAAGGAACTTTAGCCTATCTTAAGAGCCATGCCGGACTCCACAGCGCGCAGACCGCAGCCGGGCCTCGAAGGCCAAGCATCGGCAGGCGAGGCTTACGCGCCCGCGTCCTCTCTGTCGCCAGACATCCCCTCCAATGGCGGAATTCTGCGCGCGATCCTTCGCCGCCTGCGCCGCCGCGACAAGAACGAGGCGGTGCGCGAGGCCATCGAGGAGCTGATCCAGGAGACGCCGGAAAGCGACACGCCGATCAGCGAGGATCAGCGCGTCCTGCTGGCCAACATCCTGAAGCTGCGCGACAAGACCGTGGCCGACGTCATGGTCCCGCGCGTCGACATCGTGAGCATCGCCGCCGACACGCCGCTCGACGAGGTGGTGCGGCTGATCCAGACCGAGGCCCATTCGCGCTATCCGATCTATCGCGAGTCGCTCGACGACGTGATCGGCATGGTCCACATCAAGGACGTGCTGTTCTACTGGGGCACGTCGAAGAAGTTCAATCTGCGCGACATACTGCGTCGTGTCGTGTTCGTGGCGCCGACGCTGCCGGTGCTCGACATGCTGCTCGACATGCGCCGGCAACGCACCCATATGGCGCTGGTCGTGGACGAGTTCGGCGGCACCGACGGGCTGCTCACCATCGAGGATCTGGTCGAGGAGATCGTGGGCGAGATCGAGGACGAGCATGATGTCGCCCAGGCGCCGCCGCTGTCGCGCCGCGTCGACGGCACCATCGACGTCAACGGCCGCACCACCATCGAGCTGCTGGAGAAGGAGATCGGCAACGTGCTGTCGGAGGACGAGCGCCGCGAGATCGATACGGTGGGCGGGCTGATCTTCTCGTTGCTCGGGCGCATTCCCGAGCGTGGCGAGGTCGTGGCCCATCCCTCCGGTGTCGAATTCGAGATCCTCGACGTCGATCCGCGACGGATCCGGCGCTTGCGGGTGCGCCCGCCGTCGACCCCGTCGCAGTCGGCCGCCTGACGCACGCCTTCGTCATGAAGCTCCAGGGTTGGCGCGCCATCGGCGCAGGCTTCCTCGCAGGCGCCCTGGCAGCGCTCGCCATGCCGCCGCTCTATTGGCTGCCGCTCGCCGTCGTCGGCGTCGTGGCCTACGTCTGGCTATGGGGCAGCGCGCCCACGCCGCGCGACGTCCTGCTGCGCGCCTGGGCCTGGGGCGTGGGCCATTTCGCCGTGGGCTCCTACTGGATCGTCGATGCCTTCTACGTGCCGCCGGCCGATTTTGCCCTGCTGGGCCCGCCGATCGTGCTCGGGCTCGCCATCGTGCTGGGCTTCTTCCCCGGCCTTGCGGCCTGGACGGCGTGCCGGCTGGTCATGCGCTGGCCGCATCTGGGGCGGCGCTGGCAGAGGGTCGTCCTGCTCGCGATCTGCTGGACGGCCGCCGAATGGCTGCGCGGCCACATCTTCACCGGCTATCCATGGAACCCGCTCGGCCATGTCTGGGCCTTCTTCCCGCCGCTTCTCCAGGGGGCGGCGCTGTTCGGCGTCTATGGTCTGGGCACCTTCACCTTCATGATGCTGGCGACGCCGCTTCTGGGCTGGCGGGTGACCCTCGCCGCCCTGGTGCTCGTGGGAGCGGCGGGCTTCGGTGGTTACAAGATCATGCCGCCGGCCGGCACCGCGACGGCGGCTGGCGCGCCGATGGTGCGCATCGTCCAGCCCAATGTGGCGCAGGCCGAGAAGATGCGTCCCGACAGCGGCACCGGTCAGATCACCAAGCTGATCGATCTCAGCCGCCGCCCCGGCTTCGAGCGGCTGACGGCGGTTGTCTGGCCGGAGACGGCGTCGCCCTTCGTCGTCGGGCCCGACTCGCCGGGCCTGCCGATCTTCGCGACGGCGGCCCCGCCCGGCGGCTATCTGCTGGCCGGCTCGGCGCGTAGCGGGGCGCGCATCGACGACGGCGTGTGGAACTCGCTGCTGGCGATCGACAGTCGCGGCATCGAACGGGCGCATTACGACAAGACGCATCTGGTGCCTCTGGGCGAGTACATCCCGTTCCACAAGCAGCTCGCGCCGGTGAGCGGCCTGGTCGGCCGGGGGTCGTTCGAGGTCGGCGAGGGGCCGACGACGCTCAAGCTGCCGGGCCTGCCGCCCTTCTCGCCGATGATCTGCTACGAGGTGATCTTTCCCGCGGCCATCACCGCGCCCCGGCCCGCCGAGCGGCCGCAGTGGCTGCTCAACGTCACCAACGATGCCTGGTTCGGCAAGTCGACCGGTCCGCACCAGCACCTCGTCAGCGCCCGCATGCGGGCGGTGGAGGAGGGCCTGCCGATGATCCGGGCCGCCAACACTGGCGTATCCGCCGTGATCGATGCTCATGGCAGGGTGCTGGCGTCCCTCGCTATCGGGCAGGAGGGGATCATCGACCATGTCCTGCCACCGCCGCGAGCGGCTACCTCGTACAGCCTCTGGGGTGACTGGATATTGCTTGCAGTTGCACTGATTCTGGCCTCTGCAATTGCTTGGAATTCGCATCGGAACAGGCCAGCCGAATCATAGTTTCTGTTTGATATTTCAATGTGATAAGGTACAGCTTGCGTTCTGTGAGGCAGCGGCTAAGCTGATATGCAAACCTCAAGTGCAGGTATGCATTTTTGCACTGAGGGTCTCGCTCGACCGGGCACGATCCAAGGGTGTTCGAGAGCGCGTCAGCGCAACGGCGTGGTGCCAGAGCCCAAACTAGGCAAAAGGGAAAATTTCGATGGCAAGATCACATCCGGTCGACGTCCATGTCGGGGCGCGGATGCGTCAGCGGCGCACCCTTCTGGGAATGAGCCAGGAAAAGCTCGGAACGGCCGTGGGTCTTACCTTCCAGCAAATTCAGAAGTACGAGCGCG
>CANIRG010000072.1 GCA_947469635.1 Rhodospirillales bacterium | reverse complement strand
CTCCCCGAAAATGTCTTGGGTACAAGACCCCCGCTGAGGTACTTCTTCCTAAACTGTTGCACTTCAAACGTGAATCCACACCCTCGCTTCGCTTGGGATGACAACCTTGCTCTCGCCTGCAAGCACAATTCAAAAGACCGTCCCGTCGCTCGTGACGGAAATCGGCGGACCGCCGCCGGGCCGGCGTTCGGCGGCGAGCATGCGGCCGGCGAACCAGGTCCCGGCCTCCAGCACCTTGACCAGCGGCAGGCTCGTTGCGTCCATATGCAGATGACGCCGGACATGCTCGCCGATCCGGTCGAGCAGCGCCACGGTGAGCGCGCGCCATTCGACGATCGGCTCGTCGCCGGCCGAGAATTTCTCCTCGGACAGCGCCCGCCGTTTCAGCCGCAGTGCGCCTGAATCCACGAGCAGCCCGCCGTTGCGATACTCCGGCAGGCCGGTCAGCGCATCGAGCTCGACGACCCTGAGGCCGGCACCTTCCAGCGGCTCGACGAGCGAATAGGACATCCATTGCGAGAGCTTGTGGAACGGTACCAGGCCTATCACCGGATGTGGCCAGACATCGCCCATGGGTGACGGCCAGATGGGAGAGAGCTTGTCGAGCACAACGGCCAGGATGGCGGCCGCCTTCACGTCGCCGTCGGTGGCCAGGATATCGAACAGCGCGCCCGGCCGATCGAGGCCGATGCCGCCCAGCTTGCGCAGCAACCCGGCGCGGCCTTCGAGACCGACCATCGGGTTGTGCGCCTTGACCTGGAAACCCATGGCGATGTCGGTGGGTGTGAGTGTTGCCAGCCGCTCCGAATCGACGCGCAACGGATCACCCTTGCGGTCGCGGCTGAAGACCCCTGACGCGAACATATGGAAGCTCGCGACGCCCAGCCCCTCGGACCGGGTGTAGGTCTCCTTCGTTCCGGGCTCGCGGTAGCTCCAATCCGGCCCGGCGCCGGCGTCGAGCAGCACCGACACGACGGCGAGATCCATGCGCCGACGCGCGACCTCCTCGCGCGGCAGGTGCGACAGCGTCCTGGCCAGCGCCGCCCATCGGTCGCGACCACCCGCCTCGAAATGCCGCCAGCGTGAATGGAAGGGGATCTTGGACGGGTCGGAGAAGCGCTGGCTCGTCACCTTGAGCGTCGCCTGGACCGCAGCTTCCAGCCCGTTGGGATTGAGCCCAAACCACGGCGACCGGCCATCCTCGACATATTTCAGCATCTGCTCCGCCCGCTCGCGGATCGCCGCGGGCGTACGCAGATATTCGAGAGTGTCGGTCATGGCTGAGGGCGCGCCACTCCAGTGGCGCGATCATGCGTTGGTTCGACAAAGACGCGCCACTGGAGTGGCACGCCCCCAGCGTCACTCATTGAGGCCCCTTCCCTTGGGCTTGGCGAGATCGACGAATGCCGGCTTCTTCGGCGTGAAATAGCCCGCGGCCTTCTTGGCATCCATCTCGACCTGGGCGTCGGCGGGGATCAGCTCGTCGGGGATCGCCACCTGCTCGACGATCTCGATACCCTGCTCGCGCAGCGCATCGGACTTGAGGTTGCTCATCGACACGAAGCGGTCGATGCGCGAGATGCCGAGCCAATGGAACATGTCGGGCATGAGTTCCTGGAAGCGCATGTCCTGCACGCCGGCCACACACTCGGTGCGATTGAAGTATTGCGCCGCGCTGTCACCGCCGACCTGGCGCTTGCGTGCGTTGTAGACCAGGAACTTGGTGACCTCGCCCAGGGCGCGGCCTTCCTTGCGATTGTAGATGACGACGCCGACGCCGCCTTTCTGCGCCATGTCGATGCAGACCTCGATGCCATGCGCGAGATAGGGCCGGCAGGTGCAGATGTCGGAGCTGAAGACGTCCGAGCCGTTGCACTCGTCGTGGAGACGGCAGGCGATCTTCGTTTCCGCCTTGCCGAGCTTCGACACATCGCCGACGAAATAGATCGTGGCACCGCCGATCGGCGGCAGGAACAGCTCGAGGTCGGGCCGCGTCACCAGCTCGGTGTACATGCCGCCGGTCTGCTCGAAGAGCGTGCGACGGAGATCGACCTCCTTGACGCCGAAACGCTCGGCGATGCCGGGCAGCCACCACACCGGCTCGACGGCAGCCTTGGTCACCTTGACGTCGCCCGAAGAGCTCAGGATGTCGTTGTCGGGCCTGAGCCGTCCGGCTTCGATCGCGTCCTTTATCTCCGGCATGGCAACATGCGCCTTGGTGACGGCGATGGTGGGGCGGATGTCCCAGCCGGCCTTGAGCTCGTCGGCGAAGACCTCGGCCACCTTGTGACCCCAGGGATCGAGCGAAACGATCTTCTTGGGATCGAACCAGCTCTCGAACGGGCCGATCGCCTCGGCCGGCGACGTGTCGGTGAAGTCCGGCCGATGGTCGGCCCGCAGCTCGTGGGCGGCGATGGCCAGGGCGCGATAGATGCCGTAGCTGCCGGAATGGACGCCGATGGCGTTGCGCTGCGCGGCGTTGCCGACAGTGCCGACCACCGGGCCGCGGACCTTGGGATCGCGGGCCCCCCAAACCACCGGTGGAGCCGCGGCTCCACCCTGGGCGGGATGGGAATTCAATCTGATGTGAGCCATGTGCTTTCCAGAGGCCAAGAGGCGGGAAAGCGAGGCATTGTATAGCGGATGGAGGGAGAAACCAACCGCCGTCGGGCCGTCCGGAACATTGACGGAAGCTCACCGTTCATGTGGTAGAAGCGCGCAAAGGCCAGAGTTTTCCGTCCTTTGCCAGGCTTCCCAATTTCCTCGAAGAAGGACCGGCAATGCACCTTCGTACCGGCCTCCGTGCCGTCGTTCTCGGTGCGATCGGCGTGACCATGGCTTTGATGCCGGCTTTGGGCAGAACGCTCAGGGTTGGCGGAACCGGCGCCGTAACCGAATTGCTCATCCAGCTGGGACCAGCTTTCAAGGCCGACACGGGCAACGACCTCGACGTCATCCCCGGCCTCGGCACCAGCGGTGCGAACAATGCACTCGTCGATGGTAAGCTCGGCATCGTCTTCTCCGGGCGGGACTTGAGGGACAAGGAGCGCGCGGCAGGCCTCAAGGTGGCCGCCACCTTCCGCACACCTTTTGGCCTGGCGACGTCGCGCACGGGGCCCGAAGGTCTGAAGAGCGCCGAGATCGCGCAGCTCTACCGGGCCGACAAGCCGCTGTGGCCCGACGGAACGCCGATCCTCATCGCCCTGCGTCCGGTCGACGAAAGCGACAACATCGTCCTGGGCGAGATCTTCCCCGGCATGGCCGAAGCGCTTCAGCTCCTGCGCAAACGTCGTGATCTCTCGATCGCCGCCACGGATCAGGACAATGCGGATATGGGCGAGAAGATAAAGGGCTCGCTGATCAGTGCCACCCTGGTGCAGATCGTGAGCGAGAAGCGAAACCTGAAGTTCGTCACGATCGATGGTGTCGCCCCAAGCCTCGAGAGTTACGTGAACGGCTCCTATCCTTACGGCAAGTCCCTGCTCGTGATCGTGCCTTCGGAGATCAGCCCCGAAGCAGCGGCGTTCATCGCCTTCCTCGCCAAGCCTGCGGGCGAGGAGTTGCTGAGACGGGCTGGGGTGATCGCCGTCAAGTGATCCGGTCGCGCAACAGGCTCGGGAGAGTCGTCGCCTGGCTGGGGGTCAGCATCGGCCTCGCCGTCGCGATCGTCGGGCCCGCCGGATACCTGTGGGTGTCCTATTCGGAGCTGACGCTCGAGCTTTCATTGCTGGCGGAACTCAAGGCCGGCAAGCTCGCCAAGTACATCTACGTCCATCAGGACCTGTGGCAGTACCAGACCCTTCGCCTCGCCGAGCTCACCGAGGTTCCCGAGGCAAAGGAAGTCAGCGCGCAGCAGCGCATCTTCGATGCTTCGGGCAAGCTCGTGCTGGAAACGGGCGACACGCCTGCCGTCCCCGTCGCTCGTTGGAGCGCGCCGGTCATCGTCGCCGGTTCGCAAGTCGCAACGGTCGAGACTGCGACCACCTTGCGCCCGATCCTGCTCCGCACCGCCGTCGTCGCCGCATTCAGCGGCCTGCTCGGTCTCGTCATTTTCTTCGTCAACCGGCTCCTGCCGCTGCGCATCATCAATCGAACGCTCGCCGCGCTGGAGGCGACGCAGGAGCGCTACCGCCTGCTCTTCGATGCCAATCCGTTTCCGATGGTCGTGGTCGACCGCCAGAGCCTGCGCTTTCTCGCCGTCAACGAGGCGGCCATCGAACGATATGGCTGGTCGCGTGAGGAATTCCTGGCCATGGGCATCGCCGATCTTCGTCCGCCGCCGGATGTCCTGCCGCAGCACATGATCGACCTGGCGAGGAGCGCCGGGGATGGCGCGGCGATGTTTTCCGGGCAGCGGCATCGCAAGAAGGACGGAACGGTCATCGAGGTCGAGATAACGTCGCGCGCCATCGAATTCGACGGTCGGCCTGCGGCACTGTCGCTTGCCATGGACGTCACGGAGCGCAATCGCCTCGAGCAAGAGAGACGGGTCGGAGAGGAGCAGCTGCGCCAGTCGCAGAAGATGGAAGCGGTCGGTCAGCTCACCGGCGGCATCGCCCACGACTTCAACAACATCCTGGCCGTCATCATGGCCAACATCGAGGCGCTGGAGGAGGACGACGACCTCGGGCCGGTGCCGAAGCGCCGCCTCGAGGGGATCGGCGGCGCCGTCGGCCGTGCGGCCGATCTCACCCGCCAGCTGCTTTCCTTCTCGCGCAAGCAGCCGATGCGGGCGCAGATCACCGACGTCAACGAGCTGGTCGGCGGCACCAGCAAGCTGCTGCGACGCTCCCTGGGCTCCCAGGTCGAGATCGAGATCGTTCTCGCCAGCGCCCTGTGGCCCGTGAACGTCGATCGCCCCCAGCTGGAAACCGCGTTGGTCAATCTCTGCCTCAATGCCCGCGACGCCATGCCGACCGGCGGCCGGCTGGTGGTCGAGACGCGAAACATGGTGCTCGACGAGAAATATGCCGCGCAGCACGTCGACGTGGCGGCCGGCGACTATGCGATGCTCGCCGTGACCGACAACGGCACCGGCATGCCGGCCGAGGTCCTGGCGAAGGTGTTCGATCCGTTCTTCACCACCAAGGAGGCCGGCAAAGGCACAGGGCTCGGCCTCAGCATGGTCTATGGCTTCATCAAGCAGTCGAACGGCCATATCGAGGTGCAGAGCGAACCCGACCGCGGCACGACGTTCCGGCTCTACCTGCCGCGTGCAACCGAGGTCTCGGACGAAGCTGCCCCTCAGGAGAAGCCGCAGGTGCCACGCGGCGCCGGGCGAATTCTCGTGGTCGAAGACGAACCGGGAGTGCGCACCATCGTCATCGAGCAGCTGAGGAGCCTCGGCTACCATGTAGAGTCCGCGGTCGACGGTGCGGCCGGCCTTGCCTCCTTCGAAGCGGCTGCGCAGGCCTACGATCTGCTCCTCACGGATGTGGTGATGCCGCGCATGGACGGCAAAGCCCTCGCCGACGCCGTGGCCTCGCGTTGGCCCTCGACCAGGATCGTCTTCATGTCCGGCTATGCCGAGAGCGCGATCGTCCACGCGGGCAATATCGATGCCGGCGTTCTGTTGCTGAGCAAGCCGTTCCGCAAGCGCGAGCTCGCCCAATTGATCCGCCAGGCGCTCGACGTCCCTGCCGAAAAAGAGGCATTGTAAGGCCCATGCGACACATACTGCCGACGACCGCGATGTTGCTGGCCTTCTCGACGGCATCTGCCTTCGCCGCCGACCCGCCGTGGCCGGCGATGCAGAAGATCGGCATGACGGGGACGTGGGCCAGTGAATGCGCCGGCCCGCCGATCGTCGACAATACCTTCGACACCTATTACGGCGAGCCTGGCGGACGGGCTGGCTATCGCTCCAATCGCGGCGAGGCCGACGGCATCGCCAATGTCGCGATCCTCGAGGCCAGGTTGCTGACGCCCACCACCATCCGCACGCTGCTGCACTACGACGATCCGAAGTGGGGCCGCGCCAACGGCCTTTCCTACGACGTCGTGAGCGAGATCATCGGCAAGCGCATGCGCACGCTGAAGTCGGTCGGGCCCGATGGCAAGGCGCTGATCGACAATGGCAAGCTCACGGTCAACGGCCAGCCGATCGGCAGCCAGCAAAAGTGCAAGGACTGACCCACAGGAGGAATGACATGCCCGATCTGTTCCCCACCACGCAGGAAGCCGCCGCCGACGACCTGCGCGAGAAGACCGCCACGGGCGGCCCTGGCATCGTCAACCATCTCGGCCCGGACTCCTTCAAGACCGACGGGCTGCGGCCGTTCTTCGAGTACAGGACGCTCGGCCTCGAGAAGCTGACCGACGGCAAGGTCGGCGCCAACGTCATCCGCGCCGTGCCCGGCCAGCATCCCGACGCGCCGCGCCACACCCATGCGCTCGACTTCCAGTTCGTCTACGTGCTCAAGGGCTGGGCGATCTTCGACTACGAGGGCTACGGCCAAGTCAAGCTGGTCGCGGGCTCCACCGTCTATCAACCTCCGGGAATCAAGCACAAGGAGATCGACCATTCCGACGATCTCGAGCTGATCGAGATCACCATGCCCGCGGAGTTCAAGACCGCGGAAGTGAAGTAGTGTCATCCCGAACGAAGTGAGGGATCCCTCGCTTCTCCGACAGGCCCCGACCCGTCGAGCACACGCCGGAGCTTCGCCGCCAGCCGGTCACGGTCGTAAGGCTTGCTGAGAAGCTCGACGCCGGCATCGAGCCGGCCATTGTGGACGATGGCGTTCTCCGTATAGCCCGACGTGTACAGCACCCGCAGCGCCGGCTGGATCTCCCGGGCACGTTCGGCGAGCAGGCGTCCGCCCATGCCGGGCATGGCGACTGCATCCGCGCCTATGGCGCCAGCTTGTCGCAAGGCCCCAATCCCAATGTCCTCGTCTACCTCTCGGGCGACCAGCTCGCCGGCCTCAAGATCCGGGGAGGCTACGAGAAGGACAGCCCGGACAGTCTTCGAGCCGACGCCGACCGCTGGTCGCGTCAGGCGGGCATACCCTATCTCTTCCTGGCGCGGCCCGGCACACACGGTTCGTCGGGCGATCTTGCGCAGCGGCGCCGGCCGCGGGAGGGCAGGCTGGTCGATGCGGCCTTGCAGGCGTTCAAAGCGCGCTACGCCATCGGCACCTTCCATCTCGCTGGGCAATCCGGCGGCGGCATGACGGGTCCGCTGAAGGAGCTTGCCGCGCAGTTCGAGGGCACGACGGGCCACAAGCTCGTCATCCGCTTCGGGACCACCCCCGAGCTGATCAAGCTCGCGACGACCGGCGGTCCTTTCGACATGGCCGTCGTGCCTCGCGAAGTCCTCAAGGACGAAGCTGCCCAGGCCAGGGTCGTGCCCGGACCGACCATCGACGTCGCCCGCGTCGGCCTTGGCGTGGCCGTCCGCGCGGGGGCCGCCAAGCCCGACGTCGCCACGGCCGAAGCGCTGAAGCAGACCCTGCTCAAGGCGCAGTCGGTCGCCACCGTCCCGGCCAGTGCTGCCGGCGCGCAGGTCCTGCGGGTGTTCGATCGTCTGGGCATCGGCGAGGCGATGAAGACCAAGACCAGGGCGCTGGCCGGGCCGGCGGAGATGGTGAAGGCCGTCGCCGCGGGCGAAGCCGAGCTTGGCGTCTTTCTCATCAATGTGCTGACAACGCCCGGCCTGGACGTGGTGGGGCCGGTGCCGGTGGAGCTCAATCAGGAGATCGTCTTCACCGCTGCCATTGCCGCCGACGCCAAGGAGGCGGAGGCGGCCAAGGCCTTCATCGCCTTCCTGAAGACTCCCGGAGCCCGGGCGCCGATCCAGGCCAAGGGAATGATACCGGGCTGAGGCAGGGAGCGGTATACGATGGCGGCATGAAAGCTGTCGCAACCCTCCTGATCCTGGCGCTGTTCCTGACCACGGCGTCGGCCGCCGAGCCGTTGCCGACGCCCAAGCCCGTCTACTTCGCGACCGGCTCGACGCGCGGGACCGTCGGTGGCCGGGTGCTGCGCGGCGCCTTCGACCTCTATTCGCTGAAGGCGGCGCAGGGGCAGTTCCTCACCGTCACCCTCACCGTCCCCGACGACAATGCGGTGTTTCAGATCTACGAGCCCGACCTCGCGATCGGGCGTGACGCCGGCGGCGCCCTCGAGTTCAAGGGCACCGCGCTGCGCGCCGCCAGCGACGACCCGACGCGCTGGAGTGGACGGCTGCCGCAGAGCGGCCTTTACGTCATCGTGGTCGGCAGCACCCGCGGCAGCGCGCGCTACAGCATGGACGTCAAGATCGAGTAGGCGTGGCAGGGCGCCAATCGGCTTCCCATATAGCGCCTCCTTCCCCGGAGGTAGCCATGCCCTTGGACGATGTCCCAGCCGCAAGTGACGGCATTCTGCTCGACGCCTATTCGCACGCCCTGACGTCCGTCGTGGATCGCGTCGGTCCCGCCGTCGTGCGTGTCGAGCGCATTGCCGATGGCAATGACCGTGGCGGCGGTGTGGGTTCCGGCGTGGTGATCGCAGGTGACGGGCTGGTGCTCACCAATTCCCATGTCGTGGGCGGCCTCAGGCGCGTGCGCCTGTCCTTCGCCGGTGGCGGCCAGGCCGAGGCGCGGGTCCTGGGCGACGATCCCGACACCGATCTCGCCCTGCTGCGCACCGAGCTGCCCGCCGGCACGCCGGCGGCGGCGCTGGGCAATTCCAAGGCGCTGAGGCGTGGCCAGCTCGTGGTGGCGATCGGCAACCCGCTGGGCTTCGAATCGACGGTGACGGCCGGCATCGTCTCCGCCCTCGGCCGGTCGCTGCGCGCCACCTCGGGCCGGCTGATCGACGACGTCATCCAGACCGATGCCGCCCTCAACCCCGGCAACTCCGGCGGCCCGCTGGTCTCGACCGCGGGCGAGGTGGTGGGCATCAACACCGCCATGATCAGCCGTGCCCAGGGCATCTGCTTTGCCGTGGCGAGCAACACCGCCGTGTTCGTGCTGGGCGAGTTCATCGCCCATGGCCGGGTGCGACGGGCCCATATCGGCATCGCCGCCGAGACCGTGCCGTTGCCGCGGCGGCTCAGCCTCGCCACCGGCGCCGGCGCGCGCGCCGTGCGGATCAGCGAGGTCGAGTCGGGCGGACCGGCCGCGGCAGCGGGCCTGCTTGCCGGCGACCTGATCCTGTCTGTGGAGGGGGTCGCCATCGAGGGCGCCGACGATCTGATCCGCCTGCTCGGTGCTGAGCGGATCGGCGGCAACATCACCGTCGCCCTGCTGCGCGGCGGGGTGATCGAGCGGCGGACGCTCAGGCCGGTGGAGCGGAAAGGTCGGGCCAGCGGCTCGTAAGGGCCGCCGCCAGATCGTCGAGGCGGGCGGCCATCAGCCGCTCGCCCTTGAAGGCGGTGGCGCGGGTGGGGTCGCCGGTGGCGCCCGTCGTCTCGAACGGCCCCTCGAGCGTCAGCCGA
This sequence comes from Rhodospirillales bacterium, assembly GCA_947469635.1. Lineage (GTDB taxonomy): Bacteria > Pseudomonadota > Alphaproteobacteria > Reyranellales > Reyranellaceae > Reyranella. The sequence goes on along the minus strand of CANIRG010000072.1, from coordinate 9,299 downwards.
TCCATGCGGACGCTGCGCGGATCGAGCGCCAGCATGACCGAGGTCTCACGCTCATCGGCATGGCCGCCCTCCTTGCGCTCGATCAGGGCGTCCGCGGCGAGGCCCATCGACCGCATATGCAACACCATCGTGCCGTCATGATCGGCTGCCACCTCGTCGAGCGGCTTCTCCGTCGAGACGCCCGTATTGATCAGCGCGATCCGCCGGACGCCATGCTGGCGGAAACTGTCCAAAAGCTCGCGCACGACGGCCTTGAAGGTCCCCGCGCCGAGATGCTGGCTGCCGGCGAAGGAGGTGAAGGCAGGGTAGTAGCCGAAGCCCAGCACGGGGGCGGCCACGAGAGGGAGCCGCTCGATCAGCCCCTGACCCAGCGCGCGGGCCGTCAGCCAATCGGTCTTGAGCGGCAGATGCGGGCCATGCGCCTTGGACGCCGCACCGATGGGCACGACCACGACGGCACCTGCATCGAACCTGGCCTTGGCTTCTGGCCAGGTCAGGTCTTCGAGCCAGGCGCCCGTCACGATTCCACCGTCACGATTCCCAGGGCAGCTTGACGCGCTTGGGCGGCTTCATGCCGAACACGATCATCTTGCGCCATTGCGCGCCCGGCGCCGTATCGTCCAGCACGATGCGGTCGCCGACCATCGTGACCCCGAGCTCACGCCACAGCGTCGCGAGGGGGACAGGCGTGCCGATCGCATAGTGACTGTTGACCAGGTCGGTCATGATGCCGATGCCGGTCGCATGGTCGCAGGCCGCCGCGTACTCGGCGATCCCGATGCGATGCGGCGCGCCGATGCCGCTCCACAGCACCCCCCCCAGGCAGTCCTCAAGACCCTTGGCGCCATTGGAGGCACGGCGGAGGCTGAGATCGGTCAACAGCATGAAGGTGGCACCGGCCCAGTAGTTGGCGCGCCCCGAGGCGTTCTGCAGCCCGGCGGCAAGCGCCTGGGCACCCTGAGGCATGTCCTTGACCCATTCCATCCAGACTTCTTCTTCAGTCTTCCAGCCGGCGCGGGCGCGGATGATCGGCTCGACGTAGGTCGCCGCTCCCTCCATGAGCCAGGTGCCGCGGTCGCGAATATAGGGCATGCCGGTATGCACCAGCTCGTGCACCAGCACCCAGTCGTTGAACAGGCGGCGTCTGTCGGTCTCGACACCGACCTCGACCATCACCGTGGCGCCGCCGCCGGACACGGTGCGGCCGAAGCCGACACCGCGCTTGCCGGCCATCGGCACCAGCCCGACCATCATCTGCCTGGCGGTGAAACCCTGCCAATAATTCGACTCCGCCTCGGCGGTACGGCGCACCCAGTCCACCAGCTCGTCGTGGCTGACGCCGGTGATGCCGTCGAGGATGGCCAGCCGCAGCACGCCGTCCTGCCGGGCGACGCCCGCCCGCAGCGAGCCCGGCGCGGGAACGACAATGTCGGTGAAGCTGAGGCGGCCCAGCGCATTGTAGCCCGCGAAGCCGACGCTGGTGCCGGCCAGCCTCCAGGCATCGCCTGCCTTCGGCAGGCCGGCTGCGAAGCCGAGGCCATCGGCGGTGCGTACGCGGATATCGATCACCGGCGTCCTGTCGTAGCCACGCGGCTGGAGCAGCCAGCTCGACAGGGTGGCGAGCACGCCCTCGCCGCGCAGGACAGCGGCGGTCGGGCTGTCGACGGCACGTGCATAGGCCCGCAGGTCGAACTGATAGCGCGCTTCGCCATTCGCGACCGTCAGCCCGCTCACATGAGCCGACATGCGCTCGCTCTCGGGCACGAAGCTGATCGGGCCCGTCGATCGGCAATGGAAACGGACCTGGAGCTTGAGGTCGCCCGCGAGGTCGGCGTCGACGGTGCAATCGGGCGCGGCAATCGGCTGCGCGGCCGCGGGCAATGCCAGCACGGCCAGGAGCAGGAAAAGACGAAGGTTCATGGGGGAGGCTAGCATGTCAGAGATTGCGGCGTGCAATTGCCTTGCCAGCGATATAGCCGAACGTCAGGCAGGGGCCGATGGTCGTGCCGGCGCCCACGGCCCTGGTGCCGATGGGATTGGCCATGGCGATGCCGGCGCAATAGAGCCCGCCGATCACGCTCCTGTCGGGCCGCAACACCTGGCCGTGGCGGTTGGTGCGCGGTCCGCCCTTGGTGCCGAGGCTGACATAGAGGAAGGGCGCGGCGAAGAACGGCGCCTGCTCCACGGTGCCGAGCGCGCTGTCCTTGGTGTAGTAGCGCTCCCACGCCGTCTCGCCGCGGTGGAAGTCGCGGTCGACGCCTTCTTTCGACCAGCCGTTGAAACGGCCGACGGTGGCACGCAAGGCCTCCGGATCGAGACCGATCTTCCGGGCCAGGGCCTCGATCGTCCCGGCGGACCGCACGAAGCTCGGGTCCTTCGCGGCATAGATCTTCGACAAGCGGTTGGCATAGCGCGAATCGAAGATGCGCCAGGCCGGCAGATGCTTCTGCTTTCCGGCCTCGTTGCGCTCGTCGATGGCCGAGCCCAGAGCCGGGCTGCCCTCGCTCACGAAGCGCTGCGCCTGCCCGTTCACCAGGATGCAGTGCGCAGCGTAGGTCTCGTAGAGCGGCTGGGCATGGCGCCGGCCTTCGTAGGTGGTGAAGGTGGCCGGCGCGATATTGGCCTGGTCCATGCGCTCCAGCAGCGCGCCCGCCTCGGCCGCCATGCGCTGGCCGTCCCCGGTGTTGCTGTCGGGCGCGCCGACGAGGTCGATACCGGGGAAGTGCTCGCGCATGTAGTCAGAACTCCAATCGAAGCCGCCGGTTGCAAGCACCACCCCTTTGCGGGCACGCAAGATCGTGAGCTTGCCGACGATCTCGGCTTCGACGCCGGCCACGGCGTCGCCTTCCATCACCAGACGCTGCACCGGCGCATCCATGACGATGCGGCAGCCATGGTCGAGGCAGCCGCGCACCAGGCCGACGGTGAGCCCGTTGCCCAGCCCGACCTTGCCGGTCAGCACGCGCCAGACCAGCGAGGGTCCGAGCTTGAGGAGGGCGCGCATCGGGTCTTTCAGGACACCCCCCACCATCTCCTTGTAGGTGAAGAACTGCGGCTTCACCGATTTGCGCACGCGGTTCCACCAGCGGCCGAGAATGTAGCGGCTGATCAGCGTCGGCGAGACCATGCGGCCGAACAGCTTGCCGCCCGGTGCCTCGACGTAGAAGTCGGGATGGTTCACCAGCTCGAACACCAGCGGCGTCTTGTCCTCGAGGAAGCGCAGCATCGGCGCGGAATGCTCGGCCAACGCCTGCCACAGCTCGTCCTCGTCGGCCGCCCATCCGTCGGGCGCCGTGGCGCGCAGGTAGGTGAGCGTCTCCTCGGCCGAATCCTCGAGGCCCGCCGCCAGCATGTGATGGTTGGCCGGGATCCAGGTGCCGGCCGCCGACATCGCGGTCGTGCCGCCCAGCACATGCGACTTCTCCAGCACCAGGACCTTGGCGCCATCCACGGCGGCGGCGAGCGCGGCCGAAAGTCCGGCGGCTCCGGAGCCGACGACGATCACGTCGTATTGTGTGTCCATCAGATCAACTGTTGCCGGAAGTCGCGCAGCAGATCGAGCACGTCGTGGACCGGCACACCCAGCGCGCGGACGAGCGCATCCTTGTACGGCGGCAGGTTGGTGCATTCGAGCACGATGGCGTCGAGGCCGGGATGGTCGCGCAGCAGCGACCGGCCTGCCTCGATCGCCTCGGCCTCGACGGCATCGCGGTCGAGGGTCGTACCGTTCCTGAGGAAAGTGGTGGCGAAGGAGCCGTCGGGCGACAGTCCGACGACCGGCGTGTCGGTCGGCGCATCGACGGCCGCGAAATGGGCTGGCGTCAGGTTCGCCGCCGACGCGGTGACGACTCCGACCCGCTTGGGCGCCAGCGCCTTGATCAGCAGCAAGGCGGAGGTCGCGACCGGCACCGGAGACACTTTTTCCAGATCCTTCTGGTAGAGCGCGAGGAAGCCGCAGCTCGTCGAGATGCCCACTGCACCCTGCTCGACCAGCGCCTGTGCATTGGCCTCGAGGGCGGCCAGCACGCGCGGCCGGTCGGGATGGGCGGCGACGGCATCCTTCGAGCCGATGCCCTCCATGGTGCGAAAGATCACCGGATAGTCGAACGAGGCCCTGTTGCCGATATCGCCCTCGATGCGCGGGAAGCGGGTATCGAGCATCAGGATGCCGAGAGGCCGTCCGCTCATGACGGCTCCGGCCATTTCCTCTGCGGGCCCCGCACCGATTCGAACCAGCGCGACAGGCGCATCACGCCGAGGTCGTCGAAGCGATGGCCGGCGATCTGCAGGCCGATCGGCTTGCCCTCTTTCGTGTAGCCGCAGTTGATCGAGGCGGCCGGCTGCTCGCTCATGTTGAAAGGCATGGTGAAGGAGATGTGCTCCAGGGGCCGCTTCACATCGTTGGTCGGCGTCTCCCACTCGGCGGGATAGGTCGGCACCGGCGAGACCGGAGAGAGCACATAGTCGAACGGCTGCGTCGCTTTCACGGCCGCAGCCCGGATTGCCATGTAGTTGTTGACGCCCCGGATCACGTCGGCGCCCGAGGCATCGGCCCCGCCGCGGCACCAGTCGGCGATGAAGGGCAGGACGCTGGCCTGGCGCGCGTGGCTGAGCGCGGAGAAATCGACCCAGCTGCGCACGCGCCAGAAGAAATCCTGCAGCCGCAGCATCTCGGGCGAGAGGAAACCCGCCAGCGGCTCAATATGCGCGCCGGCATCGGCGAACAGCTTGGCGGCGGCTTCGATGGCGGCCTTGGTCTCGCTCTCGACGGGCAGGCCCGAGCCGGCATCGAGATAGAGGCCGATCTTCAAGCCCTTCGGTTCGAGCGCCCCTGCGCTCCAGTCGATCGTGGCTGGCGGCAGGCTCATGTGATCGCGCCAGTCGGGCTTGGCGAGCTCGGCCATCAGCAGCGCCGAGTCCGCCACGGTGCGCGTCATCGGTCCAACCGCGCGGCCGAAGAACGGCGGGTCGACCGGCACGCGGCCAAGGCTGGGCTTCAAGGTGAAGATACCGTTCCAGCAGGCCGGCAGGCGGACGGAGCCGCCGATGTCGGTGCCGAGATGCAGCGGCCCGTAACCCGCCGCCGCCGCGGCCCCCGCTCCGGCACTGGAGCCGCCGGGATTCCACGCGAGGTTCCAGGGATTTCGCGTCAACGGATGGAACGAGCTGCGGCCCGACGACAGCATGCCGTAGTCGGGCATGGTGGTCTTGGCGAGGATGACCACGCCGGCCTCGCGCACCCGCGCCGCCGCCGGCGCATCCGCCGCCGCCGGCACCAGCTCTGTCGCCGCCGTGCCCACCGGCACCGGCACGCCCCGGGTGGCGATATTCTCCTTGATGGTGATCGGCACGCCGTCCAGCGCGCCCTGCGGCGTGCCGGCCTGCCAGCGCTTCTCCGATTCCTTCGCCGCTTTCCGAGCCCCCTCGAAGTCGGGCGCATAGAGCGCCTTCAACTTCGGCTCCCACTTTTCAATGTGGGCGACCACCGCGTCGACGGCCTCGACGGGGGAGAGTTTTTTAGCCTCGTAGGCAGCGAGCAGCTCACCCGCAGTCATGTCATGGATCGAAGTCATCACGTCTGCCTACACCTCCGACGGGCGCCCTCGCCGTTTAAAAAACGAAAAATTAACGGTCACGAAAGGTAACTTGGGACGCTGGCACCTCCATCATAGGCCAGCTTAAATCAAAGCGACGAATCCGGTCGCTACTGAACCATGCACTGCGTACGCACCGGAAACTTTGTCATCCCTGAGCGAAGCGAAGGATCTCTAGCTCCACCAACGTAGTTGAAATATAACTACAATAGAACTACACTGTACATATGGCTGAGCTGCGTTTCGAATGGGACTCGCGGAAGTCGGCAGGCAATGGGCGAAAGCACAAGGTTACGTTCGAGGAAGCTCGCCCGGCCTTCGCCGATCCAAACGGTCTGGTGATCGATGATCCGGATCACTCGGAAGACGAGGAGCGATTCCTTCTGCTGGGCTTGAGCTACACCGTGCGTCTTCTCGTAGTTTGTCGTGTATTTCGATCGGACGCCTTCGCATCATTTCTGCGCGCAAAGCAACGCCCCGCGAGGCTTCAACCTATCGAAGGAACAGATGACGATGCGCAAGGAGTACGATTTCTCCGCCGGCCGCAAGAATCCCCACGCCGCTCGAATGAAGAAGCAGATCACGATCCGGCTCGACCAGGAAGCGATCGCCTACTTCAAGGCGGTGTCGTCCGAGGTGGGCATTCCCTACCAGAGCCTGATCAATCTCTATCTGCGCGACTGCGCGACCAGCCGCCGCAAGCCTCGTCTCGATTGGCGCGCGAGCAGCTCTGCTCCCTAGGTACTTGTCGCCGCGACAAGCGTACAATGAAGCCATGGAAGCATTTCCACTCGTGGCGTCGCCGGGCAGCTCGTCGATCTACATCTACCGGCCGGGCTGGATCGGAAGCGGATCGGAGCTCGATCTCTTCCTCGACGGCCGTCCGGTGGGATCGCTGTTCAGCAAACGGTACATGGTGCTGGTCACGAGTCCGGGCAGCCACAGCATCGGCGCCAAGCTGCCGGTGCAAAGCGGCGAGGTGGAAGACGGGCGCGGCATGAAGTCCCTGGCGATCGAGGTCGGGGACGGCAAGGTGGCGGCGGTGCGCCTGTCGTGGGCGGTGTTCGGCGGCATAGGGCTCGAAAGCAACCCCGACCTCGCCGATGCAGGTCGCTACATCGCCAAGGCAAAGAGGGTCGAGCCGACGGCGGCTTGACCCGCTTTCACAGCAGGCGCGTGGCGACGAAGCGCGTGAGCATCGGGGCCAGGAACATCACGGCCAGCATCCGCACCGTCTGCATCGCCATGACGAAGGACACGTCGACATTGGTCGAGGCCGCGATGATCGCGATCGAGTCGGAGCCGCCCGGGCTGGTGGCGAGATATGCAGTCAACGGATCGACACCGGCGGCAACGACCATCACGCCAGCGATGCCGCCGCACAGCGCGATCAGCACCAGCGAGCAGGCGATGATACGCGGCATGGCGCGAGCGGCATGGGCCAGCAGCGGACGGGTGAAGCGCAGGCCCACGTTCCAGCCGACGAAGGCGTAGCTCGCCGCCAGCAGCCAGGGCGGCAGCTCGATGTGGAGCCAGCCGAAATGAACCAGCACGGCACCCACCACCAGCGGCACCAGGAAAGCGCCGGCGGGGATGCGCAGGTAGCGGGCGGCGACCGGCCCGGCGACGGCCAGCGCCAGGGTCTCGGCGAGGGCGATCCAGTTGGTCGGCGGAAACCACACGATCGCCTGGGCCTGGTGGGCAGCCACGCCGAACATCCTGGCGACGAGGGCCGCGACCGCGGCCACGACGAGGACGCGCGAATACTGCATCAGCGCGACCAGCCGGACGTCGGCGCCGTAGCTCTCGGCCATGAGGGTCATCACCGATGCCGCCCCCGGGCTGGTGCCCCACAGCGCCGTGGTGCCGGGCAGCACCTGCCAGCGCGTCATCAGCCAGCCGAGCAGGCTCGATGCCATCACGACCGACACGACGCCGAAGCTGAACAGCAGCCAATGGTCGAGGACGTCGCTGGCGATGGAGATCGGCACCATGCCGGCGGTCATGCAGCCTACGATGCCTTGGGCGACGACGAAGGGCGCCGCCGGGAAGCGCACCTTGCCACCGGCGCCGGCGACCACCATGGCGGCCAGCAGCGGCCCCAGCAGCAACGCCGCCGGCGCATGGACCCAGAGCAGGAGCGCGCCGGCGCCGACGGAAAGGGCAATGAGCGCGGACCAGGCCATGGACTACTGAACGAATTCCTCGGCTTCGCCATTCATCGTGCGGATCGTGTCGATGAGCTCGGCGGCCGCCACTCCCAATCGTGCATCATCCGTGCCACGCAACACCAGCGAGACGCTGGGCTTGCCGTTGCGAAACGCAGGATAGGAGCCGATGTCGAGATCCGCATACCGGCCCTGCAAGGCGCCCAGCGGCTCGGCGATGATGCCTTCCGGCAGGTTGGTGCGCACGGTGCGCGACAAGACCGGATCGCCGCCGACCAGCCGGTGCTTCATTGCCTGGAACATGCCCTGCGCCACCGCGGGGATACCGGCGAAGGTGAAGACATTCTCCATCTGGAAGCCCGGCGCCACCGACACCGGATTGTCGACCAGCACGCCACCATGCGGCACGCGCGCCATGCGGCGGCGCGCCGGGGTGAACAGAGCGACGTCGCCATAGTGGCGGGTCATGCGCGCCACGGCCTCGGGATGCTCGGAAATGCCGACGCCAAAGGCCTTGGCGATGCAGTCGGCGGTGATGTCGTCGTGGGTCGGGCCGATGCCGCCCGTGGTGAAGACATAGTCGAACTTGGCACGCACCTCGTTGATGGTGGCCACGACCGTGGCCTCGACGTCGGGGATCACCCGGCACTCCCGCACCTGCACGCCGAGCTTGCCCAGCTCGGTGGCGAGATACTGGATGTTGGCGTCCTTGGTGCGCCCGCTCAGGATCTCGTTGCCGATGACCACGATGCAGGCGGTGACTGATTTGGCTGGCTCGGCCATGGGTGCGCTCATTTTTCCGGGGATTCCAGAACCTTAGCATGGCCTTGTGAGAGCGGGTATCGCATGCCAAATAAGGTCGCATGAGCAGCCGCGATTTCGAGGACGACAGCGTCGACTATTGGCGGCGCGACGAGCGGACCATCAAGATCCACGGGCCCGAGGGCTTCGAGGGCATGCGCCGGGCCGGCCGCCTGGGCGCCGAGACGCTCGACTTCATCACACCTCATGTGCAGCCCGGCATCTCGACAGGCGAGCTCGACAAGCTCTGTCACGACTACATTCTCGACCACAAGGCGATCCCTGCGCCGCTGGGCTACCGCGGCTTTCCCAAGTCGATCTGCACCTCGATCAACCATGTCGTCTGCCACGGCATTCCGGGCGACAAGCGCCTGCAGGACGGCGACATCGTCAATATCGACGTGACGGTGATCCTCGACGGCTGGTACGGCGACACCAGCCGCATGTTCTTCGTCGGCAATGTCGGCGTGAAGGCGCGGCGCCTCTGCGACGTCACCTACGAGGCGATGATGCGCGGCATCGCCGCCGCCAAGCCGGGCGGCCATGTCGGCGACATCGGCCACGCCATCCAGACCTATGTCGAGAGCCAGCGCTTCTCCGTGGTGCGCGACTTCTCGGGCCACGGGCTCGGCCGCATCTTCCACGACGCGCCCAACATCCTGCACTACGGCAAGCCCGGCACCGGCCCGGTGCTGAAGCCCGGCATGTTCTTCACCGTCGAGCCGATGGTGAATGT
>CANIRG010000071.1 GCA_947469635.1 Rhodospirillales bacterium | reverse complement strand
CTTCGAGGCCATGGAGTACGATGCCGCCGCCGACCCAGATCATCGCCGCCGTGCCGACGGTGCCCAGGGCGCTCAGCAGATAGGGCATGGCGCGGACGATCGCGCGGCCGGTCAGGCGCAGCGGGGCGGCCGCACGCGACGCCGGCGACAGGCGCGCAAGTGCGAGGCCAAAATCGTCGGCTTTGACGATCAGGGCGACGACGCCATAGACGCCCGCCGTTATGCCGACGCCGACGATGGCGAGCACGATCGCCTGCGTCACGGCGCTGCCTGCGGGGATGGCGGCAAGCGTTATGGCCATGATCTCGGCGGAGAGGATGAAGTCGGTCTTGATGGCACTCGCGATCTTCTGGTCCTCGAAGGTCTCGGCATCGAGCGCCACGGTTTCGAGCTCGGCTTCGTGGGCATGCGCATCGTGCGGGAAGACGAATTCGTAGACCTTCTCGACGCCTTCGTAGCAGAGGTAGGCGCCGCCGATCATCAGCAGCGGCGTGATCGCCTGGGGCAGCAGGAGGCTGAGGGCGAGCGCCGCGGGCAGGAGGATCAGGAGCTTGTTCTTGAGCGAGCCCAACGCGATCTTGCCGATGATCGGCAGCTCCCGCGCCGGGCTGAACTCGGTGAGATAGCGGGGCGTGACGGCCGTGTCGTCGATGACGACACCGGCGGCCTTGGTGCCGGCCTTGGCGGCCTGGCCGGCGATATCGTCGATCGATGCGGCGGCGACCTTCGCCAGCGCCGCGATATCGTCGAACAGGGCCATCAAGCCAACGCTCATCCCTACGGTGTACTATGGCCCGGCCAACAAGGGGAGACGGAGATGCTGGAAACGAGAGAAGGCGGGTGCCATTGCGGCCGCGTGCGGTTCCGCGCCGAGGTCGACCTCGACCGTCTGTCCCAGTGCAGCTGCTCGATCTGCACCAAGAAGGGCATCCTGCTGCTCAGCATCGATCCCGCCGTGTTCCAACTGCTGCGCGGCAGGAGCGCTCTCACGGCCTACACCTTCGGCACCGGCGTCGCGCAGCATACGTTCTGCTCGCCTTGCGGCATGCACGCCTTTTACATCCCCCGTTCCCAGCCGCACCGCGTCACCGTCAATGCCCGCTGCCTGGACGACATCGACGGCCCCAGCCTGAAGCCCACGCGGTTCTTCGACGGCCGCCACTGGGAAGATGCGCAACGCCGCCGGATCGAGGCGTTCGGCCAGGCGCCGCCGCCCGACGCGCACGGCGCGACGACGCTCCAGGCGATCCTTGACCGGGCGTTGGCGTAGGGGGCGCTCATCAGATGATCGGTTCGGTCGCATGAGCGAGCGTGTAGGAGAAGAAATTGTCGACGGCATCCGATGGGGAGATCGTGAAGGACGGCTTCTTCCACATGAATGATCGTTGCCGCAGTGCCTCGCAGGTGTTGCGCACCCGGTCGAGCGGCCATATCCGCCGCCTGTCAGCAGGGTTCGGACCGCGAAGGACGAAGGTCTGGTAGTGCTCGCTGCCCTTGCGTAGCCCGGAGGGGATGTCGAGGTGAAGCTCCCAGTGAAATCCCGGATTCCTCAGGATCACCGCCTCGCCGAGGAATGTCGACAGATCGAAGATGACATTCTGGCCCAAGCGCGCATCTCGCCAAGCTGGATCATACGTCGTGAACGACGCGCCCGTTTCACGGACGGCGAGAAAGGCCGCGTACCTTGCAATCCATCTGTCCAGTTCGCGCAAGCTTGCGTCGGCGGGGTCGAGGGCGCCCTTGAATTTTTCCAGGAAGGCGCGGAGTTGCTCCATGCGCGCGCCGCGCGTGCTCATGAAGCGCTCGAAATTCGCCTCGGCCTGCTCGGTCGAGAGGTTCGACGGAAGGCCGACGAAGGGAGGCTCGTACACGGGATAGTCCCGCAACAACCTCGAGAGCGTTCGTTCCGCGAGCCAGAAGCGGATGTGCGTCAAAGGCCATGGCTGAATGACCGACGGCGCTGTGTAGAAGCTGTCGTCACTACGCGGCTGACCTTCGACCTCCGTTATGAATTCAACAGTAGCATCGACATATTCCTCGGCGAAGGTTCCGTCGCAGGAGGTCGCGACAAAAGAGACTTCATTGCTGTCGTCCAAGGCGGCGAGTCGGAAGCGCAATCCTGTGAACTCCTGCCCCATGACCCGCACGAGCGAGCCAACAGGAACGCCCTTCGTCGAGAATCTGACAGTGAGGGCGCGCTCGCTGAGCGACGCGACCTCGAAATCGAGCAGCAAGGAGTCGCCCCGCTCCTCGAATTCCGAAGCCTCCTGCGACCAAGGGCCGGCCTTCAGGTCAACCAACTGACCAGCCTCATTCTTCTTGAAGCAAAGCTCCAGGAATCGGACGAACTCATCTCGCGGCCCCGAAACCGTCAAAGCTTGAGAGTAGTAGAGTCCCATGGTTCAACCATTCAGTGCAGGTGGTCTGTCGAAGTTGGGGGGAGACTGTTCCGGCCGTCAAACCCAGCGGTGATTGCGAGGCGGCCGGGCGTGGCCGTCTCGGACAATCGCTGAAGCTGCCAGGACTTGACTAATAGATAACCAATTGGTTATTGATAAATCAATCACCAATGGATTATCGATTGCGCACGCTGAGCACGCCTGACATTCTCTTCAAGACCCTTGCCGACCCAACGCGACGGGCCGTTTTTGAACGGTTGTGTCGCGATGGGGAGCAGACCGTGCGCGCGCTGACCGCACAATCCGGCGTCTCGCAGCCCGCCGTCTCCAAGCATCTCGCTCTGCTCAAGCGCGCCGGGCTGGTGCGCGACCGCCGCGAAGGGCGCCAGTCGCACTATAGCGCGCAGGTCGGCGCTCTGACCCCGTTGATGGACTGGACTGGCCAAATGGCCGGCTTCTGGCAAAGCCGGTTCGACGATCTCGAGGATCTCCTCAGGAGGATGGACCAATGAGCAAACCCACAACCGAAGCGCTCTCCTCTCCCTCTTGGCGGATCGATGCGAGAATCGAGGAGCTGGGAGACTGGCGGGGCGAGATGCTCGCGCGGGTGCGCAAGCTCATCAAGCAGGCCGACCCCGAGGTGATCGAGGAGTGGAAGTGGAGAGGCGTGCCGGTGTGGTCGCATGGCGGGATCATCTGCACCGGCGAGACCTACAAGGCGGTCGTCAAGCTGACCTTCGCCAAGGGCGCCTCACTGGCGGATCCTGCAGGCATCTTCAATTCCAGCCTCGACGGCAATACCCGGCGCGCAATCGACATCCGAGAGGGCGACAAGATCGACGAGAAGGCGTTGAAGGCGCTCATTCGCGCCGCCGTTGCCATGAACACGGCGCGAGCCGCCGCTGGTCCTGTCCGCTCCCGCAAGAGCCCAAAGAGGATCGACCCTTGACCAATGCTGCCACCGAAACCCTCTCCGTCGTTGTCGAACGCGACGTAGCCTTTCCACCGGAAAAGATCTGGCGCGCGCTCACGCAGCCGCACCTGATCGAGGAGTGGCTCATGAGGAACGACTTCAAGCCCGTCGTCGGCCATGGATTCAGTCTGCGCGCCGACTGGGGCACGGTCGACTGCGAGGTCCGGACGGTCGAGCCGAACAAGACGCGGTCCTACACGTGGCGTGCCCATGGGCTCGACAGTGTGGTCACCTGGACACTCACCCCAACGAGCACGGGGACCCATCTGCGCATGGAGCAGTCGGGCTTCCGGCCGGATCAGCAGCAGGCCTATCAGGGCGCCAGGCACGGCTGGCCGCGCTTCCTTGTGGCCCTCGAGCAGGTCGTTGCGCGCCCAGGCTGAATTTTAGAGCAATTAGCATTGACTAATGCATTAGCAATTGCTAATGCGTCCACATGATGCAGATGACCGCCGTCGATGCCGTGATGCGAACGCTCGCCGACCCGACGCGGCGCGCCGTGTTCGAGCGGATCGTGAAGTCCGAAGAGATCACCGTGGCCGAGCTGACGCGCGGCAGCGGCGTCACCCAGTCCGCCATCTCGCAGCACCTCCGCTCGTTGAAGCAGGCCGGCCTGATCGCCGACCGGCCGGAGGGCCGCAATGTCCACTACCGCGCCGAGCCGAAGGGGCTCGCGCCCCTCGTCGACTGGATGGCGCTCTACGGCGTCTTCTGGCGCGGACGCTTCGCCAATCTCAAGACACTGTTGAAGGAGATCGATCCATGACCCAGGCCGCATTGCAGTCGGATACGCAGGACATCGTGGTCGAGGAGGTGCTCCCGCACGCGCCTGAGACGATCTGGAAGACGCTGACGAGCGGCGCCCTCATCGACCGTTGGCTGATGAAATCCACCGGCTTCCAGGCCGTGAAGGGCACGCGCTTCACCTTCGAGACGACGCCGGCCGGCGCGTGGGACGGCCTGATCCATTGCGAGGTGCTCGAGGTGAAGCCCAGCGAGCGCCTGTCCTACTCGTGGCGGGGTGGTCACGACGGCAACGTTGGGTATGGCGCGCCGCTCGATACCGTCGTCACCTGGACCCTCGCCAAGGTCGATGGCGGCACCAGGCTGTGCCTCGTGCATTCCGGCTTCGTCCTGCCGAAGAACGCCACGGCATTGCAGAACATGGGCGGGGGCTGGAAAAAGGTCGTTCCCAACATCGGCACGATCACCGGGGAGCAGGCGAAGGGAGAGTAGAGGCCACTTCCTGTTCAGGCGTGATTTCTCTCCAGTAGCCAGGCGTGCTCTGCCGCCGGATATCTGCCTTTCAACCCGCCCTTGATTTCTGCGCTGGCGAGCAGTTTCAGGTCGTAGCTTGGCCGGTAATGCCGGCTGACCTCCTCGTGACTGACCGAGAACGGTGGTCCATCGACGAGGCGCTGGTCGTATTCGTAGGTGACCAGCAGCTGAGGCGCCCGGTCGGTGATCTCCATCAGGTGCGTCGCGTACGGGGCTCGCATTGAATCGGGAAGGGCCACCAACGCCGCCCGATCGTAGATCGCATCGACCGGGCCCAGCATGTCGAGGGACAGGCGAAAGATGTCGCCAACGAAGATGTCGATGTTGTCGAAGCTATACTGGTTGATCTCGTCGATTGCCGTAATTGTCGGTTCGACAAGGAGTTCCGAGAACAGCTGCTCGATGGCGATCCTGCTCAGCTCCGCGCCGGCAACTCGATGACCGCGCGACAGAAGCCAGTGGATATCGCGTGTCTTGCCGCAGAGTGGCAGGAACACGCGGCTTCCTTCCGGCAGCGAAAGATCGCCGAAATATTTGACCAGCCAGGAATTGGCCTTGCCTTCGTGGAAAGCGATTTCGTTCCGTTCCCATTTTCGACGCCAGAAGCTTTCGTCCATCAAGATCTCCGTGTGTTGATATCCGCTTGTAGGTCTTCGATGGACAGGGTGGAACGCGCGCTACACGCACTTTATTCGTGCGTCCTAAGCCACATCAAGGAAGACACGCCCTCGTTTCCCAGCGGGGCCTCGACAGGAGATCGGACTCTGGTGGCGCGGTTGCGTGCTGGACATTTGCGCAAAGCAGAAGCGACTGAAATAGGGGCGCGATCGGGGCGCGCCTATGATGGGGCGCATGATCGGCGCCGCTGCCTTCATCTCCACGATTCGGCACGCGCGTTTCGACGCCACCCGTACCTGCTGCCAGTCTCTACGCCGACGGCAGCGCGCGCTTGCTGGCTCCGATCAGGTCGAAGTCGCCGCCGAGGATCACGGCGAGCCGGCCCGACCGCCAGCCGCCCGCGATGTCGCGCACGATCGGGGCGGGATGCTCGCGGTAGCGGCGGATGATGGCGGTCGAGGCTGGCATGGCCGCCAGCAGCTTTGCCGCGACGGTAAATCCGTCCGGCGTCGCGAGGTCCCGATCCGGCCCGCCGACGGAAGTGACGCGGGCGGCGATCCGGCGGGCGCCATCGGATCGCTGGTCGTCCTCCAGCACGTGGAGGCCCGTCTCCGTTGTCAGCGTCCGGAAGGCGCCGAAGCCGGTGATCAGCAGAAGGGGCGCGCCCTTGTTGTTGACGGGCGCGATCTCCTTCACCTGCATCCGCCGCTTCGACGCCCACTGGCGATACATGCCCGTCAGCCTGCCGCACCACTCGGTGGCCTGCGTCCCATCGCTGCCGCTGTCGAGGGCGGGCTCGACCCGCAGCAGCGCATCGACCGGGGCGTCGGCCAGGAAGTCATCCATGCCCTGCCGCAGGTTGTAGAGCTGCAAGGCCAGCCGTCCCGCCAGCTCGCGCGAGGCGCGGGCGGTGTGCTCTCCCGCGGTGGTATAGCGCTGATACAGGCGCTCGGCGGTGCGATTGGCTTCGCCGATCCGATCGACGAGTTCCAGGCCGGAAAACACCCGGTGCCGATCGTCGCGCGACCAGATCGCGGGATCGGCCAGCGCCAGACGCAGCCGATCGTCCCTGGCGCGCCACGCCTCGCCGGAAAGCTCGTCGCCGATCTGGCGCCAGCTCGCGGCCAGAGTCGACCGTTCCGCTGTCGAACCCGTGGGCCCGAGGACGATGGCCGGCAGCGACAGGCGGCGCTCGTCCTGTCCCTCGGGAAGCGTGTTCTCCGCATCACCGGCGCCGGCGTCGGGATCCACGAACTCGACCTCGATCTCCTTGCCGTTCGATTTGACGAACAGGAACTGGTCGCCCTCGGGGAAGCGGTGCTCGACCAGCGTCTCCGCCAGCGGCGCCAGCAGCAGCTGGTCGATGGCGCGCTTCAGCGGGCGGGCGCCCATGTCGGGCGAGAATCCGCGGTCGAGCAGGAACTCGATGGCGGAAGGTTCCCATTCCACAGCCCAGGCGCGGTCGCGCAGGCCGCGCCGTTCCTGCACATGGGCCAGCTCCTTGTGCAGGATGCCGCGCATCAGCTCGCGCGACAGCGGCTGGAAGACGATGATCTTGTCGAGCCGGTTGACGAACTCTGGGCGGAAGGTCTGGCTGACCGTCCTCATCACCTGGTCGGAGACGAAGGCATCGGCATCGGGCCGGAAGCCCAGCCCGCCGCCGCGATGCGTCGTGGCGCCGAGATTGGAGGTCAGGATGATGATGCAATGGCGGAAGTCCGCCTCGCTGCCACGCGCGTCGCTCAACCTTCCATCGTCGAAGATCTGGAGGAACAGGTCCCAGCAGTTGGGATGTGCCTTCTCGAACTCGTCGAGCAGGACCACGGAGAAGGGCTGCTTGCGGACGCGGTCGATCAGCGAATCGGAGCCGCTGCCATCGCGTTGGCCGAGGATCTTGGACGTCGATTCGACGGTCTGGAACTCGCTCATGTCGAGGCGGATCATCCGCTCGGGCGCGCCGAACAGGAATTCCGCCAGCGTCTTGGCGAGTTCCGTCTTGCCGGTGCCGGTGGGGCCGGCGAACAGGAAGACGCCGATCGGGCGGCCGGGATCGACGAGGCCGGCCTTCAGCATGGCGATGCGGTCGACCATCGCCTTCACCGCTTCGCCCTGGCCCATCACGCGCTGGCCGAAGAATTCCCGCACACGCGCCAGCTCGACCCGCTGGTTGGTGTCGAGGATCATCGCCGGCAATCCCGAGATCTGAGACAGGGTGGCCACGACGCTCTCGGCGGTGAGGGTCTTCTCGCCGGCGGCAATCGAGCGATCGACGGAGCGCTTCAGCAGCTCGAGCACGGCGCCCGGCAACTGTCCGATGCCGAGATAATTCTGCGCGAGGTCCATCGTCGCCGCGATCGTCTGCGCCGGCACGGCAGGTCCGCCATGCTCGGTGACGCGGCGAGCGACGTCGGTGGCGAGCGTCGAGGCCTCTGCTTCATCCATGCGCTGCAGCGGCACGACCTCGATCAGCGACCGCAAGGAGGGGCGGAACTGGAACAGCCGTGTTGCGGCGGCCTGGGTGGTCTCGCCGATGATGATCAGGTTGCCGGCGGAGATCGCGGGAAGGATCTGGTCGAGGATGCTGGCCGACTGGCCCTGATGGGTTCCGCTGGCGGCCATCTGCACGAGGTCATGCACGTACCAGACGAGCTTGCGTCGGGCATGCAGCGCCTCGACGACCTTGCGGATGCGGCCCTCGAGCTGGCCGATGTAGATCTGGTCCGCCATCAGCTCGTTGCCGCTGGCGGCGAATATGGTCCAGCCCTGCTCCTGGAAGCGTCGGGCGAGAAGCTTGATGAAGGCAGTCTTGCCGACGCGGGGATCACCGCACACGAGGACCGAGCGGGGGCGGGACTTCCGCATCGCGCCTTCGGCAGTGGCCAACGGCTCCTTCCAGGTATCGGGCAGGACCAGCAGCGGATCTTTCTCGGCGGGATCCCACAGCGTGCCGACGGTGCCGAAGAAGTCGCGATCGATCCTCTTGTCCATCCAGTCGCGCAAGGCGGCGATCAACTGCGGCGCGAACGGGTGCTGAATCTTCTGCAGCAGCCCGACCATGGGAGCGCTGTCCAGCTCGGGGTGCCTGTCGAGGGCGTCACCGTAGCCGGGACGGTCGCCCAGCTCGTCATAACGCGTGAAGAGGTCATGGACGAAGTCGGGAACGACCGGGTTGTTCTGCCACCATGGCTGGGCGGCCAGGACGATGGCGCCGACGGGAGGTCGCTGTTCCAGCGAGGCGAGGAAGCGAAAGGCGTAGAGCAGGACGTACGGTCGCGTATTCGGGAGATGCCGCAGCACCGGATCGCGCAGCGTCTCTCCCTCCGGCCGCTCGGCCAGGACGGTGAGGGCGGCGCAGGCCATCGGCCAGTCGTCGCCCAGGGCATAATCGCCGAGCAGCCTCGTCGTGGCCTCGGCGTGACGGAACGCGGCAACCGCAGCCTGGAACTCGGGCATGTTGGGAAGCAGGCCGGGATGGCTCACCTCCTCAGCCAGGGGCGACAAGGTCCGCCCCAACGGCAGCAACGCGGCGGTCAGGGTTGCGGCATCGGACACGGCGGCGAGGGGAACCACCGGCGGCACCAGAGACGGCGGGTCCTCCGGCAAGGGCTTGGCTTCGATCTCGACGTCGGGCGCGTCGCCGGCCGTGTCATTCGCCCGGCTCGCCGGCGGGGCGGTTTGGGACTGGCCCAGGATCAGGTAATACCCGATGCCTGCCAGCGCCCCGATGATGATGCTCAGCAGGATATCGGACATTCCGGTGGCCCTTGCCGCTACGCTGATCTTGCCCTCAGGGAGCCAGCAAAGTGATTATCTTGGCAAGGGCCGGTGTGCATCGGCTCGTGCCGATGGGGAGGAATTGTGGCGAAGCCGAAGAGCAAGAAGCCGACGAGCAAAAAGACATGGGTGTGGGTCAAGCTCCTTTCGACCGAGGCGCAGGCCGCCATCGCGGCGACCTGCGAGAGCTTCATTGCGGAGAAGCTGAAGCCTGGCTTCCTGCCCGAGATTCGTACCACCGAGTTCAACTATCCCATCGACATTCGCGGCAGGTGGCGGGGCAGCAAGCTGCGCTATCGCTCGGGTTTCCCGCACAATGCCGGAGAGGAATTCGACGCGCCCTTCGCTCGCCTCGATCACATAGCGGAGCTCCATAGCGAGACCCGCTTCGACGTGATGTGGCACAGGCATACCGGACAGCGGGTGCTCATCCATCCTGCCGCGACGCTCGACGAGGCGCTGGAGCTGATCGAGACCAATCCAGTGCTTCAGCCGCACACATGAAGCCCAAAGGACGCGCCCGCTTCGACGTCGATGCCTTGCGCGCGCGCCGGCGCCAAGGTCTTCGATCGCGGCAAGGCCTACCATCGGAAAGGCAGGGCCGAGATTCTCTCCGTCGATTCGGCGCGCGTCCTCGCGCAGGTCGAGGGCTCGGACGACTACCGCACGGTGCTCACGGGACGGGGCAAGAAAATCGGTGGCGAGTGCTCGTGTCCGGCCTTTGGCGATTGGGGCATCTGCAAGCACATGGTCGCGGTTGCTCTTGCTGCCAATGAGACGGGCGACGAGGCGGCGGCGGGCAACGACGCGTCGAGCCGTATTCGCGCCCATCTGAAGGAAAGGGGCGTGGACGCCCTGATCGGAATGATCATGGAGATGGCCGAACGGGACATCGAGTTGTTCCACAAGCTCGATCTGGCCGCCTTGGCTCGCCACGCCGACGACAAGACCATCGAGGCGCGGTTGCGGCGAGTGATCGATGCTGCCACCCGCATGTACGGCTACTCCGATGACGACGAAGAAGCGGACATCTGGTTCGAGGGCGTGGCCGAGGCGCTCGATGCCGTTGCCGAGCTGGCTTCCGGCACCCGCGCCGCATTGGCGTTGAAGCTCGCCATGCATGCGCTCTCTTGCATCGGCGATGCCGCCGGGGAGAACGACGATCCCGAGAGTCATTGCGGCCGGCTGCTCGCGCGAGCCCGAGACATCCACCTTGCCGCCTGCCGCGCGGCGAAGCCCGACCCCGTGACGCTGGCGCGGGATCTTTTTACCCGCGAGCTTGAGGGCGAGTGTGGGGCGTTCCACCGGGCGGCGGCCCTTTATGCAAAGCCGTTGGGCAAGATGGGGCTGGCCGAATATCGGCGGCTTACCGACGAAGCGTGGCGAAAGCAGGAAGGGGCTGCCGACAACGATCGGCTCGTCGACATCGTCGACTTCTTCGCCGAGCGCGACGGCGATGTGGAGAAGCGGATCGCTCTTCGCGCCCGCGATCTGTCGTCGCCCTGGAGGTACCGGCAGCTGGCCGAGTTCTGCCTTGCCCAGGGCCGTAAGGACGATGCGCTGCGCCACGCCGAGGAGGGGCTGTGGATGTTCGAGGATGGACGTCCCGACCAGCTGCTTCTGCTCTTTGCCGTGGGGCTTCTCGAGAAGGCCGGCCGGAAGACGGATGCCGAGACGCATCTATGGCGGGCTTTCGGCAAGGAGCCGACCCTGGAGCTTTACCAGCGGCTGCGGAAGCTCATCGGACAATCGGCGTGCGAGAAGGCGGTTGCGCAGCTGGAAGCCTCGCTGACGAGCTACAAGCCGTTGAACCGGCAGCGGTTGGCCGATCTGCTCGTCGGCCTCCTGATGTCGGAAAGGATGTTCGATGCCGCCTGGGCCGCCGCGCGCAAATATCGAGGGTCGATATATTCGCGGCAGGATCTCGCGAAGGCGAGCGAGGCGACCCATCCCGTTGAGGCGCTCGCGGTCTATGCCGAGGAGATTGAGCAGCTCGTTCTCGTCAGCCGTTACGAGGACGCCGTGCGATTGATCCGGCGCATGGCCAGATTGCGCAGTGCGGCCGAGCAGTCCTCCTATGTCGCGGACATCAAGGAGCGCCACCGGCGCAAGTACAAATTCATGAAGATGCTTGGAACCACCCAATGACGATTGCGCGAACGCGGACCTTCAAGAGCGGGAACAGCGAGGCGCTCCGGCTGCCGCGGGATGTCGCCTTTGGCGAAGACGTGGAACACGTGATCACCCGTTCCGGCGATGTGATGACGATCTACCCGGTGGCCGCTTCCCTTCCCGCCATGATCGAGTGCTTGAGCTCCCTGCCCGCGCCGTCGACCATCGAGCGTCGGGACGAGCAAGAACTGCCGGAGAGGGCAGGACTCTGAGCCATGGCGTTCGTGCTGGACACCGATGTCGCCATCCATTCATCTGCGCGATGGCGGGTTGACCTCGAGGGTGGCGTATGTCGGGTCCCCGCTTATGCCCAGACTAGGCGCGCGCGTCTGGATGCATTCGACGATGCGGCGGCAGAATGAACGCAGGTAACTTCGCCGACATCCCGGCGTTGAAAGTCGTCGGATGTAAATTCGGAGAGAACGCCGGCAACCATTCTCATGGATCTTCGTTTTGTTCGGGGGAGGAACGACGATGCCAACTCGCCTTTGTATTCCCATACTCGCGGCCAGCCTGTTGGGAGCCGGTGCGGCACAGGCCGACGACGCGGCCTGCCAGAGGGTGCTCGACGCCATCCTCAAGCAGGGCTCGACGCCGGTGCATCAGAAGGTGTCGATCGAGAGCGCCGCCGCGCCTGGCCGGCCGCTGCTGAGCGAGATCATCCGCACCAACGATACGCTCTACATGCAGATCCGCGGTCAGTGGATGGCCAAGCCGTACGATCCCCAGGTCTCGGCCACGGAGGCTCGCGCGGCGATGCAGAAGGCGCCGCACACCTGCACGCGCGTGCGCAGCGAAGCGGTCGATGGCCAGGCGGCCGATCTCTACAGCGTGCAGTCGAAGACCGAGACGTTCAGCACCGAGTCGCAGATCTGGATCTCGCCCTCGAGCGGCCTGCCGCTGCGCCAGCGCACCGAGATGCAGACGGGCGGTGGCGGCAGCAACCGTCACGAGGTGCGCTTCGACTACAGCAACGTGACGCCGCCGGCCGGCGTCACGCGCTGACGGCGTCAGAGCGTCTTGGCCAGCGCCACGAGCTGGTCGAGTGCCGTGCCCCAGCCGGTGTGGAAGCCCATCTCTTCGTGCTTCTTCCGGCTCTCCTCATCGCGATGGATGGCGGTGGCCCGGTAGAGCGTGCCCTTGCCGGCGGGCTCGATCTCGATCACCGCCGTGATGAAGGGATTGGCCGACGGGCGATAGCCGGGCAGCAGTGCATCGGTGAAGACGAGACGGCGGTTGGGCACGACCTCGAGGTAGCAGCCGATGTTGGGGAACTCCTTGCCGTCGGGCGAGCGCATGGTGGCGTGGAAGCCGCCACCGGGCCGCAGGTCGACCTCGCACGCTGTCGTCGTCCACGGCTTTGGCGTGAACCACTTGCAGAGGTGCTCGGGCGTGGTCCACGCGAGCCACACCAGCTCGGGCGGCACGTCGACGATGCGTTCGAGCACGAGGTCGAGCCTGGGATCCGGCACGGTCGTCATTTCTGCTTCTCCTTGAGTTCCATGAGATAGGCGTCGAGTTGGTCGAGCCGGCGCTCCCACATCGCGCGTTGCCTGCCCAGCCAATCCTCGGCTTGGCGCAGGCGCCTGGGGACGATCTGGTAGGTCCGCACGCGACCTTGCTTGGTCGAGCGAACCAGCCCGCTGCCTTCCAGCACCTTGAGGTGCTCGACGAAGGACGGCAGCGCCATCCTGAAGGGCTGGGCGAGCTCGCTCACCGAGCCCGGCTTCTGGCTCAACCGCTCCAGCACCTGCCGGCGCGTCGGATCGGCCAGGGCGCGGAAGACATCGTCGATGGAGGCGGTGGCGAGGGCCATGACGGCTTTCTAGGGGTGATAGATACTTAGGTCAATTCCTTAGTATTAAAATATTTCACGCGACTGCTCTCGAAAGCGAACCGATCGATCCTCGGTTATGATGGCGCCCATGACCGTTCCCATGGAGATCTCCGGCTGGAAGCCTGCCCCGTTCGCGCTTGGCGGCGAGACCGTCTTTGCCGTGGGCGACGTTCATGGCTGCGTCGATGAGCTTCGGGCGTTGCTTCGGGCTATCGCCGTTCTCGCGCGCGAAAGCGGCGGACGGAGGAGCCTGGTCTATCTCGGCGACCTGATCGATCGCGGCCCCGACACCGTGGGGACGCTGAAGCTCTGGGCGGAGGACGCCTCTCACCGCGGCGTCGACCGTGTCGAGCGGCTCATCGGCAATCACGAGATCATGATGCTGCTGGCCCTGGCGAGGGGGCCGCTCGCCGACAAGGCGGCGGCGATGTGGCTCAGCAAGGCGGCGGGCGGCGACACGGTGCTGGCGCAGATGCGGGCCGCGGCGGGCGATCCGCGCGCGCCGCTGGACTACGCGCTCGCGGCGGAAGCCTTCGGCGAGGAGGTGATGGGCCTGTTGCGGACCCAACGCTCGCATCTTCGGATCGGCAATGCGATCTTCGTGCATGGCGGCATCGACGGCAGGGAAGACACGGGAACATTCCTGGCGCCGCACTGGTCGGAATTCACCGATGCGCGCTGGGCCTGGATCACGCGCGGCTTTCTCGACTGGCAGGGCGGCTTCGGGGGCACGCTGGTCGTGCATGGCCATACGCCGCCGGCCAAGCACTGGCCGCTCACCCACATGGACGATCCGCATCTCTTCCTGCACGACCGGCTCGGCCTCGACGGCGGCAGCGCGGTCACCGGCATCGTGGTCGGCGCCGAGATCCGTGACGGCGGCTACCGCATCCTCAAGGCCGGCACGCCGCGATGAAGGCGCCGATCACGGATCGCCTTTTCTTCGCGGCCCTTCTCGACCCCGACACGGCAGGCAGCCTCGCCGATCTCGCACGACGCCTCCGCCTCGGACACGAGCTCACCGGCCAGCCTCAGGCGGCCGATCGCTTTCATGTGACGTTGCTCACGACCTATGAAGGCCAAGGCGTGCCGGACAATGCCGTGACCGTCGCGAAGGCTCTGGCCGGCCGTGTGACGATGCCGCCGTTCCGTGTGGTCTTCGACCGTGCGCTGAGCTTTCCCGGCGGCGCCTTCGTGCTGTGCGGTGGCGAGGGCGTTGCCGGTCTCGACCTGCTGCAGCAGAAGTTCGGCGCTACCCAGCGGCGCTATGAGCCGCACCTCACCCTGCTGCGCGACCGGCACCTCGTTCCCGAGCATCCGATTCAGCCGGTCGCCTGGACGGTGCGCGAGTTCGTCCTCGTGCACAGCCTGGTCGGCAAGACGCGGCATATTCATCTCGATCGATGGACCCTGAAATGACGACGATCTACGGCATCAAGAATTGCGACACGATGAAGAAGGCGCGCGCCTGGCTCGAAGCCAAGGGCGTGGCCTGCGACTTCCACGACTACAAGGCCGCCGGCGTCGATCGCGCCCGGCTCGAAGGGTGGGCGAGGAAGGTCGGCTGGGAGGTCCTGCTCAACCGTGCCGGCACGACCTTCCGCAAGCTGCCGGACAAGGACAAGGCCGGCCTCGACGAGAAGAAGGCCATCGCGCTGATGATGGCCCAGCCCTCGATGATCAAGCGGCCGGTGCTGGAGACGGGCGGCCAGCTCCTCGTGGGCTTCAAGGCCGAGCAGTACGGCCAGACATTCGGTTGAGCAGCAGGAGCGCCGTCAGGGCGCATACGGTTCCGATCATGAAGGCGATCGGGAAGCCGAAGCGGCTCGCCGCAAGCCCCACCACGGGACCGGTGAGGCCGATGGCGAGATCGAAGAAGGCGGTGAAGTTGCCGACGGCGCGCCCGCGCTGCTCCGGCGTCACGCGCCGCGTGGCCTCGATCCCCATCGAGGGGAAGATCAGCGAAAAGCCCGCCCCGGTGAGGCAGGCGCCGGCGAAGGCCGCCCAGGCATCGGGCGCCAGCCACAGCAGGGCCTGGCCGACCGCTTCGACGACGAGGGAGCCTGCCGCGACGGTGATGCCGCCCAGCCTGTCGGGAAGGTGCGAGAAGAAGATGCGCACCGCGACATAGCCGATGCCGAAGGCGCCGATGGCCGCCCCCGCACCGGTCCAGCCATGGGCCTGGTAGTCGAGCGCCAGGAAGGCGGCGATGGAGGCGAAGGGCGCGGTCGCCAGCCCCAGCACCACGCCGGGCTGCCAGATCAGCCCGAGCACGCGGTAGAACGGCACGCGCCGGCCGCCGCTGGCCGGCACCGCCGGCAGCAGCAGGGCGACCACGAGCGCGACCAGGGGCGCCGCGATCGTGAGCAGCGCCACCGCGGGGAAGCCGCCCCACTGCTGGGCCCAGAGTCCGATCGGCGCGCCGATGCTCAAGGCGCCGAACAGGGCGATGCCCTGCCACGACATGACGATGCCGGTGCGCTCGGGACCAAGCCGCCCGATCCCCCAGCTCAAGGCACCGGTGACGAACAGGGCCTCGCCCACGCCCATGACCAGCCGTCCCACCAGGATCACCACCACCGACCCGGTCGGCCCGAGCGGCAGGTGGGAGGAGGCGAGGTAGAGCACCCCTGACAATGCGGCGAGCGGCAGGCCGAGCAGGACGGCGCGGCGCGGACCGGCGCTGTCGGCGAGGGTGCCGGCCTGGTGACGCATCAGCACCGTCGCCGCCGACTGCAGGCCGATCACCAGGCCGACGACCAATGTGCCGAAGCCCAGTGTGTGGTGGACATGGATCGACAGCGCCGCGATCGGGATGCCGACGGCCAGGAAGCCGAAGAACACGATCGCGACGAGAGGTGCGGATCGTCCAAGAGTCTGCCACATTTCAGTAACTATTATCTCATTATTTCAATAGTTTAAAAGATCATCTTGACGTCTTTGGTTAAATTCATAAGGTGACACATCTATTTGAGGTTATTGCCATGAAGACCAAATTCATTTCCCTCGCTGTTATTCCGCTTTTCCTTTCCCTGTCGGCCTGTGGCGATACCTGGGGCCAGCGCGCCGTGACCGGCGGCGGCATTGGCGCCGGTGCGGGCCTGGCGGTCGGCGCGCTTGCGGGCTGGCCGTTGATCGGACCGGCACTTGTCGGCGGCATCGTCGGTGCTGGCGTCGGTGCGGCCACGACACCGGGCGGCGGCGCCAGGTAAGCCTCCCTCAGCTCAGCAGCAGCTTCAGCTTGCGGTCGAAGATCCGCAGCACGTCCTCGAGGGTCTCGCCTTGCGCGAGCTTGCGCGGACCGTTGTAGACCATGTAGCCACCGCCATTGCCGCTGCCCGGCACCTTGGCGATGGCAAACAGCGGCTGCTCGGCGGTGTGGCGAAAGATCGAGAAGATCGCCATGCCGGGACGGAAATCGATGGCGTAGTCGCGCCATTCGCCCGAGGCCACGCGCATGCTGTAGAGGCCCAGCAACCGGGAGAGTTCGCGCCGATCGAAGCAGACGATGCGACGGCGGGCCTTTTGGTCGGCCAAACGATAAAGGTTGGTCATGCTGCTGGCCCGAATTGTTGCAGAATGGCGAATGAGGGTAAAGCGCCCCCACCCAAGCCTCAGTCGATGGTTGGCAAAGGCTTGATGGAGGGCTATGAACCGCCCCTGAAGCTGTTGATATTTCGTAATATTCCCGGAGCCTCGCGTGTCCGATCAGGCCGCCTTTCAGGAAATCGACGACGCCGTCCGCCAGGACGATCTCAAGGCCTGGTGGACGCGCTATGGCACGTGGGTCGTCGGTGGCGTCGTCGTGCTGGTCGTGGCGGTTGCAGCCTTCGTGGGTTGGCGGCAGTACGAGGCGTCGCGCGGCGCGGCCGCAAGTGCTGCCTATACGGCGTCGCTGGCCAAGATCGGCAAGGACGACAGCGCCGCCCGCACCGAGCTCGACCTGCAGGCCAAGAGCGCGCCCGAGCCCTACCGCTCGCTGGCGGCGCTTGCCGCGGCCCAGCTCCGTGGCACTGCTGACCAGGACGTGGCGGCGCTTCTGGCAGTCGCGCCCAACCTGCCCAGCGAATTGTCCGACCTCGCCGTCGTGATGGCGGCGTTCCGTGGCCTCGATGCCGGCAAGGCAGACGAGCTGTTCGGCCGGCTCGAGCCACTGGCCGGTCCCCAGCGGGCATTTCGCGTGAGCGTGCGCGAGCTGCAGGCGCTGGCCGCGGCGCGCAAGGGCGACACCAAGACCGCGCGTGCGGCGTGGGAGGAAATCGCCAAGGATCGCGCCGCGCCCCCGGGCGCCCAGCAGCGCGCCCAGGCGATGCTCAATCTGTATGCCGCCGGGGAGGCGAAGTAGCCGATGACGACGGGTTTGCGACTGCCGGACTATCGCGTCCTCCTGGTGGCTCTGCTGCTCGGCCTGTCCCTGACCGGTTGCGAGATCTTCGAGAAGAGGAAGGTGCCGTTGCCCGGCGAGCGCGTTGCCGTTTTCGCCGGCCGCCGTGATCTCGAACCCGACAAGGACGTCGCCGGCCTGCAGGTCATCCTGCCGGGACCGGTGGTCAACGATTCCTGGCCGCAATCCGGTGGTTTCGCGAACTATGCCATGCAGCATCTGTCGGTGGGCGACGCGCCGCAGACCCTGTGGACGGCCGATGTCGGCGCGGGCTCGAGCTCGTCGCGCGTGCTCACCACGCCGCCTGTGGTGGCCGATGGCAAGGTGTTCGCCAAGGATGCCGAGAGCACCGTCTCGGCCTACGAGGCCGACACCGGCAAGCGCTTGTGGCAGGTCACGCTGAAGCCCGAGAAGGCGCGCGACACGGATGAATTCGGCGGCGGGCTGGCCTACTACGGCGGCCGCCTGTTCGTGACCACGGGCTTCGCCCAGGTGTTCTCGCTCGATCCGAACGACGGCAAGGAGATCTGGACCTCGTCGGTGAGCGCCCCGGTGCGAGGCGCGCCGCTGGTGTTCGGCGATCGTGTGTTCGCCATCAGCATCGACAACAAGCTGCATGCACTCGCCGCTGTCGACGGGTCGGACCTGTGGTCCTACTCGGCGCTGCAGGAGCAGGTGGGCTTCGTCGGTGGCAACAGCCCGGCGGGATCGGGCGAATTTGTCGTTGCCCCCTTCACCTCGGGTGAGCTGGTCAGTCTCAGGCTCGATAACGGCCGCCCGGTGTGGAACGAATCGCTGGTCGGTCCGCGCGGCGAGATGCGGGCCTTCGGCAATCTCGCCGACATTCGCGGCCGGCCGGTGATCGACCGCGGACTCGTCTTGGCCATGGGCTCGGCGGGCACGCTCACGGCCATCGACCTGCGTTCCGGCCAGCGTCAGTGGGAGCGCAACATCGGCGGCAACCAGACCCCGTGGGTGGCCGGCCGCTTCGTGTTCGTCATCACCGGCAATGCCGACGTCACCGCCATCAGCCGCGAGAACGGCAAGGTGAAGTGGGTGACGCCGCTCACCCAGTACGAGGACGAGAAGCGCCACAAGCCCGTGCAGTGGGGCGGGCCCGTGCTCGCCTCCGACCGCCTGCTGGTGACTGGGTCGCTCGGCGAGATGCTGGCGCTGTCGCCCTATACCGGCGAGATCATCGGCAAAGTGAATATGAACGCACCCATCCGGCTCGGCCCGGTGATCTCCAACCGCACCATCTATGTCCTGACCGACACAGGCAGGCTCATTGCCCTCCGCTGAGCCAGACGATCCCCCCGG
>CANIRG010000070.1 GCA_947469635.1 Rhodospirillales bacterium | reverse complement strand
CAGTGGCGCGATCCTTCTCGCGGCTGAGCATGACGCGCCACTGGAGTGGCGCGCCCCCAGCTAGCGTCCCTTGAAGACGGGCTTTCTCTTTTCCATGAACGCCCGCCGTCCTTCCTTGAAATCCTCGCTGTCGAAGCAGGCGAGCGCCATCTTCTCGAGCTTGGCGTGGTCCTGCTTGGATTCGGGCTTGGCGATCTCGCGGGCGGAGGCCTTGGCGAGCGCGATGGTGAGCGGCGCGTTCTGGGCGATGGCGTCGGTCGTCCTGGCCACCAGCGCGTCGAGCTCGGCGTCGGACGCCACGGCATTCACCAGTCCCATCTCGTAGGCTTCCGTGGAGGAGTACTGCTTGGCGGTGAACAGGAACTCCATGGCGCGCGGGAGGCCCACGATGCGAGACAGGCGTTCGATCCGCAGGAAGCCGTAGCCGAGGCCAAGCTTGGCCGCCGGCACGCCGAAGCGGGCGCCCTCGTTGCAGAAGCGCATGTCGCAGCAGGCCGCGAGGTTCATGCCGCCGCCGATGCAGTAGCCGGTGATCTTGGCGATGGTCGGCTTGGAGAAATTGTAGAGGCCTTCATAGCCTTCCTTGGAGATCGCGTCGTAGCGCACCTGCGCCTCGGCGTTGGCGCGTTCGCTTTCGAACTTTGAGATATCGGCGCCGGACACGAAGGCCTTGCCGCCGGCGCCGCTCACCACGACGCAGCGGATCTCCGGATCCTTCTCGTAGTCGTTCAGGATGCCGACGAAGGCGTCCCACATGTCGAGCGACACGGCGTTCAGCTTGGCCGGGTTGTTGAAGACGAGGTGGCCGACGGCGCCCTCGCGTCGTCCGTAGATCTTCTGTTCCTGCATGCCGCAATCCTCCGATGTGGCCGCCAATATAGCGCGCGCCCGCCGATTTGAATAAGGTGCGCATGCAGGGAGGATATGTGGCCACAGTCGAACTGAAGGGCCTTGGCAAGCGCTACGGCGAGGCCGTCGCGGTCCAGGACGTGTCGTTGCACATCGCGCATGGCCAGCTTGTCTGCCTGCTGGGCCCGTCGGGATGCGGCAAGACGACGACCCTGCGGCTGATTGCCGGCTTCATCGAGCCTTCGGCAGGCGAAATCGTGGTCGGTGGCCGCGTGATCTCCTCGCCCAGCCGCACGGTGCCGCCGGAAGGCCGCAACATGTCGATGATCTTCCAGAGCTATGCGCTCTGGCCGCACATGACCGTGGCCGAGAACGTGGCCTATGGCTTGCGCATCCGGAAGCTGCCGGCCGCCACCATTGCGGAGAAGCTGAAGGCCATTCTTTCCACGACGCGGCTCGAGGCACTGGCCGAGCGCTATCCCGGCGAGCTGTCGGGCGGCCAGCAGCAACGCGTCTCGCTGGCCCGTGCGCTGGTGGTCGAGCCCGAGACGCTGTTGCTCGACGAGCCGCTCAGCAACCTCGACGCCAACCTGCGCGAGGAGATGCGCTTCGAGATCCGCCGCCTGCACGACCGCTATCGCTACACCACCGTCTATGTGACGCACGACCAGTCGGAGGCCATGACCACGGCCGACCTGATCGCGGTGATGAACCTCGGCCGCATCGAGCAGCTGGGCTCGCCGGAGGAGATCTACGATGCGCCGCGCTCGGCCTTCGTCGCGCGCTTCATCGGCGGCAGCAACATCCTCACCGGCGCCGCGGTCGATGCCAGCCACGTCGCCCTGGGCGGTGGCACGCTCGCCACGACCGGCCGTGTCCTGGCGAAGGGCGAACGGGTTTCGGTTTCGGTGCGTCAGCACGAAATCGAGATCATGACTGCGCCGCCCGCCGATGCCAGCAACGTGCTTCACGCGCTCGTCGGCCGGCAGGTCTTCCTCGGCTCGGCGCGCGACTATACCGTCATGCTCGACGACAAGACCGAGCTCCGGGTGACGGCGCCCCCCGACCGCAACATCGCGCCGGGCCGGGAGGTCTGGCTGCATCTGCCCGCCGGTCGATGCCGCGCGCTGGCACAAGGAGACAACGCATGACGAAGAGCAAGGTGACCCGCCGCGGCATGTTCGCGGGTTCGGCGGCGCTGATGGCAGGTGCCTTTGCGACGCCGGTACGCGGCGCACCGCCCGAAGCCCAGAAGATCACCGGGGAGCTGATCGCCGCCGCCAAGAAGGAAGGCAAGGCCACCTGGTACACCTCGGTCGACCTGCCGGTGGCGGAGAAGATCGCCAAGGCTTTCGAGGCGAAATATCCCGGCGTCACCATGCGTGTGGAGCGGTCGGGGGCGGAGCGCATCTTCCAGCGCATCGGCCAGGAATATGCGAGCAAGATCTACAATTGCGATGTCGTGAACAGCTCCGACGCCGCGCACCTCATCGTCTGGAAGCGCGAGAAGCTGCTCGCGGCCTGGCTGCCCGAGGATGTGGCGCAGCATTTTCCGGCCGCCCACAAGGACCCCGACGGCATGTATGCCTCGTGGCGCGTGACGCTGGCGCCGATTGCCTACAACACCAAGCTGGTGAAGAAGGAAGATGCGCCCAAGAGCTACGCCGACCTGATCGATCCCAAATGGGCGAGCAAGATCGTCAAGGCCCATCCCGGCTACTCCGGCACCATCATGACGGCGACCCAGCAGCTCAGTCGCGACCTCGGCTGGAAATGGTTCGAGGCGCTGGCCAAGCAGAAGATCATGCAGGTCCAGTCGGCGGCCGATCCACCAAAGAAGCTGGCGCTGGGCGAGCGCAGCGTCATGGCCGACGGCACCGAATATGTCGTCACCGAGCTCAAGGCGCGCGGCGAGCCGATCGAGCCGGTCTATGCAACGGAAGGCACGCCGCTGATCACCGGCCCCTCGGCGATCATGGCGCGCGCGGCCAATCCCAACGCGGCGCGCCTGTTCTACGCCTGGTCGATGACGGCCGAGGCCCAGCAGCTCAGCGTCGATGTCGGCGCCATGCGCTCGGCGCATCCGCTGGTCAAGGAGCGGCCCGACCGGCCCAGGCTCGCCGACATCAAGACCCTGCGTGAAGACGCGACCGCCGTCGCGGACCAGGCCGACGATCTCAAGACGCGCTACACCCGGATCTTCAAGGTATGACCATGCGCCGTCGCACGCTCCTGCAAGCCACCGCGCTGATCCCGTTTGGCGCCCGCGTCGTCTCCGCCGCGCCGCCGGCCGAAGCCGTGACGCCCGCGCTGATCGAAGCCGCCAAGAAGGAAGGCAAGGTCAGCTACTACACCGCGATGGATCTTTCCGTCGCCGAGCCCCTGGCCAAGACCTTCGAGGCGAAATATCCCGGCATCAAGGTGCGCGTGGAGCGCACCGGGGCGGAGCGGCTGTTCCAGCGCGTGGCGCAGGAATATGCCAGCCGCATCTCGATGGTCGACGTCATCAACAGCTCCGATGCCTCGCACTTCCTGCCGTGGAAGCGTCAGGGCTGGCTGGCTGCTTTCGTGTCCGAGGACGTGGCCAGGAACGTGCCGGCCGACCAGGTCGATCCCGACGGCATGTACTGCAACCAGCGCACCCATCTCAGCGCCATCGCCTACAACACCAAGCTCATCGCGCCGGCCGATGCGCCCAAGGGCTTCGCCGACCTGCTCGACCCGAAATACCTGGGCAAGATGGTCAAGGGCCATCCCGGCTACAGCGGCACGATCATGACCGCCACGCACCAGCTCGCACGCGCGCTGGGCTGGGGCTATTTCGAGAAGCTCGCCAAGCAGAAGATCCTGCAGGTCCAGTCGGCCACCGAGCCGCCGAAGAAGATCGAGGCCGGCGAGCGCGCCATCGCCGTCGACGGCAGCGACTATCTCTTCTGGATGGCCAAGGAGCGCGGCTCGCCGATCGAGGTGGTGCATGCCGTCGAGGGTACGCCGCAGATCAGCAATCCCATGGCCGTCTTCAAGGGCGCACCCAATCCCAACGCGGCGCGGCTGCTGCACGCCTGGATCATGTCGGGCGAGGGCCAGGAGTTCATCGTCAACCTGAGCGGCCAGTATGCGGCGCACCGAGGGGTGAAGCCCAAGCCGGGCCGGCCGCTGCTCGCCGATATCAAGACCTTCCGCGAGGATGCCGCCGAGGTCGAGAAGCAGGCCGACGACATCAAGACCAGGTACGCGCGGTACTTCAAGGTATGACAACAGTGCGGTGGCCCACCCTTCGAGACGCATCGCTGCGCGATGCTCCTCAGGGTGAGGATTGGCGGAGAACCTCATGCTGAGGAGGCCGCGCAGCGGCCGTCTCGAAGCATGAGAGGCACATTGGACCTCTCGCGTCCCGTCCTGTTCGCCACCGTCGCGCTGCTGACGGTCCTGATCCTGCTGCCGATGGGCTGGCTGCTGGTGTCGAGCCTGCTCGACAAGCAGGGCGAGCTCACCTTCGGCAACTTCGTCACGCTGTTCACCGACTCCTCGTTCCTCGAGCCACTGGAAACCACGCTGATCATCTCGGTCTCGGTGGCGGCGATCTGCTGTGCCGTCGCCGCACCCATGGGCTGGCTGGTGGCGCGCACCGACATGCCGATGCGGCGCACCGTGCGTACGCTGATGATGGCGACGCTGGTGACGCCGCCTTTCGTCGGCGCCATTGCGTGGGAGATGCTGGCGGCACCCAATTCCGGCCTGCTGAACCAGCTCTGGCGATTGCTCACCGGCGCCGGCGCGGACCAGTCGCTGTTCGACATCTACACGCTGCCCAGCCTGATCTTCGTCATCGCCTGCTACACGCTGCCCTACGTCTTCATCCTGGTCGCCAATTCGCTCGACCGCATGCCGGGCGAGCTCGAGGATGCCTCGTCGATGCTGGGCGGCAGCGCCTGGCAGACGGCGCGGCGCATCACCGTGCCGCTGGCGCTGCCGGTGCTGCTGGCCGGTGCGCTGGTGGCCTTCCTGCAGGCGTTGAACCTGTTCGGCTCGCCCGCGATCCTGGCCATTCCCGCGGGTTTCCACACGCTCACCACCAAGATCTGGAGCCTGTTCCAGTTCCCGCCCAAGGCCGAGCTCGCCGCCGCCGCATCGCTGCCGTTGCTGCTGCTCACCATCCTGCTGCTGCGGGCGCAGTCGATGGTGCTGGGCCGCCGCTCCTATGCCGTGCTGGGCGGCAAGTACGGCGAGCCGCGCCTCGTTCGCCTCGGCGTGTTGCGCATGCCGGCGCTCCTGCTCTGCCTGTTCGTGCTGGCGATGCCCTTCTTCCTGCCCTACCTCGCGCTGTTCAACTCGGCCTTCTCGCGCGTCGCGTCGCGCATCGTGAGCGCCGAGACCATCACGCTGCACAATTTCCGCTTCACCTTCGTCGAGCTGTCCTCGACCCTGCCGGCGCTGTGGAACACCTTCCTGCTGGCGACGCTCACCGCGACGATCGGCGCGCTGCTGGCGCTGGTCATCGCCTACATCGTCGCGCGCAAGGCAATGGTCGGGCATCGCGTGCTGGCCTTCCTCGCCACCGCGCCGCTCGCCATTCCCGGCATCGTGCTCGGCGTCGGCCTGTTCATCGCCTACACGCGTCCGCCGCTGCAGCTCTACGGCACGCTGTGGATCCTGCTGATCGCCTTCGTCACCATCGAGCTGCCGGCCGCCTACCAGCAGCTCGGCTCGGCCTTCCACGCCGTCCATCCCGAGCTGGAGGAGGCCGGCCGCATGCTGGGCGCGTCGCGGCTGCGCACGCTGGCCGACATCACCGCGCCGCTGCTGCGCACCGCCGTCGCCGCGACGTGGTGCTTCGTCTTCGTGGCGGTGCTGCGCGAGCTGTCGGCGGCGGTGATCCTGTTCACCTCTGAGACCAAGGTGCTGTCGGTGCTGATCTTCGACCTGAAGGAAAGCGGCGATGTCGGCGCCATCGCCGTGCTGAGCCTCGTCATGATCGCCATCACCACGGTGGTGGTGGCGCTCGCCAACTGGCTGGGCGGAGGCGGGGGCCGTGGCCTGGTCCGATCCTGAGATCGCGCGGCCGCTCGGTGTCGTCTGGGACTATATGCGCCTCGTGCATCCGGCGGCGCCGGCCGACGCCATCCTCACCCTCGGCAGCTTCGATCCACAGGCCGCCGTCCATGCGGCATCGCTGTGGCGGGCGGGGCTCGCGCCGGTGGTAATCATGTCCGGCGGCATCGCCCATCGCGGCGGCCTGCTCGACACGGGATGGGATCGGCCGGAGGCCGAAGTGTTTGCCGACGTCGCCGTCCGCGAGGGCGTGCCGCGCGAGAAAATCCTGATCGAGGATCGGGCCCAGAACACCGGCGACAACTTCATCCTCGGCAAGGCGGTCGCGGCGCGCGCCGGGCTTCACCTGGAGAAGCTGCTCGTCGTGGCGAAACCCTACATGACGCGGCGCGGCTTCGCGACCGGACGGAAGGTCTGGCCGGAGGTCGAGCTCTACATGCAGTGCGAGCCCATCGACATGGACGCCTACTTCGCCCGCGAGCCCGATCCCGAACGCACGCTGCTGGCGATGATCGGCGACCTGCATCGCATCGTCGTCTATCCCGTCCTCGGGTTTCAGATCGAGCAGGAGCGGCCGGACGCCGTGATGCAGGCGTTCGCCGCTCTCGTCGCCGCAGGCTACGGCAGCCGATTGGTGGCTCGCTACGATCTCTCCGGCCGCCGGCTCTAGTCGAGGATCGCCACGTCCTCGGGCTTCAGCGGCTTGGTCACGAGGTTCAGCGATGTCAGCAGCCTGATCGTCTCCTCCCAGCCGGCGCGGGTCTGGGTGCCCATCGGTGGATGGCCGAGCTGCTGGGCGACCGTGACCGTGCTGCGCACCACATAGTTGGGCGCGAGCCGGGGGAAGAAGCGCGAGAAATGGTTCGCGGCATCCGCCGGCCGTTCGCTCACCATCGTGTAGCCTTCCTGCACCGCCTCGGCGACCTTGATGGCGATGGCGCGCTTCTCCGGCGAGGCCCAGGCCTCGTCGTTGACGATGAGGTTGAAGC
Organism: Rhodospirillales bacterium; assembly: GCA_947469635.1. GTDB lineage: Bacteria > Pseudomonadota > Alphaproteobacteria > Reyranellales > Reyranellaceae > Reyranella. The sequence continues at coordinate 11,945 of CANIRG010000070.1, read as the reverse complement.
TGTAGGTGCGGACGCCGAAATCGGAGAGCCGCATCACCAGCAGCCGGCGGCCTTCCGACAGCAGCTCGGCCGGCGTCATCTCCTCGTAGTCGACCAGCGCATCGACCTTCTTCTCGAGCAGCGCGTAGGGATCCCATTGGACGGGTACCTGGATCACCTTGCTGAAGTCGAGCTTGTTGGCGATGAACATCGCCCGCAGCTCCTCGTTGGTGATGCTGCCGGGCACGATGCCGAGCTTCTTGCCGTAGAGCTCGCGCGGATGGGCGATGCGGTCCTCGGCGCGGGTGAAGATCGCGCTCGGCGTCTTGCGGTAATAGACCGCGAGGCTCTTGATCGGCAGGCCCTTGGCCCGCCCGAGAACCGTGGCCATGCCGCTCGAGGAGCCGATCCAGTATTGCTTGCCCTCGCCGATCGCTTCGGCGGCAGGGGTGGCCCCCTGTGCCTCGCCGAAGGTGACGTCGAGGCCGCGCCGCTCGAAGGCGCCCAGCTCCTTGGCGATGAAGAAGCCGGCGTAGGTCGGCAGCGGTTTCCAGTCGAGCAGGACCTCGACTTTCTGCAGTTGCTGGGCGAACGCCGCCGGGATGGCGACGACTGCAAATATCAGGGTGACCAATAGTCTCATCATGTCTGCATCATAGAGGTTGGCGCTGCAAAAATCCCCCGCCCTTGCTACAAGACCTCTCATATGAACAGGCCCGTCGTTCTCACGATAGCCGCATTCCTGACACTGGGAGCGGCAGCGCCCGGCATCGCCGCGACACCGGAAGAAATCCGGCTGCTCGGTAGCGACATCGAGGATGCGCAGCTGGCGAGCTACAAGCCGGTCACGCGCCGCATGGGCGCCGAAGGCATCATCGTGGGCTCGCTGGCGCGGTCGGCGGCCGAGGCGGGCGTGCCGGCGGCGGCCATGCTGGAGGCGCTGAAGGCGTTCGGCACGGAGGTCGACCTCGATCGCGACATTGCGGAAGGTGATCGCTTCTTCGTGCGCCACGAGCGAACCCATACGGCGCAAGGTCATCCGATCGGCATCGGCCGCGTGGTGTGGGCCGAGCTCAGGCTTGCCAAGAAGGGCGTGGTCGCCATCCATCGGTTCCGCCCCGGTGGTACGGCGCGTGATGGCTTCTATCTCGCCAATGGCCAGAGCACGGAGCCGCCCGAGCTTCGCCTGCCGCTCGATACCATCCTGGTCTCTTCGGCCTATGGATTGCGCGCCGACCCGCTCGATCAGCCGGGCGCGCGTGGTCTCGCCATTGGACCGCTCTACGATCCCAAGCCGCAATCGGGGCTCAAGCCAAGCCCGCTCGGCAGCGCGCCGGGCGAAGGCTCACTGACGGCGCACGCCTATAAATTCGTGCCTCTCGCGCCGGTACGACGGCAGACCTATAGCGCGAACCGTTCGTTGGTGATGCATTCCGGTGTCGATCTGGTGGTCGATCCCGGTACGCCGATCCGCGCCGCCGGCGACGGTGTCGTGGTCGGCGCCCACCCCAAGGGCAACTACGGCAACTGGATCGAGATCGCCCACAGCGGCAAGCTCTCCACCGTCTATGGCCATCTCTCAGGCTACGCGCCGGGCATCGAGGAAGGCTCGGTGGTGCAGCAGGGTGAGGTGATCGGCTTCGTCGGCAACACCGGCCGTTCCACCGGGCCGCATCTGCATTTCGAAGTGCTGGTCGCCGGCCGGCCGACCAATCCCATGATCAGCTACGCCTTGAGGCGCGGGCGGCTGAGCGGCCCCGACATGGAGCGCTTCACCAAGGTGATGGCCCGCGACCGCGCGGAAGCCGATCGCGCTAGTCCCGAGCCTCCTGCGCGAACTGCTCCTCCGGCGAAAGCACCAGCCGCCGCCGTCCGAAAATAGCGAACCACGCGATGCCGAGGGCGAACCACACGCCGACGCCCAGCACGCCCGATACGAACACCGGATCGAGAAGCTGGAAGGCCAGCGTCATGGCCGCCAGCACCATGGTGATGACGGCGCCTGCAACGCCGAACGGCGAGCGATAGGGCCGTTCGAGCGCGGGCAGGCGATGGCGCAGCACGATGAAGCTCGCGGCCTGGAGGAAATAGGACAACATCGCGCCCGCGACCGCCATGTTGAGCAGCATGCCCTGGATCGCCGCGACGCCCTTCTCGGCGCCCATCCCGAACCACAGCACGAGCATCAGCAGCAGCGCCACGCCGGAGCCCGCGAGCAGCGCGACATGCGGCGTCTTGTGGCGCGGATGGGTGATCGACAGGAAGCGCGGGAAGTAGCCGGCGCGCGACAGCGAATAGATCTGCCGGCCCTTGGCGAACAGGATGGTGTGGAATGAGGCCACGAGTCCGACGCAGGCCACCAGCGCCAGGAGCTTGGCGAACTTCGTGCCGAAGGTGGCGCGCAAGCCTTCGAGCAAAGGCTCGCCTGAGGTCGCCAGCGCAAAGCTTCCGGGCGCTACCGAGGGATTGAGCCACAGGATCAGCGCTGCCGAGACGAACAGGGTGAGCAGCCCCAGCACGATGCCGCGCGGCATGTCGCGCTGGGGATCGACCGACTCTTCGGCGGCCAGCGGCAATTGCTCGATGGCGAGGAACAGCCAGACGGCGAAGGGCAGGGCCGCCAGCGCACCCTTCAGGCCGAAGGGCAGCAGCGGACCATGGCCACCCTGGATCTCAACCGGTTTGCCATCGGGACCAGCGCCGACGTTGAGGGCGAAGCGGCCGAAGTCGGCGACCGGCAAGGCCGAAACCCAGAACACGGCGAGGCACGCGAGCGCTGCCAGGGTGACGATCACCGTCACCCGGAAGGAGAGCTCGACGCCATAGACGTTCAGCGCCACGAAGATCGCATAGCCCGCGACCCAGTAGACGGGCATCCACGCCGCGGGCGTCTCCAGCACCGCTGCCAGATAGGTGGCGAGGAATGACACCACCACGGCAGGGGTCAGCACATACTCGACGTTCTCGCAAAGGCCGGTGACGAAGCCGCCCCACGGCCCCATGGCGGTGCGGGCGAAGGAATAGGCGCCGCCGGTGTGGGGTAGCGCCGCGCCCATCTCGGCGATGCAGAAGACGAGGCCGAGATACATCAGCGCGACCAGCAGCGTCGCCAGCGCAAAGCCTCCCCAGCCGCCGGCCAGCAGCCCGAGATTCCATCCCGAATAATGGCCCGAGATCACGGCGCCGACGCCAAGCGCCCATAGCGAAGCGACGCCGGCATAGCGGCGCAGTCCACGGCGGGCGAAATAGGCAGGGTCGACGGGCTGGTACACGGCCCGGGAATATTGTCCCGGCTGTCAGGCTTTGACCATCCGGAACAGCTTGGTCGGAAGGACATTCGGGGCGCCCGCGTTGAACCAGGGCATGTCCTGGATTCGCGACGCCGTTACATAGATCGAGCCGTCCGGCGCTTCGGCCAGGCTGTCCGGCCAGCGCAGCCGTTCGTCCTCGACCACGGTGCGGACGTGGTCGCCTTCCCACACTTTCACTGAATTGTCCTCGGGCGAGGTGAGGTAGAGGACGCCGTCGCGGCTCATCATCAGCCCGTCGGCCACGCAGGAGGTGCCGACCTTTTCCACCTTGCGGCCCGCCTCGTCGGGGTCGTCGTGGATGAGCAGGCGCGACTCGATGCGGTAGAGCGTGCGCCCCGTCAGCGGCTGCCAGAAGAGCGTCTTGCCGTCGCCGCTGAGCGCGATGCCATCGGCCGCGACCATGAAGCCGCGCCCGTCCGGCCGCTGCAGCTTCTTGCCGTTGGGCGCCACCTCGACCGATTTGTCGGGCTGCGTCCCGGGGTGGCCGTCGAGCCTCGAATGGGCGCGCCCCGTGACGAGATTCACGACGACGATCGAGCCGCGGGCACCAGAATCGGTGATGAAGGCCGTCTGACCGTCGGAATGGAATCTCACGTCATTCAGGTAGCTGCCCTGCAGGGCGATGTCCTCGCCGAAGCGGATCACCTGCGCCACCTTGTTGGTGGCCAGGTCGATGCGCACCAGCTTCGGCCCCTCGACGACCACCTTGTCGATACCCGGAGCCGCCGGGTCGAGCACCCACAGGTTGCCGCGGCCATCGCAAACGACGGACTGCACGCACACGAAATGATCGGCTGCCTTCAGGGTCGCGGCCTTGGCGTTGCGCCAGTCATTCCATTTGTCGTCTGGATAGGGTTTGAGCGTGCCGTCTTTCATCACCTCGGCGACGGAGACAGGGGCGTCTTCCGTCCAACGCGGAAAATTCACGAACACGCGGCCGTCGGGTGCGCAGGCGACGCCGGTCACCTGATGCCCGAAGCTGGCGGCCTCTTCGAGGCGGAAGGCCGTGGGGGCGGCGGCAGGCACCAAGGCCTGGTTCTGCGCCCAAGCCGGCGGGGCCAGCAGGCTGGCGAGGAGGAGGGATCGGCGGTGCATTGGGGAGCAACGCGCGAAAGGGGAGCGGAGTTGCTACAATGTTTCCGGAGGAGCTGCCCATGTCCGTTCAGCAGGAGACGATCCGCTTCGCCGACGACGGCGAGACGCCCAACAACCCGCGCCTGCCGCTGGTTCTCTATCGACAGGCGTTGCCTCTGGTTGGTGCGCGCGATCCGGCGGCTGAGTTCGAGAAGGCCTTTGCCCGCCACGGATGGGCTGACGGTTGGCGTAACGGCGTCCATGGCTTCCTGCATTTCCATTCCCACACCCACGAGGTGCTGGGCATCGCGCGCGGCCGGGTCACGGTCGAGTTCGGCGGCGCCAAGGGCAAGCAGGTCGACCTGGCGGCTGGCGATGTCGCCATCCTGCCGGCGGGCACCGGCCATCGCCGTATCTCGGCCAGCCCCGATCTCCTGGTGGTGGGCGCCTATCCAAAAGGCGGCGACGGCAGCTACGACCAGCCAATTCCCGGTCGCGCGCGCCATGCCGCCGCAATCGCGGCCATCGCCGGCACGCCGCTGCCCGAGCAGGATCCGATGTTCGGCAGGGATGGCCCGTTGATGACCCTTTGGACGGGCTGACGGCGGGAAACCAAAAGCTTCCCATTGCGTTCTTCCGGGCGACGCATCCCAGGAGGTGGATCATGGCCAAGTGGTTCGCAATGACGGCAATGGCCCTGGCGCTCGGCGCCTGCGGCGACACGGTGGGTGAGCGGGCGGTGACCGGTGGCGCGATCGGTGCTGGCACCGGCGCCGTGATCGGCTCGGTGACGCCGTTCGGCACCATCCCGGGCCTCATCGTCGGCGGCGTCGCGGGGGCGGCGCTCGGTGCGGTGACGACGCCGCTGCCATAGAGAGTGCCCTGGCCCGGGTCGAGTTGACCTCCGCGGGCATTCGGGTCACCTTTTTTCCACCGACGCTGTGAGGTGATGGTCTGCGATTGGCCGCAACGTGGCTGGGGCAATGACTGCGAGAGTACGTGCGTAACGACGAGGTCGTGATCCGGTTTGGCGCCTTTCGGCTGCTTCCGGCGCAGCGGCAGCTTACCCGCGACGGCGCCCCGGTACCGCTCGGCAGCCGGGCGATGGACCTGCTTCTGCATCTCACGGCCCACGCCGGCGAGATCGTGAGCAAGCGGGCCCTGATGCAGGCGGTCTGGCCTGACCGTATCGTCGAGGAAAACAATCTCACCGTACATATGGCGGCTCTGCGGCGGGCGCTGGACGACACCGTCGAGGGCCGGCCGCTGATTCAAACGGTGAGCGGGCGCGGTTACATGTTCGTCGGTGCCACCGTCGTCGAGGCCGAAGCCCCTCGGCCTGCGAGCGTGCCGGCGCCACTCCCGACAGTCCTTCCCGGCGTGCCTCAACCCGCGACGCGGCTGATCGGTCGGGATACGGCGATGGCGGAGCTGAAGCAGCTTCTGCAAAGCCGCCGCATCGTTTCCATCGTCGGCCCGGGTGGCGTCGGCAAGACGGCGCTCGCGCTCCATCTCGCCACCGAGGTCGCGGCCGACTTCCCCGATGGCGTGGCCTTTTCCGATCTCTCCACCATCACCGATCCGGCGCGCGTGCCCGAGGCGGTGGCGTCGGGCCTGGCCGACGGCGCCGGCGTCAACACCGCGACCGCGCGGCTCACCGCCTTCCTGCGCGACCACAAATCGCTGCTGGTGCTCGACAATTGCGAGCATGTCGTCGAGCCCGTGGCGCTGCTGGTGAGCGCGATCCTCGCTGCATGTCCTGGCGTCGTCGTACTCGTGACCAGTCGCGAAGGACTCTTCCTCCAGGGCGAGCAGATTTTCCGCCTGCCGCCGCTGCGCTTTCCCGAGGAGCCGCAGAAGGCCGACGCGGCCACCGCTCTCGGCTACGGCGCCGTCCGCCTGTTCGTCGAACGTGCCGAGGCGCAGGGCGGCTTTGTCCTCGACGATGCAAGCGCGCCCGCGGTCGCGTCGATCTGTGCCCGGCTCGACGGCATTCCGCTCGCCATCGAGATGGCAGTGCCGCGCCTGAAGGTCCTGTCGCCGGCGCAGCTGGCCGAAGGCCTCAGCGAACGCTTCCGGCTGCTCGGTACGCCGGGACGGGGCACGACGCCACGCCATCGTACGCTGCAGGCGATGATCGACTGGAGCTACGATTTCCTGCCACCGGAGGAGCGCGCGCTGCTGCGTTGCCTGTCGACTTTTTCGGGCAGCGCGAGCCTCGCCTCGATCCAGGCGGTTGCCGGCGCCAGCGACACCGACGGGATCGACCTGCTGGACCGCCTGACGGGGCTCGCCGACAAATCCCTGTTGACGGTCGAATCGTCCTCGCCGCCGCGCTTTCGTCTTCTCGAGACGGTCCGGCAATACGCCATCCGCAAGGTGGTGGAGGCTGGCGAGACGGATCTGCAGCGCCGGCATGCGGCGCACTTCGCCGATCGCTTCGCCGAAGCCGCGCGCACCTGGCCGACGACCCCGGGCCGGGAGTGGCTCGCGAGCTACGCGCCGGACGGCGAGAATCTGCGCAGCGCCCTTGCCTCGGCCTTCGGTCCCGACGGCAACCCGGATGTCGGCCTGCGAATCGTGGCCAGCACGGTGCCGCTGTGGTGGGAGCTGCCCGAGACGCCGGTGGCCGAGGGGCAGCGCTGGCTGGCGGCGGCCTCCTCGCGCCTGAAACCCGACACGCCGGCGGCGGTGCAGGGCTGGGTGCGCTTTGGCCTGAGCTGGCGCGATTTCCGGTTCAGCGACCGCGAGAACCTGCCGGCGGCGCTCGACGCGGCCGCGCTGTTCCGCGAGGCCGACGATGCCGCGGGCCTCGGCGCCGCCCTGTGGCGCGCAGGCAGCGCCTTGCTGACGCGCGAGACCATGGACCAGTCCGAAGCCTGCCTGGTGGAGGCGGAGTCCGTTCTGCGCGGCATCGCGCCGGGCAAATGGCTCGCGCTCACCCTGATCCGGCTGGGCGATCTGTGGTTCCGGCGGGACCGCCTCGCCGAGGCGCTGGCGAGCTACCGGGAAGGCTACGACCTCAGCCGCGCCACGGACTTCTGGATCGGCCTGGTGAACGGCGGCAGCAACATGGTCGAGCTGCTGTACAGCACCGGCGAGACCGATCGCGCGCTGCAACAGATGCAAGACCTGCGCGACGAGCTGCCGCCCAGCCGCCGCACCCCCCTGATGGCGACGCTTGCCCGGCTTTTCCTGCTGGAGGGCGACATGCCCGGCCTGCGGCGGACAGCCATCGAGGTGTTCAGCCAGGGCAGCGTGATCGGCCTCACCTCGGCGGTCGCCTGGGCGGTGGAGACGGTCGCGTTGGTGGCGGCCACCGAAGGCCATGCGGATCTTGCCGCCCGTCTGGCCGGATATGCGCGGTCCGTGCACCCTTCGATCGGCACCCGGGCCGGCTCCACCAAGGTGATCGTGGAGCGGCTGTATGGGCTTCTGGAGGCCGGACTGGCGCCTGCAGCCCTCGAATTGGCGTTGGCCGAGGGGGGGCGATGGAGCCTCGCCACCGCCGCCGGACGGGCGCGCGAGGTGCTGGGTCCCGACCCTGCCCGCGCCAATTAGCAAGAATTAGGATTTCCTACGTCGAGATTTAGCCGGTCGAGGACCACGTTCCGATCGCCGAGGGCTATCGGGCCCGTCGGACCGGAAGAGAGTCGACGTGACCGTGCAGCTTGGCCAGATCGCCCCCGACTTCGAGCAGGACACCATCAACGGCAGCATCCGCTTTCACGAGTGGATGAACCGCTCCTGGTGTGTCCTGTTCAGCCATCCCAGGGATTTCACCCCTGCCTGCTTGGCGGCGTTGGCGACGGCGGCACGGCTCAAGGCGGAGTGGAAAAGGCGTGGCGTCAAGGTCATCGCCCTTTCCGTGGATTCCGCCGACGGCCATGCTCGTTGGGAGAAGGATATCGCGGAAACGCATGGCTGGACCCTCAATTTTCCAGTCATTGCCGACGCGGACGGGATGGTATCTACGCTGTACGGCATGGTTCGGCCGGGCGAGGGTCCGGCGGCTGTGTTGCGCTGCGTATTCGTGATCGACCCGGACAAGAAGATTCGGCTGATGAGAACCTATCCGCCGGCGACGGCCTGCAATTTCGAGGAGATGCTGAGCCTGGTCGACCGCCTGCAGCAGGGCGATGGCGAGCAGGGCAAGGCTGCGGTCGCTGAGATTCATTCGTTGGGGGGGCTGTCGTGATCAATCTCGTTGGCCGTACTTGGCTCATGGCTTGCGCCCTTGCGCTCGTCGCCTTCCCGTCGATGGTCCAAGCCCAGTCGGCTCCGTCCAAGCCCGCCGGGGCAGCGGGCCAGGCGGCGGCCGTGCGGACCTACCAGGGTTTTGGCCCCCTCCAGGGCGCCGGCACTCTCCAGGGGCGCGGCCCGCAGCAGAGTTCCAGCCCTTATCAGGGATTCGGCCCATTGCTGAATGGCAGTCCCGTTGGAAGCCCCAACCCGGTTCAAGGCGGCAGCAGGTGAGACGCTGCCTAGGATGAGGAACTAGCATGATGACCTCCGCACACTCGATCGACGCCTGGAGCAACCTGGACGGCGACCAGTCGGAAGCCGCCGGTCTGCAGGCCGCGGTCGAGCAGCGCTGCGAATGTTCGGCGAGGCTGGTGCAGACCGTGCCGGTGACCGCGCCCATCCAGGGCACGCGAACCTGGGATGTCGTCGTCCATGTCTTCGAGCTCGACGGCAGCGGCGTCACCAACAAGGCCTATGCCTGGTCCTCGCCCGTCGAGGGGCCGGTCGGCCGCGGCTTCGAAAGCCGCATCTTCACGGCGCTGAACATCGGGCCGATCAAGTCCCCCATGGATGCGGTATGTGCCACGCTGGCCGACCAGATGCGCGCCCAGAGGCTGGCGCACCGGTAGCTGGCCTCATGTAATAGGCGAGTGTAGCCTGCCGGCATGAAACTCGGCTTGGCGATCGGCTACTCCGGCGCGCACCTCGATATTCCCGTAAAGCTCGTCCAGCGCGCCGAGGAACTCGGCTACGATTCGGTCTGGACGGCGGAGGCCTACGGCTCCGATGCGGTGACGCCGCTGGCGTTCCTTGCCGCCCACACGAAGCGCATCAGGCTCGGCACCGGCATCATGCAGCTCGCCGCCCGCACCCCCGCCAACGCCGCGATGTCGGCCGCGACCGTCGATGCCATGGCCGGCGGCGGCCGGTTCATTGCCGGCATCGGCGTCTCGGGCCCGCAAATCGTCGAAGGCTGGTACGGCCAGCCCTGGGGCAGCCCTTACTGGCGCATGCGCGACTACGTGGCGATCATGCGCAAGATCTTCCAGCGCGAGGCGCCGGTGGCGCACGAGGGCCGCGAGATCTCGCTGCCCTACACGGGTGCCGGCTCGGCGGGGCTGGCCAAGCCGCTGAAGTCGATCCTGCACATGAAGCCCGACATCCCGATCTACCTCGCCACCGGCAACGAGGCGACGGTGAAGCTGACGGCCGAGATCGCCGACGGCTGGCTGCCGATGGGTTTTACGCCCGGCGCGATGAAAGAATATCGGCCGTGGCTCGAGGAGGGTTTCCGCCGTGCCGGCAACGGCAAGGGCTTCCACAACTTCGCCATCCAGGCCTCGGTGCATGTCGAGGTCGACAACGACGTGGCGGGCGCGCTGCAGCGGCTGAAGCCCGAGGTGGCGCTCTATGTCGGCGGCATGGGCCACAAGACCAAGAATTTCCACAACGACATCATGGTGCGCCGCGGCTTCGGCGATGCCGCCAAGCGGATCCAGGAACTCTACCTCGCGGGCCGCAAGCAGGAGGCGATCGCTGCCGTGCCCGACGACTGGGTCGACCTGAAATCGCTGGTCGGCCCGCCCGCGCGCATCCGCGAGCGCTATCGCGCGTGGGAGAATTGCGGTGCGGAGTCGCTCAGCGTCCGCTCGCGGCAGCCGGAGGCTATCGAGGTGATGGCGCAGGCGGCGCGGCTGAACTAGGCCGCCTTCTTCCTCCGTCCGCCTCGTTCACGGCCCCCGAGGCTCGCCACGATCACCGCGATGCCGACATGCTTCTTATCGGTGTGCGCATGGTTCTCATCGGTGATGGCATCGGCCTCGTGTCTTTACTGGCCGATGAGGTATTTTTTAGTTTCCGCGCCCTGAATAATATCATTCTTTAGGCGAGTAATTATTTCGATAACTTTTTCTATAATATCAACGGCATCTGAGGCGGTGATCGTCGTGTGACGTCCGTGTGCTATTTCGTTACGTTGCTTGATCAAATCCTTATCGACGAATTGTTCTAAATTCTCGAAATAGTCTATTCCTAGACCAACACACTTCATACAAGCTATTAATAGTTCGTGCTTCATATTTCCAACATCATCCAAGAAACTGTGAAGCTTTAAGGAAAGGCGCTTGTCTTGACTTTCAAAGAACAATTCAACCGCATTAACAAAGAACGCGACATTGTTTGCGGATGCCAATTGATCGATTGTCGCTTTAAGACCTAGGGCGTTTAGTGCCGGCTTTGCGTTCTTTGCGAGAATTGCCCGACGAGTAATGAATTGTGCGTAGGAAATCAATGCTGCTTTGGAAAATCCTTCATAGTGGGCATACGACAGTGCGATCGCCGCTCTACAAAGGTAGCTCGCGCCCCTTTCTCTAGTCTCCCGTTGCAGTTCGCTAAGTTCTTTCCGACGCCAAGCGAACTCGTAGTCGAGCGCAGATTGAAGGTCTTCAATAGTCCGCATCAGTTGAGACTATTAAGAAAAGTATTCCGAGGCATGCGGCAGCACCAACTTTGAAAGGCGTTCCGTTCCTCGAACTCCTGCGCCGCTATATTTTTGAAACGTTTCATCCCTCCACATTGCGACATATTCGTTCTTAAGTGCCTTTGCCCCGGCTTTGTCCTTCTGCTCAATCATACGACTTAGCGCCAAGGTTGAACATTCAAAGGCAGCAAGTGAGAAGTTTCCAGAATATCCACCAGCTTTGGGTCGTCGAAAGCAGTTGTCGCCTAGTGCCTCCAGAAGGGTATCGAAAGTGCTGTTAAAAACCTTCTCTTCAGCATCCCACTTCATTTCCTTAGATTGAAAAATATCAACAATTCCATTCGACAAATATTCGTGGACATCAACGCCCCTTTTATACTGGCAATTTCTCAAGACTAAAAAGCGCACAACAAGTTCTTTGTTGAACTGCCTCTCTAGGCGAGCATCACTGACCTTTGTGGTTTCGACAAAGGATTTGTGAGTAGCCATATTTTCTATTCGTTTATCCAGAGCCGGATTGATTGAAACGCAAATAGACGTGCGTACTTCTTGTTCTGATAGGGGAGATCCGCCAGTGTTAAGTCTCTGAAAAAGCTCAAATCTCGCTCGAGGATCCGAGCCACTTTCGAGTATTTCCATCCGAACTCGAGCACGTTGGATTACTAGGCGTAAATTTGGTGGAAGCTCAATTTCTTCTGACGTAATAAATTTCTGGCTCATCAGGAAATCGAGTGGGTAAATCCAATGGGGAATGCGGCTTGAAAGCCGACCGGGATTGAGTTTCCCGGGTTTTACAAGGCTGCCGAATTGGGCATCATTTCGCGATGGCCAATTCATCGAAACGACAGCGGCGCCTT
>CANIRG010000069.1 GCA_947469635.1 Rhodospirillales bacterium | reverse complement strand
GTTCCACGGCGGCTATCACGGCGGCGTGCTCTATTTCGTGAGCGGCGGCTCGCCGGTGAACATGCCCTACGACTATGTCGTGGCGCCCTACAACGACGTCGAGGGCACGCGCGCGCTGCTGGCCAAGCACGGCGAGGAGCTGTTCGCCGTCCTGCTCGAGCCCATGCAGGGCAGCCACGGCTGCCTGCCGGGCAATCTCGATTTCCTGCAGATGATCCGGGCCGAGACCAAGGCGCGCGGCATCACCATGATCTTCGACGAGGTCATGACCTCGCGCCTCTCGCCGGGCGGCCTGCAGGAGAAGACCGGCGTCATCCCCGACATGACCACGCTCGGCAAGTACATTGGCGGCGGCATGTCGTTCGGCGCCTTCGGCGGCCGGCGCGACATCATGGAGCTGTTCGATCCGACCAAGCCCGACGCGCTGCCCCATGCCGGCACCTTCAACAACAATGTGCTCACCATGGCGGCGGGTGCGGCAGGCTACGGCGAGGTCTACACGCCGGCCGCGGCAGCCGAGCTGAACGCGCGTGGCGACAGGCTGCGCGAGCGGCTGAACGCGATCTGCGCGCGCGAGGGTGTCGCGTTCCAGTTCTCGGGCATCGGCTCGATGATGACGGCGCACGCCACCGCCCGGCCGATCAAGACCGCGGCCGATATCGCCACCTCCAACCAGGACGCGAAGGAGCTGTTCTACTTCGACATGACCGCGGCCAGCATCTGGATCGCGCGTCGCGGCTTCGTGGCGCTGAACATCATGATCGGCGACGCCGAGGCCGACCGTTTCGCCGCGGCGGTGGAAGAATTTGTCACGGCCCGCAAGGCCCTGTTGCAGCCGCAATAGATACCTAGATGACGGGCATGACCGATCCAGCCAGCTTCCCGCAGCCCGTCTCCGGCACGGTGACGCCGCGCTTCGGCGACGTCGCCACCTTCATGCGCCTGCCGGTGTTCCGCGATCCGGCCGATGTCGAGATCGGCATGGTCGGCGTGCCGTGGGACGGCGGCACGACCAACCGGCCGGGCGCGCGCCACGGTCCGCGCCAGATGCGCGACCTCTCGACCATGATGCGCCGCATCCATCACGTGACGGGCGTGGCGCCTTATTCGTTGGCCAAGTGCGGCGATCTCGGCGATGCGCCGGTGAACCCGGCCAGCCTCGACGATTCGCTGGAGCGGATCGAGAAGCACTTCGCCAAGATCCATGCCGTCGGCACCGTGCCGCTGTCGGCCGGCGGCGACCACCTGATCACGCTGCCGATCATGCGCGCCATCGCCAAGGGGCAGGCGCCGCTGGGCATGGTGCATTTCGACGCCCACAGCGACACCTGGGACACCTATTTCGGCGGCTATAAATACACCCACGGCACGCCGTTCCGCCGCGCCGTCGAGGAGGGGCTTCTGGACCCCAAGCGCGTCGTCCAGATCGGCATTCGCGGCTCCCTCTACAAGGCCGACGACAACGACTGGGCGCGCGAGCAGGGCATGCGCGTGATCACCATCGAGGAATATTTCGACCTCGGCGTCGAGAAGGTGATCGCCGAGGCGCGCCGTGTCGTGGGCACTGGCCCGACCTATGTGAGCTTCGACGTCGATGGGCTCGACCCGGCCTATGCGCCGGGCACGGGAACGCCCGAGATCGGCGGCTACACACCGCACGAGGCCCAGCGCATGCTGCGCGGGCTTCGCGGGCTCGATCTCGTCGGCGGCGACGTGGTCGAGGTCTCGCCGCCCTTCGACATGAGCGGCAACACCGCGCTCGTGGGCGTCACCATGATGTGGGAGATCCTCTGCCTGCTCGCGGAGGCGGTGGCGAAGCGGAAGGGGCGGCTGTAGCCGTCCTTACTGCTTGGCCGAGAGGATATTCATCAGCGTGCCTTGCTCGCCTACCCAGCGCATGTCGGCGATTCGCCAGCCCGCCGGTATCTTCACGAGATCGAGCGTCACGACGACTTCTCTCGTTCCACCCTTGACGATATAGCGCGCAGTGCCGGTGGCCTGATCGGCCTTGGGGCCGGGAGCAACAGTCAGGGTGACTTTGGTGGGTGCCCAGAACTGCCCGCCGATGAACGGGTCGAAATCGAGCCGCCCGGACTGCTTGTTCCGGGCCGCTTCGGCCGCGTCGGCTTCCATCAGGCGGGCGACCGCTGGCGTGAAATAGCGCTGGGCCGCGCCTGCCGACCTGATATCGACCCCGTCGTCGGTCTTCTCATATTGCCCGTAGATCTGCTGCAGGAAGGCCAGTGCTCCGCTGTCCTGGGCGAGAGCCGGAGCCATCGCGAGGAGAAGGGCCGCGAGGATGAGCTTTCGCATGAAGGTGGTCCTGCTGGCGAGGTGGGTGAAGCGGGTGTAACACTTTCGCCAATGTTCACAACCGTACAGGCTTTCACCGTGAATGAACCCAAGTTGCACTGCTTGATCCTGATCGCAGTGCTGGCCGTCTCGGCTGGATCGGTCAATGCGCAACCGTACGACCGGGCCTGGACCTTCTGCCTGCTGAAGCCAGAACAGTCGACCGACGTCACCAAGGACTGCAACGCCGTGATCGATTCCGGCAAGGCATCGGCCACGGAAAAGGCCATCGCGCTCAACAACCGTGGCGTCGATGCAAAGACGCCCGAGTCCGCCGGCCGCGACTTCGACGAGGCGATCAAGCTCGCGCCCACCATCGCCAAGATCTACAACAACCGTGGAACCAATCGACTCGCCACGCCCGAGCTCGCCATCGAGGACTACACGGCCGCGATCCGGATCGATCCCAACTACGCCGTGGCCTACACCAGCCGCGGCGAGGCTTACCAGTTGATGGGCAAGCACGACGAGGCGATCCGCGACTTCGACCAGGCGATCAAGCTGGCGCCGCAATATATGCACGCCATGTACAATCCCTACTTTTCGCGGGCGTTCTCCAAGGAGGCGAAGGGCGATATCAAGGGAGCGGAAGCCGATCGTGCCTTCTCCCTGAAGTTCATGGGTAGCAAGAGCAGCGAGGGCGCGGCAGGTTACAAGAGCCCGAACGCCCGCGGCGCGCGCGCCTGGGAGCCCTGGGTCACGAAGTAAGGACCTCGTCCGGGGGGGGGGGATCAGCCGGCTTTCTGGCGGTAGGCGTAGGCCTTGTCGTACTGCGCGGTGATGTATTCGCCCGCGACGGTGCGGGGATATTTCAGCGGGTTGGCCGGGCCCGAGCAGTTGGGCAGGCACTCCACCACGGTCTCGAAGTCGGGATCGTAGAAGATCGGGATCGAGTAGCGCTCGCGGCCCGAGCTGTTGACCACGCGGTGCGGCGTCGAGACGAACAGGTCGTTCGACCAGCGCTCCAGCATGTCGCCGATGTTGATCACGAAGGTGCCTTCGATCGGCGGGGCGTCGATCCACTGGCCTGAGCGATTGCGCACCTGCAGGCCGCCGACGTCGTCCTGCCACAGCACGGTGATGCAGCCCCAGTCGGTGTGGGGCGCGGCGCCGAACTGGCCCTCGTTGTCGCCCGCCCGCTGCGGCGGATAATGCACCAGGCGCGCCCGCACCAGCGGATGGCGGTAGAGCTCGCGGAAGAAGCCGCGGTCGATGTCGAGCGCGAGCGCAAAGCCTTCGAGCAGCTTCTGGCCCAGCTCGAACACGCCGGCGTAGTAATCCTCGGCGATGCGCTGCAGCACCGGCTCGCCGGCCGGCCACTGGTTGAGCCCGATCAGCGGCTTGCCGTCGGCGAGGTAGGGATCGCCCGCCTGGAAGGGAAAGGCGAAGTTCAGGCTCTCCTTGAGGTCGGGCTTTTTGGCGCGGCCGAGCGTGGTCTGCGCGAAGGGCACGTAGCCGCGGTGGGCGTTGTTGACCTGGATCGCGCGCTTGCGCTCCTCCGGCAGGGTGAAGAAATACTTGGCACCCATCAGCATGGCGCGCATCAGGTCGAGCGGCACGTTGTGGCCGCGCACGTAGAAGAAGCCGACCTCGATCGAGGCGCGGCGGATCTCGGCGGCGACGGTGCGCGCCGCTGCATCCGATCCGTCGAAGAGCGGCGCCACGTCGACGATCGGCACCGACTGGAATTCGCTGAGGCTCGTGCTTGCCATGGTTCTTCGGCCGATTGTATGGTCAGCCATACAAATGTCCAGCCCGGCCGCGATTCCCTTCAGCCAGAGCGCTCCGCTCTATCACCAGATCGCGCTGACATTGCGTGCGCGTGCCGAGACGGGTGGCCTCGCGACCGAGCAGCAGCTCTGCTCTGAGTTCGGCGTCAGCCGCAGCACGGTCCGCCAGGCGCTGGGCCTCCTGAAGCAGGACGGGCTGTTGCAGAGCCGGCGCGGCGTCGGCACGCGATTCATGCCGCACACGCCGGCGCGGCGGCTGACGAGCTCGATCGGCGATCCGCTGCATGCCGGCCTCGGCACCGTCGAACGCCTCGTATCGATCGACAGGGTCGAGCCGCCGTCCGAGGTGCGTGCCTTTCTGAAAGCGGGCGAGGACGCCATCGCGCGTCTCGTGCGCGTCCATACGCTCGACGACGTGCCGCTCTCGGTCGTCGTCACCTACATGCCGGCGCGCTACGCGCCGAAAGGCCTGCGCCAGTCGGTGCACGAGTTCCTGTGGCAGCGCCATGGGCTCCTGCAGAAGCGCAGCGTGCATCGCATCGGCGTGGCGCGGGCCGACACGATGGTGGCGCCATTGCTGGGCGTCGGCATCGCCGATCCGGTGCTGCACGTCCAGGCCTCCGCTTACCTCGACGACGGACGGCCCATCCGCTGGACCGACAATTATTTCCGCGAGGAACGCTTCGCCTATCAGGCCGAGGTCGAATGGAAGCGGCCGGCGGGCCCTCGCAAAGGAGCCAGGAAATGAAGATCTTACGCTGCCTGTCGGTCGTCTTCGGCCTGCTCGTTGCCGCGAGTGCCGGCGCCCAGACCTATCCCGACAAGCCGATCCGCGTCGTCAACGGCTTCGGCCCGGGCGGCGGCACCGACCTGCTGCTGCGCGCCCTGTTGCCGAAGCTGGGGGAGATCCTGGGCCAGCAGCTCATCATCGACTACCGGCCGGCCGCCGGCGGCAACCTCGCCATGGACATCGTGGCCAAGGCGGCGCCCGACGGCTACACGCTGCTCATGGGCTCGCCGGGCCTGGCGATCAACCGCAGCCTCTATCGCGACATCGCCTTCAACCCGCTGAAGGACTACGCACCGATCTCGCTGATCGGCATCGTGCAGAACGTGCTGGTCGTTCACCCGTCGCTGCCGGCCAACAGCGTCGCCGAACTGGTGGCGCTGGTGAAGAAGCAGCCGGGCAAGCTCAACTACGCCTCGCCCGGCGCCGGCACGTCGCTGCATCTGTCCGCCGAATTGTTCAAGGTGGCCGAAGGCCTCGACATCGTGCACGTGCCCTACAAGGGCGGCGCGCCAGCCGTGAACGACGTGCTGACCGGCAAGCCGGAGATGATGTTCAACGTCCTGCCCTCGGCCCTGCCGCATATCCAGGCAGGCAAGGTGCGGGCGCTCGCGGTCACCGGCACCCAGCGCGCGGCGGTCCTGCCCGACGTGCCGACCATGCAGCAGGCGGGCGTCGCGAATTACAGCGCCATCACCTGGAACGGCCTGCTGGCGCCGGCGGGCACGCCGCGCCCCATCGTCGACCGGCTGCACGCCGCCATCGCGCAGGCGATGAAGGACCCGTCGGTGCAGGAGAACTACGCGCGCCTCGGCCAGGAGCAGGCCGTCAGCACGCCGGAGGAATTTGCCAAGCTGATCGCCGACGAAACAGTCAAATGGTCGAGCGTGATCAAGGCCGCCAGGATCGAGCAGCAGTGAGAGACCGATGACTCCCAGCAAGTACGGACCCTTCAAGTACAGCCCGATCAAGGGCCGGCCGAAACTGAGATGGCCGAACGGCGCCAAGGTGGCGCTGTGGATCAATCCCAACGTCGAGTTCTTTGCTCTCGACGATGTCATGCCCGGCACCAACAACGAGCGCGTGCCGCGGGCCCAGGCGCATATTCCCAACGTGCGCAACTGGTCGCTGCGCGACTACGGCAACCGGGTGGGCGTGTGGCGCCTGATGGAGACCATGAGCCGCCACGGCATGCGCGGGACGGCCGCGACCAACAGCGAGGTCTGCACCCACCATCCCGAGGTCATCGCCGAGATGGTGCGGCTGGGCTGGGAGATCATGGGCCACAACGAGACCAATGCGCTCCGGCTCAGCGAAATGAAGCCGGAGGACGAGCGCGCCTCGATCCTGCGCGCGCTCGACACGATCGAGAAGCAGAGCGGCCAGCGGCCGAAGGGCTGGCTGGGCGCCGGTCTCGGCGAGACCTGGAGCACGCTGGAATATCTCAGCGAAGGCGGCGTGCGCTACATTTGCGACTGGGTGAACGACGACCAGCCCTACACGATGCAGCTCGGCAAGCCGCCGATGGTATCTCTGCCCTACACGCTGCAGGTCAACGACGTGCCGGCCTATTACGACTTCAAGCAGTCGGTGCCGGAGTTCGAGGCCATGATGTGCCGCCAGTTCGACACGCTCTATCGCGAGGGTGCCGAGTCGGGAAGGGTGATGGCGATCGCCGTCCATCCCTTCGTCACCGGCCAGGCGCATCGCATCCAGGCGCTCGACAATGCGCTGAAATACATCTGCGGCCACGAAGGCGTGTGGAAGGCGACAGGCTGGGAGATCGTCCAGCACTACCTCGCCTCCGACTTCGCCAAGGCCATGTCATGAGCGGCCGACGGCATGGGTGCGTCTCCTTCCGCCCCAGCGAAGCTGGGGAGGTGGCGGCCGGATCGGCCGATGGAGGGGTCATGAGCCACAGTGCGGGTGCCCGTGACTCCTCCGTCGGCGTAAGACGCCGCCACCTCCCCTTGCTACGCAAGGGGAGGAAGGGAGCACTCTCATGAGCGAGGATGCCAAAGCCGCTGTCGCCGGCCAGGCGCGAAAGCTGATCGACTGGGCGGTCGGCTGCACGCTCGAGGATATTCCCCGGCCGGTGCTCGCCCGCGCCGCCAACGTCCTCACCGACGATCTGGCGGCGATGATCGGTGCGCGCAACGAGCCCGAGGTGATGGCCTTTCACTCCCGCACCATCGAGCGGGCGCGCCATCACGAGGCGACGGTGCTGCGTGGCGGCACCGCGCGTGTCGGCCGCATCGATGCCGCGGTCGCCAATGCGATGGCGGCCGACTGGCTGGAGCTCGACGAAGGCTATCGGCCGACGCCCTGCCATGCCGGCCTCTATGTCATCCCCGCGCTGCTCGCCACGGCGGAGGCGGAGAACCGCCGCAGCGAGGAGCTGCTGCGCGCCCTCGTGCTGGGCTACGAGATCGCCACGCGCATCGCCCGCGGCTGGCGCCAACGTGCGCTCAACATGCAGTCGCACGGACGCTACTGCGCCCTCGCCTCGGCCGCAGCGACCGCGCTGCTGCAGCGGCTCGATCCCCACACGGCCTTCCACGCGATCTCGTCCGCCGCGACCCTGGTCAATCCCTCGCCGCGCACGCATCTGGTGGCGGGCGCGCTGGTGCGCAACGTCTGGCCGGCGCAGGGCGCGTGGTCGGGCATGATGGCGGTGGAGTGGGCCACGTGCGGCATCACCGGCTCGCCCGATGCCTTCTTCGACGTCTACAGCGACGTGCTGGGCGGCACGGCCCAGCCGCAGGCCTTGACCGAGGGGCTCGGCACCTCGTGGGCGCTGCTCGAGGGTTACACCAAGCTCTACGCCTGCTGCCAGCACCTGCATGCCAGTGTCGAGGCGCTGCTCGAGCTGCGGCCGGCGCTGCTGGGCGCGGGATCGCTCGATTCGATCGAATCGGTCGAGATCGCGACGCATGCCTTGGCGCGTCCCCTGATGAACGCCCGGCCCGGCACGACGCTGGGCGCGAAGTTCTCGCTGCCGCACGCCGTCGCCTCGGCGCTGGTGATGGGCTCCGGTGGGGCCGAGGCCTTCGCCTATGACACGCTCGCCCGGCCCGACATCGGAAGCCTGCGCGAGCGCGTGACGGTGCGGGCCTACGAGGCCGACTTGCCGCCGCCCAACGACCGTCCCGCACGGGCGGAGGTGAAGCTGCGCGACGGTCGCGTGCTCACGGCCGAGTGCCTGAGCGCCCGCGGCGGTGCCGACCGGCCATTGCCGCCCGAGACGGTCGACGACAAGCTCGCCCAGCTCGCGGTGCCGGCCTATCCCAGCATCGCGCGCGTGCTGGCGCCGCTGCGCGTGCTCGACCAGGCGGCGCTGCAACGCGGCTGGCGCGACACGGTGGATGCGTTTGCCAATTGATCGGGTGCCAATTGATCGGGGAGGGGCGTGATGTTCCGTAGATTTTTCATCCTTGCGGCCGCACTCCTGCCGATGTCGGCCGTGGCGCAGAGCTATCCCGGCAAGCCGCTCCGGCTGATCGTCACCTTCGCACCCGGCGGCGGCGCCGACCTGGTTGGCCGCGCCGTGGCGCAGGGGCTCGGCGAGGCGCTGGGCCAGAGTGTGGTGGTCGAGAACCGCGCCGGCGCCAACGGCGTGATCGGCGCCGACCTCGCGGCCAAGGCGGCGCCCGACGGCTACACGCTGCTGCTGGGGGCCGCGGGCACCATGGCGGTGGCGCCGCATCTCGGCGAGAAGCTGCCGTTCGATCCCGTAAATGACCTGATCGCCGTGTCGCTTGCCGCCACCAGCCCCTTCGCGCTCGTGGTCAACAAGGACGTGCCGGTCGATTCGGTCCAGGCGCTGATCGCCTACGCCAAGGCCAATCCCGGCAAGCTCAACGTCGGCTCCTCCGGCAAGGGCGGCGCGCCGCATCTCGCGGCCGAGCTCTTCGCCTCGATGGCCGGCATCAAGATGGAGCACGTGCCCTATCGCGGCCTGGCCCCGGCCATCGCCGACCTGATCGCGGGTCAGATCCAGGTGATGTTCGCCGACGTGAACCTGGTCGCCTCGCACGTCAAGGCCGGCACGGTGAAGGGGCTGGCGGTGAGCGGCCGTACCCGCTCGAGCGTCCTGCCCGATCTCGCGCCGGTCGCCGAGGCGGGCGTGCCGGGCTACGCCGCCGGGACGTGGTACGGCGTCTACCTTCCCAAAGGCACGGCGCCCGAAATCGTGGCGCGCGTGAGCGGTGCCTTGCAGACGGTGCTGTCGGCGCCGGCCTTGCGGGCCGCCATGGCGCAGCAGGGTGTGGAGGCGCAGTGGACCTCGCCTGCCGACTTCGCTGCTTTCGTCGCGGCCGACTCGGCCAAGTGGGGCAAGCTGATCCGCGACCTCGGCATCAAGGTCGACTAGCGGCTACACGAATCTGACGTCGGTCCTTAACATCGCCGACACGAAAGGGCGCTAAAGCCCCCTGAAGTGTCTGCGTCGTGCCTTCTGTTCGCCCTGGCCGGGCTGCCCGCCGTTCTTGACCAGAACCTGCCGCTCGGAGTCTACCTCCTGAGCTTCTGGCACTATTATCTCTATTGGCTGGCCTTCGCCTTCGGCACGAGGTCCTTCGATGCGTTCAAGCGCAACGCCGTTGTCCTGAAGACCGTCTCGGTCGCCGCGCTGGCGACCGTCTATCTCAGTGCCCCGCTGGACTTTGCCTCCCTGGCCGTCATCGCCACCGGCATCCTGTTGAACGTCCGGGCCGCCGCGCTCCTGGGGTTCGACCGGACATACTACGGCCACGAGGTGGCCGGCCTGCCGCCCTGCCGCATCGCCGCCTTTCCCTATTCGCTGACCGCCCATCCGATGATCCTGGGCAACGTCGCGGCCTTCGGCGGCACCCTTATCAATCCAGGGTTTCGCGCGCAGTGGTGGCCGCTGGCGGGCCTGCATGTGGCGCTGAACATCGGGTTGCTGGCCATGGAACTGGCCGGCCCTCGCCATCGCCGCGCCGTCAGAATCGGTGGCGGCCTTGTCCTCGCAGGGACGCTGGTCGCGGCGGTCCTGGCCGGGCTTAGGGCATCGTGAACGCACAAGAGATCGCAAGGAGGATCCCATGACCAACATCCTGCAATGGGCCGGCCGGACTGCCGGCGCCGAGCCGCAGTCCCGTCTGTCGCAGCGCTTTCCCGCGACCGTCGGCCGGTTCGACGACCCGTCCGACCGGGCCCTCGTCGATGGGCTGACGCGATGGGTCGAGGATCGCTATCGGGCCGAGCTGCTGGAGCGGCCGTCCAAGCACGTCTATGTCGGCACCTTGCCCGCTCCGGTGATCGAGCTGATCGATCGCCTGCGCGACGGCGCGGCGATCCATTCCCTGATCGAGCGGCAGGTCCCGCGCGGCAGCGTCATCGCGCCGATGAAGCACACCGACGAACTGTATATCTCGCACTACAACAAGGACCGCGGCGGCGACCAGGGCCTGTTCGACAAGCACTACGACGGCAACCTGCGCTTCCTGTCCTCCAGCGTCGTCGTGCGGGCGCTGATCTACCTGCAGTCCGATGCGACCTACAAGGTCGTCTTCCACGACAGCCAGGTCGAGCAGGCCTTCGCGACCTACGAGTTCGGCCTGCTGGATTTTCATCGCGAGCTGCACTGGGTCGAGGGCGAGTACAACCCGGCCGATCGGCAGCGCATCCTGCTGAAGTGCAACTATCTGATCACGCCGCCCGACGCGACCCTGTCGGCGCGCGCGACCCTCGCCGCCAACACCGCCGTGTTCTATGTCGTGAAGGCGGCGATGGAATATTCCAAGAGCCCGCGCACGCCAGCGCAATTCGCGGTCGGGCTGCTGTGCAATCTCTTCCGACGACTCAATAACATTCACCCGCTGGTGCCGCTGGCCGTCGTCGCGGCCCTGCCGGCGGCGCTCGCCTGGGCGATCGTACGCGGCGTCTCTTTTCTGTAACTCCAGCGCGATACGAAGGTCACCGGCGTGAAACCATCGTCCCCCAGCCAAGGAACGTACGCATGAGCGGCTTCTTCAATGAATTGAAAGTGCAACGCTGGGACGATCATCGCTATTACCATCACAGCAAGGTCAATCAGTCGCTGCACCTCCTCAGCGCGCTGAGCTTCCTGTGCGCCTATCTGGTGGCGTTCTCCGACCCTGCCATGGCCGCCCTGATCGGCTGGCTGGTCGCCATGACCAGCCGCCAGATCGGCCACCTGTTCTTCGAGCCGCGCGGCTACGACCAGGTCAACCAGGCGACGGACGAGTACAAGGAGGAGATCAAGGTCGGCTACAACATCAGGCGCAAGCTCGTGCTTCTGGCCCTGTGGGCCGCATCGCCGCTGCTCCTGATCGCCGATCCGACGCTGCTCGGGATGTTCACCCCCCATGCCGGCATGGGCGAGCTCGTCACGCATGTCGGCGAGCTCTGGCTGGCCGTTGGCCTCGGCGGAATAGCCTTCCGGTCAGTGCAGCTGTTCATCCTGAAGGATGTGCGGACCGGCCTGGTGTGGGCCACCAAGATCGCCACCGATCCCTTCCACGACATCAAGCTCTACCACCGCGCGCCGCTGGAGCTCCTGCGGCGCCGGCGTGAGGACCGCGAGCTTCCAGCTCGCCCGTGATCATGAGCGAGCGGGAAGCTCGCGGGCCGGAAGAGGATGAACTCCCGGCCACAAGGGGCCAACGATATGGGCGAGGATCTCCCGAAGGATCCGTCGCTTGATAGCGCGATCGGTGGCCAGCGCTCCGGTCTCCCACCAGCCGTCGTGACGCATGGCCTCGGCGGCGGAGAGGAAACGCTCCGCCACGGCTTCGAAGTCGGCCTCGCTGAAGTTGAGGCTGAACATCAGCCGGCCGGTACCGATCCAGCTCAGCGCCAGGCCGGCGGCCTTGAGATAGTATTGGAACATCCAGTTGTAGCGCGACGACGCCGTGTGGCAGACGGTCCAGATCGACGAGAGATGGGCGATCCTGAGCGGCAGGCCGCGCTCGGCGAGGCGCCGGTTGAGCGAGTCCGTGCGCCGGGTCCAGGTGGCGTCGAGATCGCAATAGAGGGTCTCCATCTCGGGCGTTTCGAGATGGAGCAGGAACTCGTTCATCGCCGCCATGACGTAGGGATGCGAGTTGAAGGTCCCGCGCGCGAAGCAGATGTCGGCCGGGCGATCCTCGCGATAGCGCTTCATCAGCCGGTGGTCGCCGCAGACGACGCCGATGGGGAAGCCACCGCCGACCGTCTTGCCATAGGTCACCATGTCGGCCTCGACGCCGAAATACTCCTGGGCCCCGCCGCGCGCCAGGCGGAAGCCGACGAAGATTTCGTCGAAGATCAGCACGATGCCGCGCTCGGTGCAGACGGCGCGCAGCTCTTTCAGCCAGGCCGCGTAGGTGGCGCGATCCACGCTTCTGTCCGGACGGCTGTGGACCAGGGTCGAATCGGCGGGCGCGCCGATGTTGGGATGGAGCGCCTGGATCGGGTTGACCAGGACGCAGGCGATGTCGCGGCGGGTGCGCAGCACGGCGAGGGTAGCGCGGGACATGTCGGCCAGCGTGTAGGTGTCGTGGGCCGGCACGGGATTGCCGACGCCCGGCTGCACGTCGCCCCACCAGCCGTGATAGGCGCCGCAGAAGCGTACGAGATGGGAGCGGCGCGTGTGGAAGCGCGCCAGCCGCACGGCCTGCATCACCGCTTCCGTCCCCGACATATGGAAGGAAACCTCGGCCTTGCCGGAGATCCGCGCCAGCCGCGCGGCATTGTCGGCCAGCAGCGAGGGGTAGGCGCCCAGCACGGGTCCCAGCGCATCGACCCGCCGGGCGCCGCGCTCCATGCAGCCCTTGTAGAAATCGTTGCCCAGCAGGTTCACGCCGTAGGAGCCGGTGAGATCGTAGCGGGAGACGCCGTCGAGATCGGTGACCTGCACGCCGCTCGCGGACTCGACGAACGACCCGGCCGGCAGCTGCGCCTTTACGCGCGGGCTGAACTGGAAGGGCACGCGATAGCTCTCGGTGAACTGCAGGTCCGAGATATAGGGTGTAGCCTCGGCGGTCCGGCTCACCGTCCGCGCCCCGCTCGTCCGCAGGACGCCCGACAGGCGCTCGAAGCCGGCGCGGCGCCGCTCGGCGATCTCAGTGCCTGCGTCGTCCGAGCGAAAGAATTGCGCGTCTTCGTAGACATAGCGGGGCAGCAGCGCGGCCACGCGGCGCGAGAGGCGCGAGTGTCCGGCCAGCGACCGGTGCTTGGCGCGCGACAGGGCGAGCCGCGCCCGCAGCTTCTGCCCCACCAGGAGCGCCAGCAGGCCTGCCATCACGAGCGCCGCGATCGGCCCGGCCTCCATCATTCCTGTCATCGACCTTCCCTAGCCTCCCCGGGTGCGACATGAGCTTGCGTTTGGAACTGCAACGCCTCCTCCATCAGGAGGACATCAACTTCCTGCTGACCAACCGCATCCCCCGGCGCCTCGCCACGAAATGGATGGGCTGGTTCAGCAAGATCGAGAGCCCGGTCGTGGCGTGCGCATCGATCGCGGTCTGGCGCCTGTTCGCCGATCTCGACCTCAGCGATGCCAGGCAGCGGTCCTTCCGGAGCCTGCATGCCTGCTTCACGCGCGAGCTCAAGCCCGGCGCGCGAACGATCGATATCGATCCGCAGGTGCTCGCCAGTCCCTGCGACGCCATCGTCGGCGCCTGCGGGACTGTGGAGGGCACCGAGCTGCTGCAGGCCAAGGGCTTTCCCTACACGCTGCAGGACTTGCTGGCGGATCCGGCGCTGATCGAGGCCTATCGCGACGGCACCTACGTGACGCTGCGGCTCACATCGAGCATGTATCACCGCTTCCACGCGCCCCATGACGGCACGGTCGAGCACGTGACCTACATTTCGGGCGACACCTGGAACGTCAATCCGATCGCGCTCAAGCGCGTGGCGAAGTTGTTCTGCAAGAATGAGCGGGCGGTGATCCGGATGCGGCTTGCCGGCAGCGGTCATCTCGTGACCCTGGTGCCGGTCGCAGCCATTCTCGTCGCCAGCATCCGCCTGCATTTCCTCGACGTCACGATGAACATGAACTATCGCGGCGCCACGGAGATGGATTGCGACGCGCGGGTGGGGAAGGGCGAGGAGCTCGGCTGGTTCGAGCACGGCTCGACGATCATCCTGTTCGCCCCTTCGGGCTTCTACCTCTGCGAAGGCATCCACCAGGGTGCGATGATCCGCATGGGGCAAGGGCTCATGAGGCTGCCGTGACTGTACCCAGGCATGGCGGAAGCCACTGCTGTTGCTGTTCAACAATAGCCACCTCGCCAGAGGAGTGTCCGTAGACAAGGCGAGGGCGCCCAGCATCGATCTTCCACCAAAATTACCTCACCCTCAGGAGCGCCCGTAGGGCGCGTCTCGAAGGGTGGGCAACAGGCACCGTCCGTGGGGCCCATGCTTCGAGACGCTCGCTGCGCTCGCTCCTCAGCCTGAGGATGGATGGAGGCCGTTGCCGCTTCGTGATGCTGGCGTGTCAGTCGAGTGACAATCAGCCCAGCCGATATGACACGACCTCATATTCGATGCCGTCCGGATCGAGGAAGTAGAATCGGCGGCCCGGATCGTAGTTGTCGTGGCCGAACGGCTTCAGCCCCGCAGCCACGACCTTGGCCTCGACGGCGTCGAGATCGTCGACTTCGACGCCGATATGGTTGAGCGGCTGCCCTTTTGCGAAGTCGTCGGCGCCGTAGGCCACGTCGCGGCCGGTGTGGAGCGCGAGATAGTGGTCGGCCGATCCGACGTGGATCGTGAGGCCGCCGTCGCGCGCCGCGCCCCGCCAGCGCACATGCCAGCCGAATAGCGCCTGCATGAGACGGGCGGCACGGTCGGGATCTGTGACATTGACGTTCACATGCTCGAGGCGCGGCGTGGACATGGTCGTAGCTCCCTGGTTCAGGACGTTTGCCGATCCTAAAACCTCAAGCTAACTTGAGGTCAAGCCATTCAGAGGAGGTTCGATGACGCCCGCAGCGTTGCTCACCATCGGCGAGCTTTCCCGGCGCACCGGCCTCTCGGTGTCGGCGATCCGCTTCTACGAGGCGCGCGGGCTGGTGACGGCGATCCGCACCGGCGGCAACCAGCGGCGCTTCCTGCGCGCCGACATCAGGCGGCTGTCCTTCGCCCAGATCGCCCAGCAGCTAGGCTTGACGTTGGCGGAGATCGGCGCCGAGCTCGCGACCCTGCCGCAGGGCCGCTCGCCGACGCGCCAGGATTGGCAGGCGATCAGCCGGCGCATCCGGGGCGCGCTGCAGCGCCGCATCGTCACCCTTGAAAGGACGCGCGACCTGCTCGATGGCTGCATCGGCTGCGGCTGCCTCTCGCTCGCGCGCTGCCGCCTCTACAACCCGAACGACCGCGCTGCCCGCGCGGGTGCCGGGCCGCGTTTCCTGCTGGGCGATCGGGCAAAGGACTTCGAGGAGTGAGTCGCTATATCCGCATTGACAGTGGGTGCGAAATACGCAACATTGATCAATGATCGTCGGAGCTCAAGACGAGAGATGCCTCGCTAAAGCGCGGGGGTTACCCCGCCCGACTCGCGATGACAACGGTGTCGGGAGTTGCGCAGCGTGCCGATCAAGTGGCCGGTGTCATCCCAAGCGAAGCGAGGGGCTTTGGTTTTCCTGTCGAGGCCATGTGTGTTCGCTCGTTCCAATCGCGAGGCTCGCGAGCGATCGATTTTTCGAACGACACTCAGCCGCGGCTCATGAGACTCATGAATCTCATGAGAATCATGAGGAATTGCCTGAAAGCCAGGCGGGCCGGGCTTTCGGACCAATACTCATGAGGCTTGCAGTTTTTGTGACCCCTTCGTCGACGCAAGGCGCCGACACTTCCCCTTGGCGGGTTCCGTGAAGGGGAAGGGGGCTTTGTCTCTACGCCGCCAACTCCAGGATCTCCCGCACCTCGGTCGGGCTGGGAATGGGCCGTGGATTGCGCGGCACCCAGGGGGTACCCATCGCCTGCGCGGCGATGCGCTCGAAGCTCTCCTTGCCGATCTTCACCTCGCCCAGGCTTCTAGGCATGCCGAGGCCGCGGATGAAGTCGTCGAGCACGTCGCCCGCCTCCTTGCCCGGATGGCCCATCGCCGCCGCGACTGTCGCCTGCTTCTTCGCATTGGCCGATTTGTTCCAGCGCATGACGGCCGGCAGCATGATGCAGGAGGTGTGACCGTGCGGGACGTCGAACATCGCGCCCAGCACGTAGCCGATGCCGTGGCTCGCGCCCATCGGCACGCCAGCGGCCAGGCCCGCCATCGAGAGCCACGAGCCGGTCTGGCAGTCGAGCCTCGCCTCCATGTCGCCGGGGTTCGCCATCACGCGCGGCAGGCCGCGGGCCAGCAGCGACAGACCGTGCAGCGCCGAGGCGTTGGTGAACTCCGTCGATTCGTTGGAGCAGATGCCCTCGACGCAATGGTCGACGGCGCGGATGCCGGTGGAGAGGAACAGCCACATCGGCGTGTGACGCGTCACCTCGGGGTCGAGGATCACGGCCTGCGGGATGGTGAGGGGATGGCGGAACATCTCCTTCACCTTGGTGGCCTCGTTGGTGACGCCGGCCATGCCGGAGAACTCGCCGGCCGACAGCGTGGTCGGGATCGAGATCTGCCGCACCGTTGGCGGCTTCATCTCGGCCGTGCCTCGGATGGCGTCCATCCCCTCGACGGTCGTGACGCCATTGGCGAGGCAGAGCTGGACCGCCTTGGCGGCATCGGTGATCGAGCCGCCGCCCAGGGTGACGATGAGGTCGGCCCTGGCCTCGCGCGCCTGGTTGGCGGCGGCGATGATCGCCGAGCGCGGGGAGTGCGCCGGCATTTTGTCGAAGGTGCCGACGCATTTGTTGCCGAGCGCCCGGCGCAGCCTCTCGATCTCGTCGGTCTCGCGGTTGAGCGTGCCGCTCACCATCAGGAAGACGCGCTCGGCGCCGTGGCGCTGCACCAGCTGGGCCGCCGCCTCGGCCGCGGGCTTGCCGTAGATCACCTCATCCATCCTGCTGAAGACGATATGTCCAGATGCCGGCATGCACTTCCTCCGTGGCCCCAAGGCCTTCCTGTTGCTAGCTTAGTCGGCATGACCGGATCACGAAACGGTGCCATCGAGCGCGCAGAGAAGTATTTCGACGACGGCGGCTTCCTGGCCGACCTGCAGCGGCGGGTGGCGATCCCGACCACCAGCCAGGAGCAGGGCTCGATGCCCGCGCTCCAGCAATATGTCTCGGGCGAGATGACCGAGTCGCTGTCGAAGCTGGGCTACGATTGCTCGGTCTTCCCCAACCCGCGCGCCGAGTATGGCCCGTTCCTGATCGCGCGCCGGGTCGAGGATCCGTCCAAGCCGACCGTCCTGACGTATGGCCACGGCGACGTGATTCGCGGCCAGGAGGAGCAATGGCGCTCCGGCCTCTCGCCGTGGAAGATCGTGATCGAAGGCGACAAGATGTATGGCCGCGGCACGGCCGACAACAAGGGCCAGCATACGATCAACATCGCGGCCCTTGCCTGCGTGCTCGAGGAGCGCGGCTCGCTGGGCTTCAACTCGACGATCCTGATCGAGACGGGCGAGGAGACGGGCTCGCCCGGCCTGGCGGATTTCTGCAAGGCCAACAAGGCGGCGCTGAAGGCCGATGCGCTGATCGGCTCGGACGGGCCCAGGCTCGACCATCGCCGGCCGACGATCTTCGGCGGCACGCGCGGCACGCTCAACTTCAACCTCAAGCTCAGCTATCGCGAGGGCGGGCATCATTCGGGCAACTGGGGCGGGCTGCTGGCCAATCCCGGCATCGTCATGGCGCATGCGCTGGC
Source organism: Rhodospirillales bacterium (assembly GCA_947469635.1). Taxonomy (GTDB): domain Bacteria; phylum Pseudomonadota; class Alphaproteobacteria; order Reyranellales; family Reyranellaceae; genus Reyranella. The sequence continues at coordinate 1,395 of CANIRG010000069.1, read as the reverse complement.
CACGATCACCGACGCGCGCGGCCAGATAAAGGTGCCGGAGTGGCGGCCGACCACGCTCACCAACTCGGTGCGCGCCGCCCTGGCCGATGCCCATATCGATGCGGGCGAGGGCGCGCCGGAGGTCAACGAGGACTGGGGCGAGTCGAGCCTCACGCCGGTTGAGCGCGTGTTCGGCTGGAACTCCTTCGAGGTTCTGGCCTTCAAGACGGGCAATCCCGACCGGCCGGTCAATGCCATCCCGCCCAGCGCCATCGCCTACTGCCAGCTGCGCTTCGTCGTCGGCACCGATCCGCACGACATCATCCCGGCGCTGAAGCGCCATCTCGAGCGGCACGGCTTCCCGCAGATCGAGATCGTGCAGGCGCGCGAGGTGATCATGAATGCCACGCGCCTCGATCCCGACAATCCCTGGGCCAAGTTCGCCTCTGTTTCGATCGAGAAGACAGCGGGCCGCAAGCCCAACATGCTGCTCAACCTCGGCGGCTCGCTGCCCAACGAGGTGTTCACCGACATCCTCGGCCTGCCGACCGTTTGGGTGCCGCATTCCTATGCGGCCTGCTCGCAGCATGCGCCGGACGAGCATCTGCTGGCGCCGGTGGTGCGCGACGGGCTCAGGCTGATGGCCGGCCTGTTCTGGGATCTCGGCGCTGAGGGACGGCCGGGGTGACTTATGCTTTCCGCGGATGAAGCCGCCACCCTGATCGAGGCCATCGCCGCCCGTCAGGACCGCGCGGCCTTCGCCGCCCTGTTCCGCCACTTCGCGCCGCGCGTAAAATCGTTCGTGATGCGCGGCGGGACCGATCCCGAGGCCGCGCAGGAGATCGCCCAGGAGGCCATGATCCTGGTGTGGCGGAAAGCCGCGAGCTTCGACCGGGCCCGGGCGTCGGCCGCGACCTGGATCTACACGATTGCCCGTAACAAGCGGATCGACGTGGCGCGCCGGGCCAACCGGCCGACCATCGAGACGGAGGACTGGCTGATCGCCTTCGCGCCGGCCGAGGAGGATGCCGACTCATCCGTCGAGGCGGGAGAGACGTATATCAAGATGAAGGAGCTCATGGACGGGCTCTCGCCCGACCATCTGCTGGTCATCCACAAGGCATTCTTCGAGGACAAGACCCATACGGCCATCGCCGAGGAACTGAAGCTGCCGCTTGGGACTGTGAAATCGCGCATCCGCGTCGCCCTCGGGCGGTTGCGCGACGCGCTGGAGAAAGAAAAGGGATCATGAGCCGCCATACGGCCCCTGACGAGTTGCTGCTGGATTACGCAGCCGGTGCACTGCCCGAAGGGCCGGCGCTGGCGGTGGCGCTCCATGTCGCGCTCGACCCGGCGGCACGGCGCACGGTCGACCGGCTGGGCGCCTTGGCCGGCGCGCTGCTGGACGGCGAGGAT
>CANIRG010000068.1 GCA_947469635.1 Rhodospirillales bacterium | reverse complement strand
CGGCCGGCGGCCAGCGTGCCACCAGAGAGGACCTGCTGGGCGGCGTGGTGAAGCTGGCGCAGGAGGGCGGCCTTCCAGCCGTTCCACACGGCGGGGCCGACGGCGCGGATGTCGCAGATGGTGAGGACCAGCAGTAGCCGCAGACGTTCCGGCGACTGCACGAGGGCCGCGAAATCCTGGATGGTCTTGGGATCCATCAGGTCGCGCTGGAACGCGGTGCCCGACATGGCGAGGTGATGGCGCACCAGCCAGGCCACGGTCTCGGTCTCCTCGGCGCTGAGGCCGAGCCGCGGTCCGAGATGCAGGGCCACATCGGCGCCGAGGACGGAGTGGTCGCCGCCACGTCCCTTGGCGATGTCGTGCAACAGCACCGCGAGATAGAGCGCCTGGCGCGACACGACCTTGTGCACGACCTCGGAGGCCAGCGGATGATCTTCCTTGAGTTCGCCCGACTCGATGCGCGCGAGGATGCCGATGGCCCGGATCGTGTGCTCGTCGACCGTATAGGTGTGATACATGTCGTGCTGGGTCTGGGCCACGACGCGGCCGAAGTCGGGCACGAAGCGGCCGAGCACGCCGGCCTCGTTGAGACGCCTGAGCGTCGTCTCGGGATCGTGGCGCGACGTCATCATCGACATGAACAGGCGATTGGCTTCGGGATCGGTGCGCAGCCGATCGACGAGGCGGATGTTCTGCGTGATCAGGCGCAGCGTCGCGGGGTGGACGTCGAGGTCGTTCTCCTGCGCGACATGGAACAGCCGCAGGATCGCCACCGGGTCCTTCTCGAAAGCGTCGGGCGAGGCCACGGCCAGGCGTTCGCCATCGAGGCGGAAGCCTTCGAGCTGGCGTGGACGCAGCGTCTGCCAGAAGGCCGCGAGGCGTGGCTTGCGGCGGCGGCTGTCCTCGAGGGCGGCGATGAAGATGCGGGTGAGATCGCCCACGGTCTTGGCGTGGAGATAATAGTGCTTGGTGAAGCGCTCGACGCCGCGGCTGCCGGGCCGGTCCTGGTAGCTGAGGCGTGCCGCGATCTCGCGCTGGAGGTCGAAGGACAGCCGGTCGTCGGCGCGGCCGGTGAGATAGTGGATGTGGCAGCGCACGGTGGTGAGGAAGCGTTCGGCACGCTCGAACAGCCGCGCCTCGTCTCGCGTCAGCACGCCCTTGGCGACGAGATCATCCGGCTGCTCGACGCGGTAGAGATACTTGGCGATCCAGAACAGCAGATGCAGGTCGCGCAGGCCGCCCTTGCCCTCCTTGACGTTGGGCTCGACGACATAGCGCGAGTCGCCCATGCGGAGGTGGCGCTGGTCACGTTCCGCGAGCTTGGCCTCGACGAAGTCGCGGCCGTCGCCGCCCAGGAATTTCTGGGCGAAGCTCCTGTGCAGCTCGTCGAAGAGCTCGCGGTCGCCCCATAGATAGCGCGCCTCGAGCAGCGCGGTGCGGATGGTCTGGTCGCGATCGGCGTAGCGGATGCTCTCGTCGACGGTGCGGGTGGCGTGCCCGACCTTCAGCCCCATGTCCCACAGGAGATAGAGCATGAACTCGACGATCTGCTCGCCGCGCGGGGTCTGCTTGTAGGGACGCAGGAACAGGAGATCGAGATCGGACAGCGGCGTCAGCTCGCCGCGGCCGAAGCCGCCTGTCGCGACCACCCCCAGCCGCTCGGCCGTGCTGGGATTGGCGGCTGGATAGGCGTGGCCATCGGCGAAATCGAAGATCACCCGGATCAGCTGATCCATCAGGAAAGACGTGGCGACCAGCACCGCCGGCCCGTTGTTGCGCAGCGGGCCCGGTTCCTCGAAGCGGCGGCGGATCTCGGCGCGGCCGTGGGCCAAGGCGTCGCGCAAGACGGCGAGCACGGGGGGGCGCGGAATCTCGCCGCCCGTCGGAAGGTCCTCGACCAGCTTGGCGAGGGCGTCTTCCAGCGAACGGCGACGGATGATCGCGCGACGATCGGATATTTGGTCGTATGGCTTGGCCATGGGGCTGGGATATTACAGGGCGGCGGGCGCGTAACATAGGCACCGAATCGACGGCATGCGGCATCTGGTGACGAGAATATTGGTCGTTGCGGCAGCATTGATGGCCGGCGTGGCGTCGGGACATGCCCAAACGGCCGCCCGGCCAGGGTCCACGCCGCCCGCCGCCGCCAACCTGATCGAGCTCAACAGCGCCAGCCGCGACGATCTGATGACATTGGACGGAATCGGCGAGGTGCGGGCCGACGCGATCATCCGGGCGCGGCCCTTTCGCGTCAAAGGCGAGCTGGTGGAGCGCCGGCTGATCCCCGAATCGCTCTACGATCGGATCAACGACAAGGTCTATGCCCGGCCGCCGCCGGCACCCGCCCCGACGCCCGGGATGCGGCCCAACCCCGTGCCCCAGCCCTCGACGCCTCCCCGGCGATGAAGGAAGCCGGCACCATTTACGCTCTGGCGACTCCGGCGCCATCGCGCAGCGCGCCGGGAGCCATCTCGGTAGTGCGCTTGAGCGGTTCGCGCGCGGCCGAGGTCCTCATCGGCCTGACCGGATCGGTCTTCCTGCCCGCGCCGCGCCGCATGTCGGTGCGCGAGGTGATCGACCCGATGAGCGGCGAGGCGATCGACCGGGGCCTGATCGTCTGGTTCGAGGCACCGCACAGCGCCACCGGGGAGACGATGGCGGAGCTGCAGCTGCACGGTGGCCGCGCTGTCGTGAACGCGGTGCTGGCGGCGATCCAGCGGCTGGGGTTCTGTCGGCTCGCTGAGCCCGGCCAGTTCACGCGCCGCGCCTTCGAGAACGGCAAGCTCGACCTCACCGAGGCCGAGGCGATCGCCGACCTGGTCGCGGCCGAGACCGACCAACAGCGGCGGCAGGCGCTGAAGCAGATGGATGGGGCGCTGTCTCGGCTCTACGAGGATTGGCGTCGGCAGGGGTTGCGGGCGCTCGCCCATCTCGAGGCGGCGATCGATTTTCCGGACGAGGATCTGCCGGAGGGCATCGGCGATGAGGTGAAGCGCGATATCGCAGGCCTGCAGGCGGCGATCGCCGAGCATCTCGCCGACCGGCGCGGCGAGCGGCTGCGCGAGGGCCTGACCATCGCCATTGTGGGGCCACCCAACGCGGGCAAGTCCTCCCTGCTCAACCTGCTGTCGCGTCGCGATGCCGCCATTGTGTCGGAAATTGCCGGCACGACCCGCGATGTGATCGAGGTGCATCTCGACATCGGCGGCTGGCCTGTGGTGCTGGCCGATACCGCGGGTCTGCGCGAGACCGCTGATGCGGTGGAGCAGGAGGGCGTGCGACGCGCCTGGGCGCGGGCGGCCGAGGCCGACCTGCGGCTGCTGGTGGTGGATGCGTCGGCGGACTGGAGGGCCGCCCGGCAGGAGCTGATCGCGGTCAGCGAGCGATGGGACGAGACGCTCGATATCGTTGTGGTGAACAAGATCGACCTGGCATCGGCCGAAGGTGCGGACATCGTCACGCTGTCGGCGAGATCGGGAGCGGGCCTACCCGTGCTTCTGGCACGCCTGGAGGCGGCGCTTGCAACGCTGATGGCGCGGGGCGCGGGGAGCGCGCCACCGCTCACGCGGGCGCGGCATCGCGAAGCGCTGATGGAGGCCGAGGCGTCGCTGGTGCGCGCAGGCACCGCGACGGAAGTGGCCCTCGCGGCCGAGGATCTGCGACTGGCGATGCGTGCCCTCGGACGCATCACAGGCACGGTGCGCATCGACGAATTGCTCGATGTGATCTTCCGCGACTTCTGCATCGGCAAGTAGCCAGGAACCCGCCCCTGCACCTCACGTTTCAGCCTGACGAAGGTTTTCGTCATTGAGTTGGAGCGCATGCAGATGGTCAAGCCGGTCAAGAAGCAGGGTCAGAAGACGTCGGCGCAGAGCGGGAGCGGTGGCGAGACGCATCAGACGACTACATCTGCGGACAATACGCTGACGACCAACCAGGGGTTGGCGATCTCCGACAATCAGAACTCGCTGAAGGGCGGTTTGCGCGGGCCGACGCTGCTCGAAGACATGGTCCTGCGGGAGAAGATCACCCACTTCGACCATGAGCGCATTCCGGAGCGCATCGTTCACGCCCGCGGCAGCGGCGCGCACGGCTTCTTCCAGCCGTTGAAGGGCGCGTCACGCTTCAGCAAGGCGGCCTTCCTGCAGGACCCGGAGGAAAAGACGCGCGTGTTCGTGCGCTTCTCGACGGTGGCCGGCGGGGCAGGGTCGGTCGACACGCCGCGTGACGTGCGTGGCTTCGCGGTGAAGTTCTATACCGAGGAGGGAAACTTCGACCTCGTGGGCAACAACATCCCGGTGTTCTTCATCCAGGACGCGATGAAGTTCCCGGACCTCATCCACTCCGTGAAGATGGAGCCGGATCGCGGCTTCCCGCAGGCGGCGTCGGCGCACGACACCTTCTGGGATTTTGCGTCGCTGATGCCCGAGAGCATGCACATGCTGATGTGGGCGATGTCGGATCGGACCATTCCCTACTCGCTGCGCCATATCGAGGGCTTCGGCGTCCATACCTTCCGGCTGATCAATGAGGCGGGCGACTCGACCTTCGTGAAGTTCCATTGGCGGCCGTCGGTCGGTGCCATGTCGACCCTGTGGGAGGAGGCGGTGAAGATCGCCGGCGCCGACCCGGACCATCATCGCCGCGACCTGTGGGAGTCGATCGACAGCGGTGCCTTCCCGGAATGGACGCTCAGCGTCCAGGCCTTCGACCAGGAGACGGCGGACAAGCTCGACTTCGATATCCTCGATCCGACCAAGCTCATCCCGGAGGAGGTGATCCCGCTGACGCCGATCGGGCGGATGGTGCTGAACCGCAATCCGGACAATTTCTTCGCCGAGACCGAGCAGGTGGCCTTCCACCCCGGCAATATCGTTCCCGGCATCGATTTCACGCCCGATCCCCTGCTGCAGGGCCGGCTGTTCTCCTACATCGACACGCAGCTCATCCGCCTGGGCGGTCCCAACTTCCACGAGATCCCGATCAACAAGCCGGTCTGTCCGATGCGCAACTTCCAGCGCGACGGACATATGCGCATGGCGGTGCCGACGGGACGCGTCTCCTACGAGCCGAACTCGCTGGCGCCGGAGAGCCCGCGAGAGAATTCCAAGGCGGGCTTCACCAGCTTCCCTGACCCGAATTCCGGGCCGAAGCTGCGGCAGCGTCCCGAGAGCTTTGCCGATCACTACTCGCAGGCGCGGCAGTTCTGGCGCTCGATGACGGCGCCGGAGCAGGATCATATCGCCGACGCTTTCACCTTCGAGCTCAGCAAGGTCGAGACGCCGGCAATTCGCTTCCGCATGCTGGGCCATCTCGATCTGATCGAGCCCGTGCTCGGCGAGCGTGTCGCGGAGGCCATGGGCCTGGCAGGGAAGGCGGAGAAGATCGTGCTCGCGGTGGCGCCGCGCGACGACCTGGAGCCGTCACCCGCGCTCAGCCTCGTTGCAAAGGCGCCGGCCATTGTGAAGGGGCGCACGGTTGCGGTTTTGGTAACCGACGGCAGTGACGCCAAGGCGGTCGGCGCCGTGCAGCGCGCGGTGAAGAAGGAAGGCGGCACGGTGAAGCTCGTCGCTCCCAGGATCGGCGAGCTGAAGGGCAACGGGCTCGTTCCCGATATGACGATCGAGGGAGCGCCCTCGGTGCTGTTCGACGCGGTCGTGCTGTTGCCGTCAGAGGAGGGGGCGAAGGCGCTGGTTGCCATGCCGCAGGCGGTCAACTGGTTGCGCGATGCCTTCGGACATTTGAAGGCCATCGGTTTCAACGCCGCCGCCCAATCGCTGTTCGACAAGGGTGGGCTCGACAGTGATGCGCCTGGTGTCATCGACCTCAAGGGGGGCGTCGAGGACTTCATAGACGCCGCCAGGAAGCACAAGATCTGGGATCGCAATCCGTGAGCCATGCGCAAGGATAGTCTCGCTCTCTATCGCTCGAAGCGCGACTTCAGCCAAACAGCGGAGCCGGCCGGCAAGACGGCCGTCTCCGAGGGCAAGGGGTTGCGCTTCGTGGTGCAAAGGCACGATGCCACGCGGCTGCATTACGACTTCCGGCTCGAGCTCGATGGCGTGTTCAGGTCGTGGGCCGTCACCAAGGGGCCATCGCTCAACCCGGCGATCAAGCGGCTGGCCGTCGAAGTCGAGGACCATCCGCTCGACTACGGCGACTTCGAGGGCACGATCCCGGAGGGGCAATATGGCGGCGGGACGGTGCAGCTCTGGGATCGCGGCCACTGGATTCCGGAGGGCGACCCGCACGACGGGCTGAAGCGCGGCGACTTGAAGTTCCGGCTCGAAGGCGACCGGCTCGGCGGAAGCTGGGTGCTCGTGCGCATGCGCTGGGACAAGAAGGGCGGCAAGCGGACCAATTGGCTGTTGATCAAGCATCGCGACCAAGCGGCGAACGATGATGAGGTCGATGCGCTGCTCGAGGATCCGAAGTCCATCGCTTCTGGCCGCACGCTGAAAGAGATCGCCTTGGGCACTGGCCGGGCGCCCACTCCCTTCATGTCGGGGAAGAAGCGTGGCGTCGGCGCTGTATGGCAGAGCAACAAGAAGGGTGGTGGCGGGGAGCCTGCCGTGCGCGCGTCCAAGGCACCGATCCGCAAGGCCGGGAGGATGCCCAATTTCGTCGAGCCGCAGCTCTGCCAGCTGGTGGAGCGGGCGCCCGCTGGACCAGGCTGGGCCCACGAAGTGAAGTTCGACGGCTATCGTTTGCAGCTTCGGGTCGAGGGTGGCGAGGCCGTGCTGCGCACGCGCAAGGGGCTGGATTGGACGGCGAAGTTTTCATCGATTGCCAAGGCAGCGGCGGGTTTGCCGGATTGCCTGATCGACGGTGAGGCCTGCGCGCTCGACCATCACGGCGCGCCGGATTTTGCCGCGCTTCAGGCGGCGCTCTCGGACGGGAAATCCGAGGACCTGATCTTCTTCGGGTTCGATCTGTTGTTTGCGGAGGGGGAGGACCTTCGTTCGTTGCCGTTGTCGGCGCGAAAGGAGCGTTTGGCGAAGCTGCTGGCCACGCCGAAGCGCAAGCTATCGCCGCTGCGCTACGTCGAGCATTTCGAAACCGGCGGCGATGCGGTGCTGCAGTCGGCGTGCCGGATGCACCTCGAAGGTATCGTGTCGAAGGAGCTGGCGGCGCCGTATCAGTCGGGGCGCGCGCGCGGCTGGACCAAGGCCAAGTGCCGCGCCGGCCACGAGGTGGTGATTGGCGGCTGGACCCAGGAGGGAAGCAAGCTGCGGTCCCTGCTCGCCGGCGTGCATCGTGGCGAGGGCAAGGACAGCAAGCTGGTCTATGTCGGCCGGGTGGGCACGGGGTTCAGCGAGGCCACGATGCGCGGGCTTCTGCCGAAGCTGAAGGCGGTGGAGAGCAAGGCGAGCCCCTTTGCCGCGGCTGGCAGTCCGCCCAAGGAGAAGAACATCCATTGGGCGACGCCGGACCTGGTGGCGGAAATTGAGTTCGCGGGCTGGACGGGGGCCGGGAATGTACGCCAAGCAGCCTTCAAGGGTCTGCGGGCCGACAAGCCGGCGGACGACGTGGAGGCCGAGAAGCCGATGAAGCTGGCGAAGGCCAAGGTGGCGACGCCGGCGCCGAAGGCGGTTGCCTCGGGACCGGCGGTGGTGATGGGCGTGTCGATCTCCCATCCGGCCAAACCGCTATGGCCGGACGTGGAGCCGCCAGTCAGCAAGCTGGAGCTGGTGAAATACTATGAAGATATTGGCGAGTGGATGCTTGGCCATATCAAAGGGCGACCGTGCTCGCTCCTGCGCACACCCGATGGGATTGATGGCGCCCAAAAGTTCTTTCAGCGCCACGCCATGTCGGGAGGCTCGCATCTCCTCAGCGAAGTGACGGTGAGTGGTGACCGCAAGCCCTATCTGCAGATCGATCGTGTCGAGGGGCTGGTCGCCGTCGGGCAGAGTGGCGCGACGGAACTACACCCCTGGAACAACCAGCCCGGCAATCCCGAGCTGCCGGGGCGGCTGGTGTTCGATCTCGATCCGGCGCCCGATGTGGGCGTTGCGGAGGTGGTGAAGGCCGCGCTCGATCTGCGCAAGCGGCTGGAGAAGCTGGGTCTCGTGACCTTCTGCAAGACGACCGGCGGCAAGGGGTTGCATGTCGTGACGCCGCTGACCTCGGACAGCAAGAGTCCCGACTGGGATGCCGCCAAGAACTTTGCCAAGGAGGTTTGTCGCCGCTTGGCGACAAAAGAGCCAGAACGGTTCGTCCTCAATATGGCAAAGAAGGAACGTACCGGGCGAATTTTCCTGGACTATCTGCGCAACGATCGCACCGCCACGGCGGTCGCGCCGTTGTCGCCGCGGGCCCGGCCGGGAGCACCTGTCTCGATGCCGCTCGAATGGCGGCAGGTGAAAGCGGGCCTCGACCCGATGCGCTTCACGATCCGCACGGCGCCGGCGTTGCTCCGCAAGGTCGAGCCGTGGAGGGACTATGACAAGGGGGCCACGTCATTGCGGGCCGCCATCGAACATCTCGTCGAATCGAAATGGTGAGGCCATGGCCAGGAGACAGGAAAAAGCGATGAAGCCGACCTGGGAGGGCCATCTGCGGCTGTCGCTCGTGACCTGCCCGGTCGCGCTCTATTCGGCGACGGAGCGCAGCGCCGACATCCATTTCAACCTGATCAATCCCAAGACCAACAACCGGATCCGCATGCAGTCTGTCGACGCCGGCACCGGCGACGTGGTCGAGCGCAGCGAGCTGGTGAAGGGCTTCGCCGTCGCCAAGGGCAGGTACGTCCTGCTCGACAAGGAGGAGCTCGATGCGGTGAAGCTCGAATCGACGCGCAACATCGACATCGAGGAGTTCGTGGAGGCCGCCACGATCGATCGCATCTATTGGGACGAGGCCTATTATCTGGCGCCGGCGGGCAAGACTGGCATCGAGGCCTTCGCGGTCATTCGCGCGGCCATGGCCAAGCAGCAGCGGGTGGCGATCGGCCGGCTGGTGCTGCACACGCGCGAGCGGGTGTGTGCGCTCGAGCCGCGCGACACCGGCATCCTGCTGACGACACTGCGGACCCATGACGAGATCCGCAGCGCCGAGGGGATTTTCGACCGCGGCCTGCCCAAGCCGGAGGCGCGCATGCTGGAGATCGCGGAGAAGATCATCGAGCAGCAGGGCGGGAAGTTCGACCCGAGCCGCTTCAAGGACCGCTACGAGGACGCGCTGCGGGAGCTGATCGAGCGGAAGAAGAAGGGGCAGCCCGTGACCTCGGCGTCGGTGGAAGAGAAGGACGAGAAGGTCGTCGACCTGATGGAAGCCTTGAGAAGGAGCCTGAAGGGCGGCGGAGACGGGCCTGTGCGAGAGCGGGCGGACCGGTTTCTGAAGGCGCGGAAGAAGGCGCCGACGACGAAGAAGAAGGCAGCGCCCAGGCGTCGTACGGCGTAGGATCGCCTCAGTCTGGCGTCGCCGAACGGCGACAAATGCTGTAGGCTGAGGAAATGACCAAAAAAAAATCTCCCGTCATGGGCACGTCGATGGTATCAAGCCAAAGCGCTTTCGCGGTCGAGCCGAGCTGGCGCTCACCGACCTCGGCCTCCGGCAGGCCGACGCGGTGGCGGCTCGCGTGTCGGTGCAATGGAAGCCGGCTGCCGTCTATACCAGCGGCATGCGGCGCTGCGTGGTGACAGGCGCCAGGATCGGGCAGGCCTGCGGGATCGGGTCGACGGTGCTCGAGGGACTGATGGATCTCGACTACGGCGTCTGGCAAATGCGGATTCAGGACGAGGTGAAGGCCGAGGCGCCCGAGCTTTTCCGGCTTTGGCAGGAAGCGCCCCAGCTCACGCGGTTCCCGGGGGGCGAGTCGCTGCAGGACATGGTCGCCCGGACGTCGGACGCGCTGCGGACGGTTCTGGAGCGGCACCCCGGCCAGACCGTCGTGATGGTGGGGCACGACAGCGTCAATCGCGCGCTGCTTTTGCAGCTTCTGGATCAGCCCCTGTCGGCCTACTGGAAGATCGCCCAGGACCCATGTGCTTTGAATGAGGTTGATATCGACGGCGCCAGGGTGCAGGTGCTGCGCATCAACGACACCTCACATCTGGACCATGGCGCGTTTCACCTTTGACGTCATCGTCGTCGGCGGCGGGCATGCCGGCTGCGAAGCCGCAGCGGCGTCGGCGCGCCTCGGCGCCAAGACGCTTCTCCTTACGCATCGCCTCGATACGATCGGGGAGATGTCCTGCAACCCGGCTATTGGCGGCCTGGGCAAGGGCCATCTTGTGCGGGAGATCGACGCCCTCGACGGGGTGATGGGTCGAGCCATCGATCGGGCGGGCATCCAGTTTCGCACCCTCAACCTCTCGAAAGGTCCGGCGGTCCGGGGGCCGCGGGCCCAGGCGGATCGCAAGCTCTATCGGCAGGCGATGCAGGGATTGCTGGCGGAGCAGGCGAACTTGACGCTGATGGCCGATGCGGCCGTCGATATTCTTCTCGGTGCCGGCGGGGCTTGCACGGGCGTCCTGACCGAATCCGGGAATGAGATCGCGGCCGGCCGGGTCGTGCTGACCACCGGCACGTTTCTCCGCGGTCTTATTCACCTCGGCGAGATCAAGATCCCGGCGGGTCGCGCCCGCGGGCAGCGGAATGGTGTGCCTGAGGACTTGTCGGTCGATGCCGTCGAGCCTCCAGCATCGCCGCTGGCGCTTACGCTCGCACGGTTGGGATTCGGGCTCGGGCGCCTGAAGACCGGAACGCCGGCCCGCCTTGACGGGCGTAGCATCGATTACAGCGGGCTGGAGCGGCAGGACGGCGATGATCCGCCTGTTCCGTTTTCCTATATGACGAAGCGGATCGAGGCGCCGCAGGTCGCCTGCCACATCACCGAGACGACACCGGCGACGCACGCGCTGATTCGGGAGAATCTGCACCGCTCGCCCATGTATTCCGGGCAAATCGAGAGCATCGGGCCGCGATACTGCCCGTCCATCGAGGATAAGGTCGTGCGGTTCGCGGGGCGCGACCGGCATCAGATCTTTCTGGAGCCGGAAGGGCTCGATGATCCGACGGTTTACCCCAACGGAATCTCGACGTCGTTGCCGCGCGAAGTGCAGGTCGCTTTGCTGAAGACCATCCCGGGCCTTGAGGGGGCGGTCATGCTGCGGCCGGGTTACGCCATCGAATACGACCATATCGATCCGCGTGAGCTGCACGCGAGCCTGGAAACGCGTCGGGTGGCCGGGCTTTACATGGCTGGCCAGATCAACGGGACGACCGGCTATGAGGAAGCGGCGGCGCAGGGGCTGATCGCCGGCCTGAATGCCGCTCTGGCGGCTTCCGGGGCGGCACCGTTCCTGGTGGATCGGGCCGACGGCTATCTCGGTGTGCTGGTCGACGATCTGGTCAGTCTTGGCGTTACCGAGCCCTACCGCATGTTTACATCGCGAGCCGAGTATCGGCTGTGGCTGCGAGCTGACAATGCCGACCAGAGGCTGACGCCGCGTGGAGCGGCAATCGGATGTATCGGGCGGGAACGGGCGCAAATGTTTCACGTGAAACAGGAAGCGCTGGTCGCGGTTCGGCAGATGGCCGCCGGATTCAAGGCAAGCCCCTCGGCACTGGCGCGGCAAGGAGTGGCGATCAATCAGGATGGTGTCATGCGTTCGGCCTTGGATATTCTGGCCTATCCTGACGTTGACTGGGCCCGATTGAGTGTTCTTTGGCCAGCCTTGGCCGCGGTGCCGGTTGAGATTTCGGAGCAATTGAGCATCGACGCTCGCTATGAGGGATATCTCGCCCGCCAGCGGATGGACATCGCAGCGTATCGCAAGGATGAGGCGCTCGCGCTTCCTGCCGATCTGGACTACGCGGCGGTTGGCAGCCTGAGCAATGAGGTTCGCCAAAAGCTCGCTGCCCACAGGCCGGCGACCCTGGGGCAGGCCGCCCGGATTTCAGGGGTGACGTCGGCCGCGCTGATCGCGCTCCTGAAGTATGTCCGACGTCAGGCAGCGTAGCGCGCTGTTTCACGTGAAACATTCCCAATGAGCCGAGAGACTTTCCTTCGAGAGATGAGCGCCCTGGGCGTCAGCGTTTCACGTGAAACGCTCGGGCGTCTCGATGCGTTGTCCGACGTCCTGCTGAAATGGCAGAAGGCGATCAATCTCGTGAGCAACGGAACCCTGAACGATATCTGGGTTCGTCATTTCCTCGATTCCGCCCAGCTTTTGCCCCTCATCCCCCCGGAAGCTCGCACCCTTGCCGATTTGGGGACCGGAGCCGGCTTCCCGGGCCTTGTGATCTCGGCATTCCGCTCCGATATCACCGTCACCCTCGTGGAGTCGGATGCGCGAAAGGGAGCCTATCTGGGAGAAGCCTCCCGGCGAATGGGATTGCCGACGCCTCCCAAAATCGCCATCGGTCGCATCGAGGCGGTGGGACCCGTCGGCGCCGATGTGATCACCGCCCGCGCTTTGGCGCCCCTCGGCCAGCTCCTGTCCTGGGCTGCCCGCCATCAGGCGCCTGCGGGGATCTGTCTTTTGCACAAAGGTGCCAAGTGGCGCGCCGAACTGGACGAAGCCCTTCAGGAGTGGGAGATTTCCTGCGAGCCCATCCGCAGCATTACAGACCGAGATGCCGTCCTCCTCCGCATCCGCTCCTACCGCCCCACAGATCATAGCGATCGCCAATCAGAAGGGCGGGGTCGGTAAAACAACGACTGCGATCAATCTGGCCACGGCGCTGGCGGCTGTCGGCGAGCAGGTGCTGCTGATCGACTTCGACCCGCAAGGAAATGCTTCGACAGGCCTGGGCATCTCCCGCAGCGAACGCTCGCCCGGCTCCTACGAGTTCCTGCTGGGTCTGGCCTCGCTGGCCGACTGTACGCGCACCGCCGCTATCCCCGGGCTCTGGGTTGTGCCGGCTTCAGGTTCCTTGGCCGGTGCGGAGATCGAGCTTATCGACATGGAGCGGCGCGAGCATCGGCTCGCCGAAGCCCTCGCGGTCGACGGCGCTGACGCCCGCCGTCGCTGGACCACGATCCTGATCGACTGCCCGCCCTCGCTCGGCCTGGTGACGCTGAATGCGCTGGTCGCCGTCGATGCCGTGCTGGTGCCGTTGCAGGCCGAGTTCCTGGCGCTCGAAGGGATTGGAGCCATCAGCAATACGGTAGAAAGAATTTCGAACAACCTCAACCCGAAATTGCACATCTTCGGCGTGGTCATGACCATGGTCGATCGACGCATGACGCTCAGCCAGCAGGTCGAGGCCGATGTCCGCGGGCATTTCGGCAAGCTCGTCTTCGGCACGACCATCCCGCGCAATGTGCGCATTGCCGAGGCGCCCTCGCATGGATTACCCGTGCTGCTCTACGACAATGCCTGCGCCGGATCGCAGGCCTATATCTTGCTCGCCAGCGAATTCATCGGCCGCCGGCAGGCCCTCAACGCGCAGGTCACGGAACACGCCGCCCATGAGCCAGCCACCTAAGCCTCCCGCCTCCTTCAACAAGCCGCGCGGCCTCGGCCGCGGCCTGTCGGCCCTGTTGGGCGATCATGACGTTGCGTCGGCTGTTGCGCCGATGTTGCCGCCGCGATCCTCGACGTTGCCCCCCGCCGCGGGCCCGTCGGCCGGCGGCTCGCCCGGCCTGTCGTCGCCAGGCCCGTCGCCGGCACCGATGTCCGGCCCGCGGCCCGTGCTCAACCGCACGCC
This sequence comes from Rhodospirillales bacterium, assembly GCA_947469635.1. GTDB lineage: Bacteria > Pseudomonadota > Alphaproteobacteria > Reyranellales > Reyranellaceae > Reyranella. Next base: position 5,447 of record CANIRG010000068.1, on the reverse strand, counting down.
ACTTACCCTGCCGACCGCCTTCCTGCGGCCGGGCAAGTACCAGCCCCGGACGACCTTCGAGGACATCAACGTCCTCGTCGATTCGATCCGCCAGTTCGGCCTGCTCCAGCCAATCCTGGTCCGTCCCGTCTTTGGCGAGCCCGATGCCTACGAGATCATCGCCGGCGAACGCCGCTGGCGGGCGGCCCAGCTCGCCAAGGTCCATGACGTTCCGGTCGTCATCCGCAGCCTCGACGACCTCGATGCCCTGCAGCTCGCCCTGGTCGAAAACCTGCAGCGCGCCGACCTGTCGCCGGTCGACGAGGCCCAGGGCTATCGGCGCCTGATGACCGACTTCAACCAGACGCAGGAAGAAGTTGCCCGCACCATGGGCCGCAGCCGGCCGCACATCGCCAACACGCTGCGGTTGCTCGACCTCCCGGCCAACGTCAAGGACATGATCCGTCGGGACGAGATCAGCGCCGGCCACGGCCGCGCCCTGCTCGCCTTCCCCAACCCCGAGGCCATGGCCGAACGCGTCATCAGCGACAAGCTGACCGTGCGCGATGTCGAAAAGCTGGCCGCGGAAAGCAAGAAGCCGGCGCAAGCGCCGGCCTCTGCCAGCGCGCCAGCTACGCCGCCGGCCGCCCCGGACAAGGAACCCGGCAAGAGCGCCGACACAGAAGCGCTCGAAAGACGGATCGAGGAAGCGCTCGGCCTCAAGGTCTCGCTCGCCCTGCGCGGGACGGGCGAGCACAGTCTCCTCACCCTGGAGATCGGTAATTTCGATCAGCTCGACATGGTCGTCGAGCGCCTCACCCGCCGCTGAGCGCCTTCTCCACGCGCTGCCATTCCGCTTCGATGGCGCGGACCTTGGCCGGGTTGGGGGATTGCTCGAGCGCCGCTGCGAGATCGCCCAGGCGAATGGCGCCGGCCGCCCGCGCCGCACCCTTGAGCTTGTGGGCGAGCTCCGCCAGCGGCTTGGGCTGATCGACAACGGCGGCCATCTCGGCCACCAGCTTGGCACCGGCACCGGAGAAGCGCGTCAATACACGATCGATCATCGCCGGATTATCGCCAAACATTTCCGCAACGACCGAACGGTCGATCGCCGCCGTTCCAGCCGCTGCCGCTGCGCTGGCGGCCTCCGGCACTCCCGAGCCCGATGTCGCCCACTGCGCCACCGCCCGGCGCAGCCGGTCAAGGGTCAGCGGCTTGGTGAGATAGTCGTCCATGCCGGCGGCCAGGCAGCGCTCGGCCTCGCCCTTCAGGGCGTTGGCCGTGAGGGCCACAATCGGCGTCCGCTTCTCGACGCCCTTCAGCGTCTCCTCGGCCCGGATCTGCCGCGTCAGCTCGAAGCCGTCCATGTCGGGCATATGAATGTCGGTCAGCACCAACGCGTAGGGCTTCTCGCGCCACAGAGTGAGTGCCTGGATGCCGTTGGCCGCGGTGTCGAGCTCAACGCCCAGGATGCCGAACTGGCCGATCAGCACTTCAAGGTTGACCTCATAGTCGTCGACCGCGAGCACCCGCTGCCCGGCGCTCGGCATGGCGAGCGGCGCCACCGTTGTCACCCGGGGCTTGGGCGCTTCGGTCGCGCGCTTGACGCGCACCGTCACGGTGAAGATCGAACCCCGCCCGGGTGCGCTATCCACGGTCACGTCGCCTCCCATCAATTCGGCAAGGCGGCGCACGATCGACAGGCCGAGGCCGGTGCCTCCATAGCGCCGCGTCGTCGAGCTGTCGGCTTGCGCAAACGGCTGGAACAGCCGCGCCCGCTGCACCTCGTCCATGCCGATGCCGGTGTCGGCGATCGACAGGGCGAGGGTGACGGCCTGGTTGTCCACGGCGAGCGCGCGAGCGCGCACCGTGATCGTCCCGACGTCGGTGAACTTGCTGGCGTTGCCGATCAGGTTGAACAGGATCTGCCGCAGGCGGGTGACGTCGGCCAGCAGCGCGTCGGGAGTCCCCGGCTCGATCGCGGTCGAGATTGCCAGGCCCTTCTTCTCGATCTGCACCGAGAGCGTCTCGGCGGTGCCCTCGATCAGGGCGCGGAGCGAGCAAGGTGCTTCTTCGAGTTCCATACGGCCAGCCTCGATCTTTGAAAAGTCGAGCACGTCGTCGATGATCCGCAGCAAGGCGGCCGCTGAGCGGCGCACCGTGCCGACGAGGCGCCGCTGTCGCTCATTCAGCGGCTCCCGTTCCAGCAGTTCGGCAGTCCCCACGACGCCGTTCATCGGCGTGCGGATTTCGTGGCTCATGGTGGCGAGGAAGGTCGACTTCGCCTGGTTGGCGGTCTGCGCCTCGTCGCGCGCCCGCTCGAGCTCGGTCTGCTGTTCCTTGAGCTCGGTGATGTCGCGATAGGTCACGAGCACTTCGCCGTTCTCGAGCCGGCGCGACTTGAATTCGACGATGCGTACCGACGCCGTGCGTCGCACGTAGGACGTATCGGCGCCGTTGCGCACGGCCTCGACACTGCGCAGGATCGCCTCGCGTTCCTCGGGGTTGGAGAAGTCGCCCCGTGCCATCTGGAAAGCTCGGATGTCGGCGCTGTTGGCGCCGAGGTGCGCCACTTCCTTCGGCACGCCCAGCAGCTCGCGCACGCGGTCGCTGTCGATGGCCCAGCGCTCGTCGTGGTCGAGCAGCATCACGCCGTCGGTCATGTTGTCGAGCACCATCTGCAGCCGGTCGCGCGCACGAGCGGCGGCGCGTTCGCTTTCGCGCAATTCGGTGACGTCGCGGTAGATCGCCAGCGTTCCTCCGTCCGGCGTCGGCTTGAAGCCGAACTCCACGATGCGACCCGACGCCGTCCGCCGCTCATAGCGATTGCCGCCCGCCTTGCGCATCGCGGCCGCACGATCGGCGACCAGCGCTTCGATCTGCTCCTTGCCCGCCGCCGGGCCGAAATCGCCGCGTCGCGCCTGGTAGCGCAGGATGTCGAAGCCCGAGGCGCTGGGATAAGCGACCTCAGGCGTGAGGCGCTGGAATTCCATGACCTGGCGATTGACGAACCGCCAGCGGAAATCCTTGTCGAAAAGCATGACCCCGTCGGTCATGTTGTCGAGCACGATCTGCAAGGTCTCGCGCGTACGTTCCGACTCGGCGCGCGCCGCGATCAATCGCTCTTCCTGCTCCACGATGGCCGTGAGATCGCGATGGATCGTGAGCACGCGTCCGTCAGCCAGCCTTCGGTAGGTCACCTCCACGATCTGGCCGGTAGGCGTCCGTCGTCGCTCGGGCGGCTGGTCGGTCACGATGTTGAAGTGGGCGACGCGGCGGGCGACCAGCCCTTCAATCCCGCCGACGATCTGGTCCATCGGACCATAGTCGCCGCGCTCCGCACGGTAGCGGATGATGTCGGCGAACATCGGCAGGGTGGCGAGCTTCTCGTCGGAAATGTCATGCAGCACCGCCATCGCGCGGTTCTGGTAGACCCAGTGTCCGTCCGGCTCGAAAAGCACCACGCCGTCGGTCAGGTTGTCGAACACCGACTGCAGGACGGCGCGGGACTGGGTGGCCTCCTTTTCGCGGCGTTTGAGTTCCGATATGTCAACGATCGACGTCACACCTCTGCCGTCCGGCGTATGGCGCGTTTCGCCGCGGTACCAGGTATCGGGCCCCGCCCGATACTCGGACATGCCGCCGGCCCGATAGAGCGCCACGGCCGCGTCGATGAAGGTCTCTTCCTTCCCCACCGGGCTCAAGCCCATCTTGTAGGTGACGGCCCTGATCGCATCGCTGAACTGGATACCCGGCGTCGTTGCTTCGGGAATACGATTGAACCGGTTGGCGAAGGTCTCGTTGCAGAGCACCAGGGAATCGTGGGAATCCCACATTGCGACCGCCACCGGCAGCGCCTCGAGCGCGTCCCGCAGGGAATCGTGTGCCGTCCGCGCCTCCTTCTCGGCCGCCGCGCTCCGCTCGGCCAATCCCCTGGTCGCCAGCGCGAGCTCAATCTGCTCCCGCTGGCCCGCATGGTGCTGGCGATTGAGGAACAGCAGGCCCGCCAAATAGAGTGTCGTTCCCACGGCGAGCGCGATGGACAGACGCTCGCCCTGCATGAGCAGGCCCAGCGCGTGCAACACGAGCGCGGTGCCGGCGAAGCCCATGTAGGACCGCGGCTCGAAGAGGCGGCCGGGCGCCAGGGCCACCGCCACGGCAATCGCCGCGCAGACCGCGAGACGCTGTTCGACCCCGGGCTGGACGACGAGCACGGCGGCGACGATGCCGAAGGTGCCACCCGTCGCTGAAGCGAGCGCGATATAGCGTCGTCGCCACGTCTCGGTCGGCAAGGCATCGGGATCCTTCGCGTAGGCGCGCGACAGAGCGATGAAAAGATAGACCGTAGCCGCATGCACGACATAGGGCGGGATCAGCGCCAGCCACGGCGCGTCGATGCCGTAGAAGGCGCCGAGCAAGGGAAACAGCGCGAGCGCCAGCAGCCGGTTCGGCGCGGCATTGCCGAGCAGGCGCCGTGTCAGCTCGCGGTCGATGGCGTCGGCAGAGACAGCTGCTTTATCTGACATGCCCTCATTGTGTGCCTTCCCTGTTTCGTCGGTGTCACGCGGCAGCATCGAAATGTTTCGTGGGTTACGCCAGATCGTCCCCCACCCAGCTGCCACGCAACCTACGAAACCAAGCAAAAGCATCGCGCAATCTTCGGGAAACGCCCCGCCCGTATCTTCTCCTCACCGAACAAGGCGCCGCGCGCCGACCAGGAGATACCCATGGCCGACCTTTCCCTTCGCTCGATCTTCACCAACATCATGGTCCTGCTGGTCGCCGGTCTGGTCGCCGCGCTCCTCTGCTCCAAGGTCTTCGCGGCCACCTTGCCCGCCGACGAGCCGCTCCGGGCGCCGACCCCGATTGCGGCCTCCGCCACCGCCACCAAGATCGACGATGCCGCCGCTGCCGCCGCGCTCCGGGCCTTCATTGCCGGCCAGCGCCCGACCGCTGCCGTGATGGTCAGCGGCCAGCTTGCCGGCCGCTGAAAAACCCACTGAAACATTTTTGAGGGTCAGCGTCGCAAAACGTGAGACGAGGCACCTGCAACGCTTATCCCCGGTTGAGACGGTTGAGACTGACCGCCCTGCGATCCCTGCTCGCGTAACCAACGAAACGAATTGCGCTCCTTGCGCAATTTCGCGGAAACCGACCTTCCCTATCCTGCCTGCAACAGAACAACGCCATCACCGCCCTGCTGGAGATTCCGATGGACAAGCAGCTGCACGACTTCCGGACGATCCCGCCCCTGCCTCCCCTGCTCAGGAACGCCTTGATCCTGCTGTCCTGCGGCCTCGTCGCGATGTTCATCTCCGCTCAGCTTTACGTCTCCCAGGCTCCGACCCACGAAGCCGTCAGCGGCTTTGAGCGCTCCTGAAGCGGTCCGAGTTCCCCCGCGCCGGGTGCCACAACCCGGCGCAGCCGACCGGTCCTCGCAACCCGGTCGCAAGCGGCGCCCCTCGGGG
>CANIRG010000067.1 GCA_947469635.1 Rhodospirillales bacterium | reverse complement strand
TCGTTCTTGGCCGCCGCCACCCATTCCTTCAGGGCGGGGTGCGCCATGACGGCCGTGCAATAGGCCTCGGCATCGGTATCGAGCGGCACGGCGTAGGTGCGGAAACGCGTGACGACCGGCGCGAACATGGCGTCGACGGCGCCGAAGGCGCCGAACAGGAAGCCATCGTCGTTCTGCGGGAAAGCTCCGGCGAAGCGCTTGCGGCAGTCGCGCCACAGGCCGGTGATGCGCTCGATGTCGGCGCGCACCGCCGGCGTCATGCCTTTGCCGGGATAGGATGCGCGGATGTTCATTGGCATCTTGCTGCGCAGGTCGACGAAGCCGGCATGCATCTCGGCCGAGATCGAGCGGGCATAGGCGCGCGCGGCGGCCGACGGCGGCCACAGGCCCGACTCGGGCTTGAGGTCGTTCAGGTATTCGGCGATGGCGAGCGATTCCCACACCGCGAGCCCGCGATGCAGCAACACCGGCACGCGACCCGACGGCGAGTGCTTGCGGATCGTCGGCTGCGTGTCCGGCAGGTCGAGCGGCACCAGAATCTCGTCGAACTCGATCGCAGCAGCCTTGACCATCAACCAGCCGCGCAGCGACCACGACGAATAATTCTTGTTGCCGATCACAAGCGTGAAGTCGGCCATGTCCCCTCCCTTGCCCCGTCCGTGCTGGCACGTCATTTTGGCCAGCAACGTTAACAGTCACACTACAGCTTTGTGAGCATGGCGATGTCACTGCCTTTCGTCGACCGGTCTTCTTCTGCGCTTCCGGTGCAGTTTGTCCTTCAACCGAAATGGGCCGCGTGGCTCAAAGCACAAAGCGCGCCGGAACGCAGCTGGATCGAATCGCACGGCATCTCCGGCAGTGCCGGCGATCTCGCCTTCCGCCTGCCGGATACGGACGGCAAGGTAGCGGGAGCCGTGCTCGTGCTACCGGCCGATCCCGTCCTGTGGGATTTTGGTTCCTTGGCCACCCGGCTGCCGCCCGGCGTCTGGAGCCTGGGCGATACCGCGCCGATGTCGCCGACCGACGCGGCCGTCGCCATCGGCCTCGGCGCCTGGCGCTTCGAACGCTACCGGGCCCGCAAGGCCAAACCGGGACCGACTTTCGTCTGGCCCAAGGGCGCCGACAAGAAGCGCGCGACCGCCATGATCGAGGCGATCTGCATGGCGCGCGATCTCATCACCACGCCGTCGTCCGACATGGGGCCGGCCGAGCTGGCCGCCGCGGCGCAGGCATTGGCCAAGACGCACAAGGCCAAGTGCAGCGTCATCGTCGGCGACGATCTCCTGAAGAAGAACTATCCGATGGTCCATGCCGTCGGCCGCGCCAGCACGCGCGCGCCGCGGCTGATCGACCTCACCTGGGGCCGCGCAAGCGATCCCAAGGTGACGCTGGTCGGCAAGGGCGTGTGCTTCGACACCGGCGGGCTCGATCTCAAGCCGGCGGCCGGCATGCTCAACATGAAGAAGGACATGGGCGGTGCCGCGACAGTGCTCGCCGTGGCCGCCATGGTGATGGCGACCGGCCTGCGCGTACGTCTGCGCGTGCTGGTGCCGGCCGTCGAGAACAGCGTGTCGGGCAATGCCTTCCGGCCGCTCGACGTCGTTCCGACGCGCAAGGGCATCAGCGTCGAAATCGGCAACACCGACGCCGAGGGCCGCCTGATCCTGTGCGACGCGCTGCACGAAGGCGCGTCCGAGAAGCCCACCATGATGGTGGATTGCGCGACGTTGACGGGTGCGGCCCGCGTGGCGCTGGGCACCGACCTGCCGGCGCTGTTCTGCAACGACGACACGCTGGCCGACCAGCTGCTGGCGGCCGGCCGCGACGTCACCGACCCGATGTGGCGCATGCCGCTGTTCGCGGGCTATCGCCGCCTCCTCGACAGCAAGGTGGCCGACATCAACAATGCGCCGGGCGTACCCTTCGGCGGCGCCATCACGGCGGCGCTCTATCTGCAGGAGTTCGTGCCGGCCGACGTGCCGTGGGCGCATTTCGACATGATGGCCTGGAACAATGCCAGCCGGCCCGGCCGTCCCGAGGGCGGCGAAGCGCAGGCCGCACGTGCTATCTTCACCACGATCGAGAATCGAATTGGCGAGAGGAGGGTAAAGAAATGACCTACACGCTCGAACAGCTCAGTGACGATATCCGTGCCGCCCTGAAGGCGGACTCCGGCGCCGGCGGCAAGGAAGCCGTGTGCAAGCTCGTGTCGAAGGTGCTGCTCGACAAGGACTTCGTCGCCGAGCACCTGACGCAGGAAAAGTGCAAGCCGCGCAAGGTGCTCTACGAGGATCCCGAGCTGGGCTTCTGCATCTGCGGCCATGTCTATCCGAAGCCGGCGCACGGCGAGCCGCACGACCACGGCTCGAGCTGGGCGATCTATGGCCTCGCGGTCGGCGACACCGAGATGACCGACTGGCGCATCGTCCGCAAGGGCGACGGCACCTCGCCGTCGCTCGTCGAGCCGGAGAAGACCTACGTGCTGCGTCCGGGCGATTCGCACTTCTACGACGTGGGCGTCGTCCATTCGCCCAAGCGCGACACGCTCACCAAGCTGGTGCGCGTCGAGGGCGCCAACCTCGACCGCATCAAGCGATCGAACATCAAGGCCGCGTCGAAGGTCGACGCATGAGAGTCTAATAGCCCGACTTCGCGTCGACCGTGTTGAGCAGCGGTTGGCCCGAGCGCACCCGCTTGATGTTCTCGACAACGCCGGGCGAGGCGGTGCGCGGATTGGTGGAGCCGGCGACGTGCGGCGTCACCTGCACCCTGGGGTGCGCCCAGTAGGCGTGCCCGGCCGGCAGGGGCTCGGTGTTGAAGACGTCGAGCGCGGCGCCGCTGATTTGCTCCGACTCGAGGGCTGCGAGCAGGTCGTCGTCGACGACATGGCCGCCGCGGCCCATGTTGATGACATAGGCGCCCTTGGGCAGGGCGGCGAAGAGCTTGGCATCGAGGATGCCGCGGGTCTCGCGGGTGAGCGGCAGGACGTTCACCAGTATGTCGGTGCGCGCGAGGAACCTGGCCAGCCCATCGGCGCCGTGGAAGGTCTCGACGCCGGGCAGGGTCTTCTGCGTGCGGCTCCAGCCGGCGGTGGGAACGCCCAGGGCCACGAACTTCCCTGCGGTGTCCTGGCCAATCGTGCCCAGGCCCATCACGCCGATGCGGCGGTCGATCGTGTCGACGAATTTTTCCGGCTTCCACGTGCCGGCGCGCTGCGAAGCGGCGTACTTCTCGATGTCACGGTGATGCCGCAGCGCGAAGAAGATCGCGTATTCGCTCATCTGGCCGATCAGCCCGTCGTCCATGATGCGGGTGATCGGCACGCCGGCCGGCAGCTTCTCGTCGATCAGCAGATGATCGACGCCCATGCCGAGCGACACGATCATCTTGAGGTTCTTGAAGGTGGCCAGCAGCCCGGGCGCCGGCTTCCAGGCGAGCGCGATCTCGATATCGTCGGTGTTGCCGAGACCTTCCTTCACCGTGCGGAAGTCGATCGGGCCGAAGGCCGTCTCGAAGATCTTCTTCCAGTGCAGGCCGTCGGTGTCGCGGCTGATATAGGCGATGGCGCCGGCCATGAGGTCCTCGTCTTGTCGGGGCGGGTGGAGAAGAGTCTTAAGCAAACCGTGTGCTAGGTCGCAACCGCACCGGCATCCGCGCCAATCGCCTCGAGGTTGAAGGCGGCCGCGATCAGCGCCTTGGTGTAGGGCGTCTGCGGCTGCGAGAAGACCTGCTGCGCGGGGCCGCGCTCGACCACCTGACCATGGCGCAGCACCACGACCTCGTCGGCCAGCGCGCGCACCACCTTGAGGTCATGGCTGATGAAGAGATAGGCGAGCTTGTGGCGCGCCTGCAGGTCGCGCAGCAGGTCGACGATCTGGGCCTGCACGCTCATGTCGAGCGCCGAGGTCGGCTCGTCCAGCACCATGAAGCGCGGCTTCAGGACAAGCGCGCGGGCAATGGCGATGCGTTGCCGCTGGCCGCCGGAGAATTCGTGCGGATAGCGCTCGCGCACCGCCGGGTCGAGCCCGACCTCGCGCAGCGCCGCATCGATCATCGTCGTGCGCTCGGCGTTGTTGCCGATCTTGTGGACCTCGAGCCCCTCGCCCACGATCTCGCCCACCGACATGCGCGGGCTGAGCGAGCTGTAGGGGTCCTGGAACACGATCTGCATCTGGCGCCTGAGCGGTCGCAGCTCGCGCTGGCTCAGCGCCTGCAAGTCCTGCCCGTCGAAGTGGATGCCGCCCTGGCTGCGCTCCAGCCGCAGGAGGGCGAGGCCCAGCGTGGTCTTGCCCGAGCCTGATTCGCCCACCAGGCCGATCGTGTGGCCTTCCTTCAGGGCGATGCTGACGCCATCCACCGCCTTCACATGGCCCACGGTCCGGCGCAGCAGGCCGCGCTTTATCGGGAAATGCACCTTGAGATCGTCGAGGCGCAGGATCTCGGGCGAGGCGGGATCGGCGGCGGCCGGGCGGCCCTTGGGCTCGGCCGACAGGAGATGCTGCGTGTAGGGATGTTGCGGGCGGTCGAACACGTCGTCGACCGGTCCCTGCTCGACGATCTCGCCCTTGGTCATCACGCAGACGCGGTCGGCCATCTTGCGCACGATGCCGAGGTCGTGGGTGATGAACAGCAGGGCCATGCCGTAGCGCGCCTGCAGGCTCTTGAGCAGCTTCAGGATCTGCGCCTGGATGGTGACGTCGAGCGCCGTGGTCGGCTCGTCGGCGATCAGCAGGTCGGGCTCGTTGGCGAGCGCCATGGCGATCATCACGCGCTGGCGCTGGCCGCCCGAAAGCTGGTGCGGATAGGCGTCGAGCCGGTTGGCGGCCTCCGGGATGCCGACCTGTTGCAACAGTTCCAGCGTGCGCCGGCGGGCGGCGTCGTGCGTGAGGCCGCGATGGACGATCAGCACCTCGTTGATCTGCCGCTCGATCGTGTGCAGCGGATTGAGGCTGGTCATCGGCTCCTGGAAGATCATCGACACGCGATTGCCGCGCACCTTCAGGAGCTCGCGCGACGGCGCGCCCACCAGCTCGGTTCCCTGGAAGCGGATCGATCCCGTGGGATGGCGGGCCGTCGGATAGGGCAGGAGCTGCAGCACCGACAGCGCCGTCACCGACTTCCCGGAGCCCGATTCGCCCACCAGCGCCAGTGTCTCGCCGCGGGCGATGTCGAAGCTCACGCCCTTGACCGCGGCCACGGCCGTGGGGCCCTTGCCGAAGGTGACGGAGAGGTCGCGGACTTCCAGAAGCGTGGGCAGCAGCGCGGGCTCGCTCATGCCAGCACCTTGCGCGGATCGAAGGCGGCGCGCACCGCCTCGCCGATGAACACCAGCAGGGACATCATGAGGGCGATGATGGCGAAGCCGGTGAAGGCAAGCCATGGCGCATTGAGGTTGTTCTTGCCCTGCAGCAGCAGCTCGCCCAGCGACGGCGAGCCCACCGGCAGGCCGAAGCCCAGGAAGTCGAGCGAGGTCAGCGTGGTCACGGAGCCCGCCAGGATGAAGGGCAGGTAGGTGAGGCTTGCGGTCATGGCGTTGGGCAGGATGTGCCTGAACATGATGCGCGCGTCGACCATGCCGAGGGCGCGGGCGGCGCGGACATAGTCGAAGTTGCGCCCGCGCAGGAACTCGGCGCGCACCACGCCCACCAGCGACATCCAGCTGAACAGCAGCATGATGACCAGCAGCACCCAGAAGCCGGGCTGGATGAAGCCGGCCAGGATGATCAGCAGGTAGAGCGTGGGCATGCTCGACCAGATCTCGAGGAAGCGCTGGAACAGGAGGTCGACCCAGCCGCCGAAATAGCCCTGCACCGCGCCGGCGGCGATGCCGATGATGGTGCTGAGGATGGTGAGCGCGAGGCCGAACAGCACCGAGATACGGAAGCCGTAGATCAGCCGCGCCGTCACGTCGCGCGCCAGGTCGTCGGTGCCCAGCCAGTGCGCCGAGGAGGGCGGCAGCAGCGTCTTGCGCTCCTCGCCCTTCATCACCGTGTCGAAGCTGTAGGGGATCGGCGGCCACAGGACCCAGCCCTTGGCCTGGATCGTCTTCAGCAGCTCCTCGTCGGTGTAGACGGCGTTGGTGGGAAACTCGCCGCCGAACGCCGTCTCGGGATAGTCGCGAAGGATCGGCGAGTAGAAGGCGCCGTCGTAGCGGATCAGGATCGGCCGGCTGTTGGCGAGCAGCTCGGCGAACAGCGAGACGAAGAACAGGATGGCGAACAGGACCAGCGAGACCATGCCGCGCCGGCTGGCACGGAAGCTGGCGAGGCGCCGGCGGTTCAGCGGGCTCATCAGGCGCGCGCCTCGAAGTCGATGCGCGGGTCGACGATCATGTACATGAGGTCGCCCACGATCCCCATGATCAGCCCGATCAGGCCGAAGAAGTAGAGCGTCCCGAACATGACGGGATAGTCGCGGTTGATCGTGGCCTCGAAGCCCAGCAGGCCGATGCCGTCGAGCGAGAAGATCACCTCGATCAGCAGCGAGCCGGTGAACAGCACGGCGAGGAAGGCGGCGGGGAAGCCCGCGATCACGATCAGCATGGCGTTGCGGAAGACGTGGCCGTAGAGCACCCGCCGCTCGGCCAGGCCCTTGGCGCGGGCCGTCAGCACGTACTGCTTGTTGATCTCCTCGAGGAACGAGTTCTTGGTGAGGAAGGTGAGGGTGGCGAAGCCGCCGATCACCATGGCGCCGATCGGCAGCGCCATGTGCCAGAAATAATCCGCCACCTTGTCGAGCGGGCCGAGCGAGCTCCAGTTGTCGGAGACCAGGCCGCGCAGCGGGAACCACTTGAAGTAGCTGCCGCCCGCGAACAGCACGACCAGCAGCAGCGCGAAGAGGAATCCCGGGATGGCGTTGAGCACGATCAGGATGCTCGACGTCGACACGTCGAAACGCGATCCGTCGCGCACCGCCTTGGCGATGCCGAGCGGGATCGAGACGAAATAGATCAGCAGCGTGGTCCACAGGCCGAGCGAGATCGACACCGGCAGCTTCTCGATGACGAGGTCGACCACGCGCCGGTTGCGGAAGAAGCTCTCGCCGAAGTCGAGCACGAGGTAGTTCCTCATCATCAGCAGGAAGCGCTCGTGGACCGGCTTGTCGAAGCCGTACATCTTCTCGATGCGCTCGATCAGCTCGCGCGGCAGGCCGCGCGCGCCGCGGTAGGCGCCGGCGCCCCCTCCCGACGTGTCGGTGGTGGACTTGCGCAGCGTCTCGCCGCCGCTCGAGCTGCCCGAGAAGCGCTCGGTGGCGTCGACCGCGGTGCCCTGGATCTGCGCCAGCATCTGCTCGACGGGGCCGCCGGGCGCTGCCTGGATGATGAAGAAATTGATCACCATGATGCCGATCAGCGTCGGCACCACCAGCATCAGGCGTCGCAGGATGTAGGACAGCATCTGGCGCTGCGCCTACTTCCTTTCGCCGCGTTGCAAGGTGCGGTCCTTGGCCTCGTCGACCCACCAGGTGTCGATCGCCACCGGCGCGTAGCGCGCGCTCTTCTCCGGCCGCGTGAAGCGGTTCCAGTAGGCGACGTAAGCGGTGTTGCTGTGCCAGCTCGGCACCACGAAATGGTTCCATAGCAGGACACGGTCGAGCGCCCGCGTGACGGCGATCAGCGTGTCGCGGTCGGGGGCGGCGATCAACTGGTCGATCAGGCTGTCGATCGCAGGGTCCTTGATGCCGAGCGTATTGCGGCTGCCGATGGTTTCGGCCGCCTTCGAGCCCCAGAAGTCGCGCTGCTCGTTGCCCGGCGACAGCGACTGGCCGAAGCTGTCGACCATCATCTCGAAGTCGAAGTCGTCCTCCCGGCGCTTGAACTGCGCGGTGTCGACGGTGCGCACGTTCATGTCGATGCCGATGCGTTCGAGGTTCTGCTTGAAGGGCAGCGCGATGCGCTCGAAGCTGGCGTCGTTCAGCAGCATCTCGAAGGCGAGCTTCTTGCCCGTCTTCGTCTCGGTCATCTTGCCGTCCTTGACCTCCCAGCCGGCCTCCTTGAGCAGCGACAGCGCCCGGCGCGCCTGCTCGCGGACATTGCCGGTGCCGTCGGTCACCGGCAGCTTGAACTCCTTGGTGAAGACGTCGTCGGGAATCTTGCCGCGCAGCGGCTCGAGATACTTGAGCTCGGCGGGCGAGGGCAGGCCGGAGGAGGCGAGCTCGGAGTTGCCGAAGAACGACACGTTGCGCCTGTAGAGCCCGTAGAACAGGTTCTTGTTGCTCCATTCGAAGTCGAACATCGCGCCGATCGCCTCGCGCACGCGGCGGTCCTTGAAATGGTCGCGGCGCGTGTTGAAGGCGAAGCACTGCATGCCGGTCGGCAGCTCGTGCTTGATCTCGGCGCGCTGGATGCGCCCGTCGCGCACCGGCGGCACGTCGTAGGCGGTGGCCCAGTTGCGCGCCACGTTCTCCTGACGGATGTCGATCTCGCCGGCCTTGAAGGCCTCGAGCATCACGGTGGCGTCGCGGTAGTATTCGTAGCGCATGACCTCGAAGTTGCTGCGCCCGCGGTTCATCCAGAGGTCCTTGCCCCACCAGTCGGGAAAGCGCCGGTAGGAGATCGAGCGGCCGGCATCGACCGTGTCGACGCGGTAGGGGCCGCTGCCGAGCGGTATCTCGAGCGAGACCTTCTCGAAGTCGCGCGTCGCCCACCATTTGGACGGCAGGATCTGGAGCTGGCCCAGGATCAGCGGCAGCTCCTTGTTGGTGTTGTCGCGGAAGGTGAACAGCACCTTGCGCTCGCCCACCTTCTCGGCCTTGAGCACGTCGTGATAATAGAAGGCGTAGTTCGGCGCGCCCTTGGCCTTCAGGATATCGAAGGTGAAGATCACGTCCTCGACCGTGATCGGGCTGCCGTCATGCCACTTGGCCTGCGGGCGCAGGGTGAAGGCCACCCACGACCGGTCGTCCGGCCATTCCATCGTCTCGGCGATCAGCCCGTACTCGGTCGAGGCCTCGTCGCGCGACGCCCAGCACAGCGTGTCCCAGATCGAAGTGATGCCTGCGGCCGGCACGCTCTTGACGATGAAGGGATGCAGCGAATCGAACGTGCCGCGGGCGCCGAACCGCACGCTTCCGCCCTTGGGCGCATTGGGATTGAGGAATTCCGGAGGGCCTGAGTCGGCCGGATATTTCGGTGCGCCGTGCATGGCGAAGCCATGGCTGACATTGACCTTGGACGGGGCCTGGGCCCGCAGGATCGCCGGAGCGCCGACCCATAAGGCCGTGCCGCCCGCCAGTACGCCGCGCCGTCCTATCGCCATGCCGAGCGCCCCTGTCGCTGTTGGTCTCCATCTATATAGCGCGGGAAAGTTGGGCCGCACTATGGCTGCACCGTCAGCGGCCTCACGACGGCGTCATTTGAGCTGTTCCAATGCAGCCTTCGCCCGCGCATTGCCCGCCGTGGCGCTGCGATCGTACCAGTAGCGGATGTCCTCGCGCGGCAGGGCCTTCGGGCTATTGCGGCGCTGTTCGCTCAGGCGGGCGAAATTGTACATGGCATCGGCATTGCCCGATTTGGCGGCCTGCTCGAAGAGCTCGTGCGCCCGCCTGTCGTCCTGGCCGGGCGCGGCCGCGATATCCAGGCTCTCCGGATCGCCCGTGGACAGCAGCAGCCCCAATGCGTTCTGGGCCTCGGGCACGCGATCCGCCGCGGCGATTTCCAGCAACTGGCGCGCCTTGTCGAGATCCTTGGCCGCGCCGCGACCGCCGAACAGCAGCATTGCCCAGCGGTAGCATCCGACCTCCTTGCCGCGCCGCAGCGCGGCCCGCCAGCCGTTGTTCTCGCACGCCAGGCGGTAATACCGGTTGGCGCTCTCGAGATTGACGACGGCGCCACCGATGCCCTGTTCGGAGATAAGGCCGAGCTGCAGGTCGCCCGCGGCATAGCCTTGGAGGGTCAGCTCCTGCAGCATCGCCACGCCGCGCTGGGGATCGCGCGGCACGCCTTCGCCTTTGACCAGGGCCATGCCGAAGAGCTCCAGCCCGTCGGCGTGCTTCTGCTCGGCGGCGCGGCCCAGCCATTTCATCGCCTCGACCTCGTCCTTGGGCACGCGCCGGCCGGCCAGCAGGAGCTTGCCCAGGCGGGCGGCCACGCCCGGCGCGTCCTTGGCGGCCTGGCGATAGAGCTCCAGCGCGCTGTCGGGCCGCAACGGCACACCCTCGCCGTAGAGCCGGGCCAGGGCGACCGATTCCTGGCCGATCGCCTTGGTGTCCTTGTCGGAGAGGGAATCGATGCCCGCCAGCCAGACGCCCAGCGCGACCACCGGAAGGAGGGCAAGAAACACCTTCACCTTCACCGGCACGCCATAGCCATCGCCATAGGCATCGGCATGCTCGGGATCGTCGAGCGGCCGCGCGAGCAGGAGCGTGCCGGGCCGGCAGAACAGCGGCGCCAGCATCGTGCCGGCGGCGGCGCCGCCCAGGCAGGAGAGCAGGGCGAAGCCGTACCAGCCGCCCATGCCCGACACCGCCACCATGGCGAACCAGACGCCGGTGCAGAGCCAGGCGGGCATGGCCAGCTTTCTGCCTATGGAGCGGATGTCGGACCACGGCAGCAGCAGCGTGTGCGCGGCGATCACACCCGACACCGCACCGCTTGCACCGACCAGGGGAATGGAGGACCAGGCATTGGCCAGGCCGTGGACCAGGCCGCCGGCGATCCCGCACAGGAGGTAGAAGATCGCGTAGCGCCACGATCCCATCACCCTTTCGACGGATCGGCCGAAACCGTGCAGGAACAGCATCGCCACGAAGCCATAGGCGACGCCGCTATGCAGGAACAGCGACGACACGAGGCTGAGCGCCACATGCGGCGTGTCCATGCCGAAGGGGAGCAGGTCGAAGGCGACCAGAGCGGGATGGGCGCCGAACTCGGCGGTCAAATCGTCGTAGGTGTCGAAAAGCTGCAGCACCGCCACCACGCTGCAGACGACGATGATCGTCCAGGTGACGGGCACCCAAGGGCCAGGCGACGGACGGCGCTCCGGAACGCCGGATGCGGACAGGCTCATTCCGGGCTCACTCTAGCTGTCGCCCTTGATGCCGGCGTCCTTCACCAGCTTGCCGTAGCGCGTGAAATCGGCGGCGTAGAGCGCCTGCACCTCGGCCGGAGAGCGTGGCGCAGGCACCTCGCACGAGGCCCTGTCCAGCCGTTCCCGTGTCTCGGCCGCGGCTGTTACCTTGGCCGCCGCCGCATGGATGCGCGCCACGATCTCGGGCGGTGTGCCGGCTTTCACGGCGATCGTGTACCAGCTCATCACCTGGGCCTCGCCGAAGCCTGCCTCGGTGAAGGTTGGCACGTCGGGCAGCACCTTGCTGCGCCGGTCGCCGAGGAAGGCGAGCGCGCGCAGCTTGCCCGACTGGATGTGCGGCAGGGCGAGCGGCCCCGGCAGCAGGCCCACCTGCAGGCGACCCTCGAGCAGGTCGGGCATGCCCGGCGGGATGCCGCGGTAGGGCACCGAAGTCATGTCGAACCTCGAATGGTTCTTCAGCAGCTCGGCCGCGAGATGGATCGACGAGCCGTTTCCGGGATTGAGGTAGTTCAGCTTGCCCGGATTGGCCCGGCCGTAGTCGACCAGCTCCTTCAGGCTCTTCACCGGCAGGTCGGCGTTCACGGTCGCCACCGAGGTCGCGACCGCGACCAGCGCCACGCCCTGAAAATCCTTCAGCGCATCGTAGGGCACGCTCTGCAGATGCGGCACCACGACATGGCTGAGGGTGGCGATCACCCAGCTGTAGCCGTCGGCCGGCGCCTGGGGGACCATGGCGGTGGCGAGCGTGGAGTTGGCGCCGGGCCGCGGGTCGACCACGATCGGCTGGCCGAGCTCGGCTGCCATGGGCTCGGCCACGGCGCGGGCCACGATGTCGACGATACCGCCGACGGGGTAAGGAACGAGGAAGCGGATCGGCTTGCCGGGCCAGGCCTGTGCCGAAGCACGGCCAGTAGCGAAGGCACTTCCCAGACCTGCGCACATGCCTGCGCGGATCGCGGCACGACGGCCGAGATTGATCATAGCTTCCCCCAAGTGGATGCGACCCTAGGGCCCGCCCGCGCCCTTGTCATCCGCCGCAGCGGTCGGCTAGGTCTGTGCACGATGCCTGTCCCGACTGCCCAGCCCTACATCCTCGCCAAACCCTTTCAGTGCGGCCTGTCGTTGAGCTTCGCGCTCGCGCCCTTGTGCGAGCCGGACAAGGCGCTGAAGCGCCTGGCGCGCGATTTTGACGCGAGCTGGGGCACGCTTGCGATCGGCGAGCCGCTGACCCGCAAGGTCGGCCGATCGCTTCCCGGCCTGCGAACCTTTCCGGCCATGTCGGCGCCGGGCGCCGGCGTGCCGTCGACCCAGCAGTCGCTGTGGATGATGCTGACGGCGCCCAGCCCAGGCGCCGTGTTCGACATCCTCCAGCGCGTCAACCTGCTGGTGATGCCGCACTTCATGCAGGTCGATTCGATGCCGACCTTCATCTACGACACCGGCCGGGATCTCACCGGCTTCGAGGACGGCACGGAGAATCCCAAGGGCCGCAAGGCCGCCGCCGCCGCGGTGGTCGCCGACGGACCGCTGGCCGGCTCGAGCTTCGTCGCCGTGCAGCGCTGGGTGCACGATCTCGCCCATTTCGGCCGCATGACGCCGGCCCGGCGCGACGCCGTGATCGGCCGGCGCCAGGGCACCAACGAGGAAATCCCGCACGCGCCCAGGAGCTCGCACGTCAAGCGCAGCACCCAGGAGGATTTCGACCCGCCGGCCTTCATGGTCCGCCGCTCCATGCCCTTTGTCTTCGGGTCGCAGATGGGGCTGGAGTTCATCTCCTATGTGGCCACCCTCGACACGTTCGAGGTCATGATGCGCCGCATGGCGGGCCTCGATGAGGACGGCATCTCCGACGCGCTGTTCACCTTCTCGCGGCCGGTGACGGGCGGCTATTACTGGTGCCCGCCGGTGCGCGGCGGCCGGCCGGATCTCAGCCTGCTCGGTGTTTAGGGTGATCTTGCCTTTCCTTCCCTTCGCGGACCCTGCGAAGGGGAGGTGCCCTCGTCATACGAGGGTGGAGGGGTCAGAGGCGCCAAATGAAGCCTTTGACCCCTCCGTCGCCGTATGACGGCGCCACCTCCCCGCGTGACGCGCAGGGAGGAAAGCAGATCCGTCGTCGTCAACGACCTGATGCAATCCGGCTATCGCTACGAATTGGTGGCGCCGACCGGCCGCGACTTCGATCCCGGCTTCAAGCCCGAACTCACGCCGGCCGAAATGCTGGAGCTCGGCGTCTTCGGCGGGAAATACATGACCGATGGGCGGGCCGAGTTTCCTGCGACCTGGTTCCGCAACGCTCGACTCTCGCCTGCGGGGCGAGACATTTCGTTGAACTTCTTCCGCGTCGATGCCAGCCAGCCTCTGTCGGTATGGAAGGCCAAGGGCTGGATCCATCCCGACGATCCACGGGGCTGGTTCCAGTGGTACTGCCGCTACTACATGGGCAGGCGGCTGCTGGAGGAGGACCGGCGGCAGATCGGGCGCTGGAAGGCGTTCGTCCGCCACGCGGCCCAGGTGCGCCGCAATTGCGAGCCCGGCGACCTCTCCTGCCGCCGCCGCCAGCGCCAGGCTCTGTTGCAATGGGCCTACGACAGCCGCCGGCTTTGAGCGGGCCTCAGTCTGCCTTGAAGCCCGAAGCGCGGATGACCGGTCCCCATTTGTCGTAGTCGGCCCGCAGGATCGTGGCCATTTCAGCAGCCCCCAGGCCGGTGGCCTCGAGGCCCAGCGGTTCGATGCGTTCCTTGAGGTCGGGCCGATGCATGGCGTCGGTCGCGGCGCGGGCGAGCGTGTCGACGATCGCCTTGGGCGTGCCGGCTGGTGCGAACAGACCGTACCAGGCCGAGCCTTCGATATCGTAGCCGCTCTCCCTGAAGGTCGGTACGTCCGGATAGTGGGGCGAACGCTCGGCACCGGCGGTGGCGAGGATGCGGCCCTTGCCGGATTGCACCAGCGTGCCGAGGTCGCTGATCGGCAGCACCGCGGCCGGTATCTCGCCCGACATCAGCGCCTGCAACACGCTGGCGCCGCCCTTGTACGGCACGTGGGTGAGCGGGAAGCCGGCCTTTGCAGCGAACAGCAGGCCGAAGAAATGCGGCAGGCTGCCGGCGGAAGGCGAGGCGAAATTGCCGTAGGTGCCGCCGGTCTTGGCCAGGGTCACATACTCGACGAGCGTTCTGGCGGGCACGTTCGGGCCCGTGCCGAAGGCCAGCTGAAACGAGGCGAGGTGGGCCACGGGCACGTAATCCCTGAAGGGATCGTAGTCGAGCTTCGCGTAGGAATGCGGGAAGGCCACCATGTTGGCGAGCGGCGTCATGAGGAGCGTGTTGCCGTCGGGCGCTGCCGCCTTCACCGCAAGATTGGCCACGATGCCGCCGGCACCCGTCTTGTTTTCGACCACGACGGGCCGGCCGAGCGACACGCGCATCTTCTCGGCGAGCAGCCTGGTCACCGTGTCGCTGCTCGCCCCGGCCGGAAGGCCGAGCACGAGGCGCAGCGGCTTGTCCTCCGCGCGCGCAGGGCCTGCCGCGAGCACGGCCGCGCCGCCCAAAGCCGCGCGACGGGTCAATCCTGTCAAATCTGCATCCCCCCAAACCTGCAGGGAAGCTACGGGTCGGCAGAGAAAATGTCATTGCCGGTTAGTTTGACTCTGGCCTCGCGCCGTCCCACGCTTGGCCCATGACCGATACCATGAATTTCGCGCCGGAGTACGACGCGCCGATCGACTATATGCGTCGCACGCGCGAGTACTACCTGGCGCTGGGCTACGACAATCCCTACCGCTGGGCGCACTATGTCGATGCGCCATTCCAGCCATTGAGCAAGCCGCTGAAGGACAGCACGCTCGCGCTCATCACCACGGCGGCGCCCTACCAGCCCGACAAGGGCGACCAGGGACCGGGCGCGGCCTACAACGCGGCGGCCAAGTTCTATTCCGTCTTTTCGGGTGACACTTCGGTCGACCACGACACGCGCATCTCCCACATCGGCTACGACCGCAAGCACACCACGGCCAAGGATCCCAACACCTGGTTCCCGCTGCCGGTGATGCGCGAGTTCGCCGCGCAAGGGCGTTTCAAGCTCGCTGCGCGCTTCCACGGCGCGCCGACCAACCGCAGCCAGCGCGTGACGCTGGAGACCGATGCGCCGGAAATCCTCGCGCGCTGCCGGCAGGACCAGGTCGACGCGGCCCTGCTCGTCCCTACATGACCCGTCTGTCACCAGACCGTGAGTCTGGTCGCACGATATCTCGAACGGAACGGCATCCCCACGATGGTGATGGGAGCGGCCAAGGACATCGTCGAATGGACAGGCGTACCGCGCTTCCTGTTCAGCGACTTCCCGCTCGGCAATTCCGCCGGCAGGCCGCACGAGCCGGACACGCAGGCCTTCACGCTCGACCTTGCGCTCAAGGTCTTCGAGAGCGCCATCGGCCCGCGCACCACGGTGCAGTCGCCGCTGCGCTGGAACGAGGATGCCGACTGGAAGCGCGACTACAACAACCTCGAACGCATGCCGGCCGAAGAGGTCGCCAAGAAGCGCGCCGAGTTCGACAAGGTGAAGCAGATCGCGCTCAACCAGCGCAAGCAGGCGGGCGTCGCCTAGGATTGAAATGAGCAAACCCTTCACCGGCGTAAACGTCGTCGATTTCACGCGCGTGCTGGCGGGGCCTTACGGCTCCTATCAGCTCGCCCTGCTGGGCGCCGACGTGATCAAGGTCGAATCGCGCGAGGGCGACGACATGCGCTTCGGCAACCGTTCCAACGACTGGGAGAAGCGCGGGCTCGCCGCGCCCTGGGTCGCGGTCAATTCAGGCAAGCGCTCGATCACGCTCGACCTCAAAAAGCCCAAGGCGATCGAGGCCATCAAGCGGCTGATCGAGAAGGCCGACGTTGTCATCGAGAATTTCCGGCCCGGCGTCATGGCCAATCTCGGCCTCGGCTACGAGACCTTGCGTGTCCTCAATCCGAAGCTGATCTACTGCGCCGTCTCGGGCTTCGGCCAGGTCGGCCCGCTGGCCAAGACGGCAGCCTTCGACGGCATGATCCAGGCGATGTCCGGCCTGATGTCCATCACCGGTTTCGAGGCCAATGGTCCCACGCGCGTGGGCTTCGCCGGCGCCGACGTGATGTCGGGCGCGACAGCGGCCTTCGGTGTCGCCTCGGCGCTCTACCAGCGCACCCATACCGGCAAGGGCCAGCTCGTCGACGTCGCCATGATCGACGCGGTGATGGGCTATCTCGCCCAGCAGTTCACTGAGCACATGATGACCGGCCGCGTGCACGGCCAGAGCGCCAACCTGTCGGTGACGCGCAAGCCGACCGGCGACCTCTACAAGACCAAGGACGGCTGGATCGTGCTGGCGGTGATGACCGAGCCGCAGTTCCAGCGCCTGATGAAGACCG
Source organism: Rhodospirillales bacterium (assembly GCA_947469635.1). Classification (GTDB taxonomy): domain Bacteria; phylum Pseudomonadota; class Alphaproteobacteria; order Reyranellales; family Reyranellaceae; genus Reyranella. The sequence goes on along the minus strand of CANIRG010000067.1, from coordinate 2,802 downwards.
TCGGCCGCGAGGAGGCTCTGACCGATCCGCGTTTCGTCAATTGGCCCACGCGCATCGACAATACCAAGGCGCTGCACGACATCATCGAGGAGGTGCTGAAGCAGCAGACCTCCGCGCAATGGGTCGAGCGCTTCGCCAAGGACGATATCCCCGCCGGCCGTGTGCTCTCGATCCCCGAGACGGCGCAGCTCGACCTGTTCCAGCACCGCACGGTGCTGCAGGACGTCCAGACCGAGCACGGCCCGATCAGGGTTATCGGCTCGGGCTTCCGGCTGGAGCATGGCGGCGGCTCGGTCGATCGTCCGCCGGCCACGCTCGGCCAGCATACCGACGAGGTGCTGGGCGAGGCGGGCTACACGCCTGCCGAAATTGCCGAGATGCGGAGCGAGAAGGTCGTTTGAAGCGCCCTCTCTTCCAGGCTGCGGCGATGGCGTTCGTGCTGGCGCCGCTGGCCGCTTCGGCCGTCGATCAGGCGGAAGCCGACGAGCTCTGTGCCCGCGCCGGCCGCAACCAGGGGGTCTTCGAGCTCTCCCTGGTCGATCAAAAGGCCCGGCCGGGGCCCATGGCCGGCGGCTTTACCTGCAGCTGGGGCTTCAAGCATGTTTCGTCGGGACCGGGCGAGATCGACCTCGCGCTCACGCTCGAGATGCAGCCGGTGAAATCCGTCACCGCCGCCCGGCAGGAGATCCTTCTGGCGCTTCTTCCCGAGAACCGCGGCGGCAAGAAGGTCGAGGGCCTGACCGGCATGGGCGATGCCGCCGTCCAGCGAAGCACGGTCAAGGACAAGGTCGTTCAGCAGATCGAGATCGAAGCGGTGAAGGACAGGCGGAGGTTCCTTTTCACCGCGACGCCGCAAGCCGTGGTGGCGACCTATCGCCTGCCCGGCCAGTGCTTCAACTTCCTCGCAAGCGGTCTCAGCCGTCTTCGCTGACCTACTTCTTGGTCGTGTCGACCTTCGGCATCTCGATCTTCACGTCCACGGACTTGGCCTGGTTCGGCGTATGCATGCCCAGGCCGCCGAACATGATGAAGCCGCCGACGGCGACGACGACGCAGAGCGCGCCGACGATGAAGTACAGCATGCCGTTGCCGCCCGAATTTCCGTCAGCCATGGGTCGATCCTCTCAGTGAGTGCGCATTCCCAACGTTGCCCATCGGGTCCGGTTCCTTTTGCGGGCCAAATGGCCTAGGATGGCGGCGTCCAAGGGGTGCCCCGACAGGGGGCTGAGATATCGCCAGCCAGGTTTCGGCAGCGTGATGACCCTTTGAACCTGATCCGGGTCATGCCGGCGAAGGGAACGGATACAAGCCGCCTTTGCACGACACTCCGGGTCTCCGTCTGTCTCAACCACGGGAGATCCTCGTCATGGACAACATCATCGCCACCCCCAAGGTGACCACCGGCCCGCTGCCGGCCTCGCAGAAGATCTACGTCACGCCCGACGACGCGCTCGATATCAGCGTCCCCCTGCGCGAGATCACGCAGAGCGTCGCCACCGAACCCAAGATCCGTGTCTACGACACGACCGGTCCCTACACCGACGCCACGGTCGCCATCGACGTGAGCAAGGGCCTGGCGCAGACGCGTCGCGCCTGGGTGGTAAGCCGCGGCGGGGTCGAGGAATATACCGGCCGGCCGATCCAGCCGATCGACAACGGCAATGTGAAGAGCTCGGCGCTGAAGCCCTTCGAGAACATCGTGCGGCCGCTGCGCGGCCTCGATGGCAAGATGATCACCCAGTACGAATGGGCGCGCGCCGGCATCATCACCAAGGAGATGATCTACGTCGCGGCGCGCGAGAACCTCGGCCGCAAGCACGCCCATGAGCTGGCCAAGGAGCGGCTGGCCGACGGCGAGAGCTTCGGCGCCTCGCTGCCCGACTTCATCACGCCGGAGTTCGTGCGCAACGAGATCGCGATGGGCCGGGCCATCATCCCGGCCAACATCAACCACGGCGAGCTCGAGCCGATGATCATCGGCCGCAACTTCCTGGTGAAGATCAACGCCAACATCGGCAACTCGGCCGTCTCCTCCTCGATGGAAGAAGAGGTCGAGAAGATGGTGTGGGCGATCCGCTGGGGTGCGGACACGGTCATGGACCTCTCGACGGGTCGCAACATCCACGACACCCGCGAATGGATCGTGCGCAACGCGCCGGTGCCGATCGGCACGGTGCCGATCTACCAGGCGCTGGAGAAGGTGGGCGGCGACCCGACCAAGCTCAACTGGGAGGTCTTCCGCGACACGCTGATCGAGCAGGCCGAGCAGGGCGTCGACTATTTCACCATCCATGCCGGCGTGCGCCTCGCGCATGTGCCGCTGACCGCCAGCCGCGTCACCGGCATCGTGAGCCGCGGCGGCTCGATGATGGCGCAATGGTGCCTGACCGAGCATCGCGAGAGCTTCCTCTACGAGCACTTCGGCGACATTTGCGACATCATGCGCAAGTACGACGTGTCGTTCTCGCTGGGCGACGGCCTGCGTCCCGGCTGCAACGCCGATGCCAACGATGCCGCTCAGTTCGCCGAGCTGACGACGCTGGGCGAGCTCACCAAGATCGCCTGGGACAAGGGCTGCCAGGTCATGATCGAGGGGCCGGGCCATGTGCCCATGCACAAGATCAAGGCCAACATGGACAAGCAGCTGAAGGAGTGCGGCGAGGCGCCGTTCTACACCCTGGGACCGCTCGTGACCGACATCGCGCCGGGCTACGACCACATCACCTCGGGCATCGGCGCCGCCATGATCGGCTGGTTCGGCACGGCGATGCTCTGCTACGTCACGCCCAAGGAGCATCTGGG
>CANIRG010000066.1 GCA_947469635.1 Rhodospirillales bacterium | reverse complement strand
GCGGTGTCGAAGCGCCCGCCGCCCCAGTTGAAGGTGACGCCGGCTTCGAGCTGGCGGCTGGTCTCCGGCGCCAGGTTGGGATTGCCGAAGATCGTGGTGCCGATCGGCGTCGTCGTGAAGTTGGCGCCGAGCTCGGTGGCGGTGGGCGCGCGGAAGCCGCTCGCCGCGCCGACGCGGAGATTCATCCAATCGGTTGCCTTGACCGTGGCGCCCGCCGAGTAGGTCGTCGCCTGATAGTTCGTGTTGCCCTGAAGCAGCGTCGGCGCGTTGGGCGTCCAGTCGAGTGACACGTTGCCCGTGGTCTGCCGCACGCCACCGCGGACGGTCAGGATATCCTCGAAGAAGCGCTGGGAGTCCTCGGCATAGAAGGCGAAGACATTGTCGGTCTGGTTGTTGTCCTGCGGCGACACCTGCGCCACGGCGAAGCCGCCGGCCCGATAGCGCTCGGACCGGATCCAGCTGCGCTCCCAGTCGAAGCCGACCAGCAACTCGTTGGTCTCCCACGGCTTGAAGCGCGGCTGGAAGCGCGTGCCGACGACGTCGATCTGACGGCGGTTGCGATCGACGTTGGTGCGGGCGCTGGCGGCGTTCGTCTGGCTCTGCGGCGAGGGATTGTTGAGGTCGTCGATGTCCTGCACGTAATAGGTCTGGAAGAAGAGATCGCCTCGGCCGTTCGGCGCTTTCGCCTTGTACGTCAGGTCGAACGAGCGGTTGACGCGCGTGTCGTAGGCGAAAAGATTGGCACCCGACCCGCGGAAGCCCGCGTCGTAGATGCCGTCGGAGCGGATGGTCACGTCGATGCGATTGTCGTCGTCGATCTGCCAGCCCAGCGCCCCGGTGCCGCCGACGCGCGTCCAGCCGGTGTTCTCCTCGAAACGGCCGCCGCCCACCTGGTAGTTGTTGCGCGTGCCCGACGCGAAGCCTGCGTAGTAGTCGATCTTCCCGACCTCGCCGCCCTGCTGCACCTTGCCCTGCACCATGTTCCACGAGCCGGCGCTGGCTTCGAGCAGGCCGCCCGGCGCGGTGCGGCCGGTCTTCAGGATGATGTTGACCACGCCGCCCATGTTCTGGCTGCCGTAGACGACGGAAGAGGGGCCGCGCACGACCTCGATGCGCTCGACGTCGGCGATCGACAGCTTGGAGATGTTTGCCGTGCCGGCACGATGGCCGTTGATCAGCACCAGCACCTGGCTGCGATAGTCGCGGCCCTGGCCTTCGGTGGCGCCGCCGCGGATGTTGAGCGAGGTCTGCTGCGCCGTCCATTCGCTCATGAAGCCGACGGCATTCTCGGCCAGCAGGTCGGTCACCGACTTGGCCGACGACCGCTCGATCTTCTCCGGCGAGATCACCTGGATGGTGCCGGCGATGCGGCTCATCTCCTCGGGCCGGCCTGTCGCGGTGACGACCACCTGCGGCATGGTCTGCGCTGGCGGATTCGGAATCGGCGTCTGGGCCGGTGCGGATTGGGCCAGGGCAACGCCTGCCCAACCGGCGGCCGACAGCAAGCCTGCCGCAGCGACGCCAAAGCACGAACGTGAACGCATCATCGTAGCCTCCAGATCAGAACGGCGGATTTCCGGGGAATGTCGAGCCGCACGCCGGCGGAGTCGGGCCGGGCTTGCGCCGCGAGGTGCGCGGCGAGACGCGGCCGACGCTCGTCGGTCGCGGCCCAGCCGAGGCGGTCGGCGAGATAGGCAGAGAGCCTGTCGAGATCCTTCACCACACCGGAGAAGGTCCAGTCGACGAAGGCGGTCTCGTGGGGTTGTGAATCTGCTGCGAGACCGCGGCGGACGATGTCGATGCCGGGAGTCTCGTCCTCACCATGCCAGGCAAAGGGCAGGCATCCGGCGAAGCACAGGCCGCGCGGTCCGGCATGCGCCGGCACCACCCACACCACGGCGCGACGGGCCCAGCCGCGGCAGCGGGCGAGGAACGCTTCGGTGTGATCGAAGAACGCCGGCATGGTCGCGGCGAGGACGGTGTCGTGCATGGCGGGCTCGACGACCGCGTCCTGCCAGCCGGCAGCAATGACGCGCGGCGGCGGGTTCAACCGGGCGAGCCGCGCCCGCATGGTCGGCGAGGGCTCGACGGCGGTCCACGGAAGGCCCTGCTCCTGCAGGGACGACCCGAGCTGGCCACCGCCGGCGCCGACATCGAGCAGCTCGCCGCTGGCCGGCAGGAGCAGGCGAACGAGCGGCGCCACGCGCGCGACATAGTCGGACGTGTCTATAGCGGAGGCATAAAGCTCAAGCGGATTCAAACGACGACTCGCGCACTACGGTCGTCACCGCGAACTTCCAGCCAACCTGCGCCGCGCCCAAGCGTGAGCACGCCACCGAGTGACTCTACATCAGGACACCCCGCCCAATGCGTTCGCGCGTGACCGCGGCTAGTGGCAGGTCTCCTGGCTCGCGGGTCCTTGCCTCCGACCACCTTCCCGGAAACTTTCGTTCCCAGTGGCTATTTTGGTCTTCAGCTCGCCGCTTACAGTTGCGGGGGCAGCCGCGGCATCGAATGCCGAAGCACTCTCACCGCGTTCCCTTTTGATCCCTTGCGGGAACCACTGCCGACGTTCTGGCAGTCTGTATCAATTGCGTCAAGATCGCGGCAGGCTCAGCGTGTGAATACCAGATCGCCAGTGTAGTGCCGCACTTCCCAATGATGACGCTCGAGCTCGGGATCGAGATGCTCCTCGGCGGGCCACCCCATGCAGAGGTAAGCCACGAGCTTCCACGACGCGGGAACGGCCAGCCCGCGCGTGATGATGTCGGGATCGAGGATCGAGATCCAGCCCATGCCGACCCCTTCGGCGCGCGCCGCCAGCCATAGCGTCTGGACGGCGGTGACCACCGAATAACGCAGCGATTCCGGCATGGTCTGACGACCGAGACCGCCGCCCGTCGTCGTCTCCTCGTCGCAGAAGATCGCGAGCTGCACCGGCGCTTCCTTGAGCCCGGCGAGCTTGAGGCCGGCGTAGGTCGTGCGATGCTCGCCCTCGTAGCCTTCGAGCGCGCGGGCGTTGGCCGCGAGGAAGCTCTCCATCGCGGCGGCCCGGCAGGCGGCCGACTCGACCTTGACGAAACGCCAGGGCTGGCTGAAGCCGACCGACGGCGCGTGCGTCGCGATCTCGATCAGATCGTCGAGCAGCTTGGGGTCGAGCGGATCGGTGCGAAAGCGCCGGACGTCGCGCCGCCACAGCACGAGATCGTGGAACTTGGCGCGAAAGGCTTGGTCGAAGACGGGAGGAGTCATGGGTCGCTCCGGGTGATGGCATGGAAGAACGTGCCGCTGACCGAGCCGCGTCGCGCGCCCGGCTCCGACATCGTGTTGCCGTCGGCATCCTGGCAATCCACGAGCGCCGCATCGCCGATGGAGACCGTGCGTGCATAGTGGAACTCGTGACCGAGAATCTCGGTGCCCGCTCTCCCGAGGGAGCAATCCACATGCAAGCGTGCGCGGCGATAGCCGAGATGCAGCCGGCGCTCGGCGAACGAGGTCTCGAGCTTCAGCAGCCCTGCCATCGCATGACGTGACCCGCCGGCATCCACGATGCCGTTTCCCAGCACCATGTAACCCCCGCATTCGCCGTGGATCGGCACGGCACGATCCGCGAGCTCGCGCAGGCCCGTCATGAAGCGCGTGGCCGCAGCCAGGGCGCCGGCATGAAGCTCGGGATAGCCGCCGGGCAGCCAGACGGCATCGGCATCCCGGGCGGGGGCTTCATCGGCGAGCGGCGAGAAGGGCACGATCTCGGCGCCGGCCGCCCGCCAATGCTCGAGGAGGTGCGGATACATGAAGGAGAAGGCACGGTCCTGCGCCAGTGCAATCCGTTGCCCTGGCGGATCGATGCCGAGCGACACGCCACTCTCCCTCGCCGCCGTCGCGGGTCGCGCACTTCGCCGGATGGCGTCGAGATCGACCGACGCCTCCACGACATCGGCTAGTCCATCGAGGCGGCGGTCGAGATCTTCCGTCTCGCCCGCCTGCACCAATCCCAGGTGCCGCTCCGGCATCGCGAGTCGCGCGTCCTGCGAGATCGCGCCGAACAAAGGCATGCCGATGCGTTCGAGCGCCGGCGCGATCAAGGCAAGATGGCGCGGGCTCGCGACGCGATTGAGGATGACGCCAGAGATCGCGACGTCGGGACGATAGTTGGCGCATCCCTGCGCGATGGCGGCAGCCGTTTCGGTCTGGCCCTTGACGTCCAGCACCAGCACCGCCGGCCAGCCGAGCAGCGCCGCGAGATCGGCCGTTGCGCCCTTGCCGCCGACACCGTCGAACAGGCCCATCACGCCTTCCAGCACCGCGAGGTCGGCGGGATGTTGGCCGACGATGGCGAACAGCGTGTCCGATGCCATCGCCCAGCCGTCGAGATTGAAGCTCGGCCGGCCGGTCGCAGCGCGATGGAAAGCAGGGTCGATATAGTCCGGGCCCGCCTTGAAGGGCTGGACGCTTACGCCGCGACGCGTAAAAGCGCGCATGAGGCCCAACGCCACCGTGGTCTTGCCGGCGCCCGAGCGGGGGGCCGCGACCACCAGGCCCGACGTCATCGCCATCCCACCAGCGACGGCAGCAGATCGCGCCGCAGGCCGGCGATGGCGCCGATCACGACGATGCAAGGCGAGCCGATGCCTTCGCGTGCCGCGTCCTCGACCAGCGCGCCGAGACGGCTCTCGACGACGCGCTCGCCTTCCGTCGTGGCGGACTGGATGAGCGCGGCCGGTGTGTCCGCCGCCATCCCGCCTTGCATCAGGGCCGCGGCGATATCGGCGAGCTGCGCCATCGGCATATAGAGAATGAGCGGCTGACCCAGCTTGGCCAGTGCCTGCCAGTCGGCCGCCGACTTGCCGTCCTCGGCGCGATGGCCGGCAGCCAAGATGATGGCGTGGTTGGTATCGCGCGTCGTGGCCGGGATGCCGGCCAGCGCCGCCGCCGCGAGACCCGAGGTGACGCCGGGAATGACGCGGAAGCGGATGCCGGCTTCGGTCAGCGCCACCGCCTCGTCCCAGCCGCGACCGAACACGAAGGGATCGCCGCCCTTCAGGCGCAGCACCCGGCGGCCGGCACGGGCCCGCTCGATCAGCACATGGTTGATGTCGCCCTGCTGGGACGAAGGCTTGCCACCACGTTTGCCGGCCGGGATCAGGGTCGACTCGGCACGCCGGAGCGCGAGCACGCGCGCATCGACCAGCGCATCGTGCACGATGTCGTCGGCCGCCGAGACGGCATGCAGCGCCAGCAGCGTGAGCAGCCGCGGATCGCCGGGACCCGCGCCGGCCAGCCACACCTCGCCCGGCGGAAAATCCGGCATCGCCGGGAAATTGTCGAACCTCACGTCCTGCCTCTGAACCGACGCTGATAGGACGCGTCGTACAGCGCGCTGTCGCGGAAGTCTCGCGCCGACAGAACCTTGCCGATGAGGATGAGCGCCGTACGATCGATCGGGCTTTTGGCGACCTCGTCCACGATGGTGCCGAGCGTGCCGCGCACGATCCGCTCCTCAGGCCAGCTCGCGCGATAGACCACGGCGACCGGACAGTCCGCGCCATAGAACGGCATCGCCTCGGCCACGACCTGGTCGAGCGCATGGATCGACAGATGCACCGCGAGCGTGGCGCCGGTCGCGGCAAAAGCCTTCAGCTGCTCGGCCTCCGGCATCGACGAGGCACGGCCCGAGGTACGGGTCAGCACGACGGATTGCGTCACTTCCGGCAGTGTGAGCTCCTGGCGAAGCGCCGCAGCGGCGGCGGCAAACGAAGGAACGCCCGGCGTAACCGTGTAGGCGATGTCTTCCTCATCGAGGCGTCGCAGCTGCTCGCCGAGCGCGCTCCAGATCGACAGATCGCCGGAATGAAGCCGCGCCACGTCCTGTCCCGCGTCGGTCGCGCGCTTGAATTCGACGACGATCTCGTCGAGCGACATCGGCGCGGTATCGACGATACGCGCACCCGAGGGGCAGTGATCGAGCAAGGCACGCGGTACCAGCGAGCCGGCATAGAGGCAGACCGGGCAGCGCGCGATGAGGTCGCGGCCGCGCACCGTGATCAGGTCGGGCGCGCCCGGACCGGCGCCGATGAAATGCACCGTCATCGGCCGTCGCCTATGGCGATGGCGCAGGTCGCGCGTTCGGTCGCCACGCGCGTGCCGAGCAGGCGGCCGTTGCGGCCAGCGACGACGAGCGCCGAGGCCTCGGCAATCGACGGCACACCCTTGGTCTCGAGCACCAGCTTGGACAGCGTGAGCACCCGCCCCGCGACGCGGTCGAGATCGTCGATCGTGCAGGCGACGAGCGTCGCCGCAAGCCGCCGCACCGCTTCCGCAAAGGCCGGCTCGGTCGCCTTGGCCGATTCCGTGGCGACCAATTCGAGTCGCTCCGCCGGCAGACGAAAGACGTCGAGCGCCAGGCGCACGACACGCTCGATCTCGTCGGCCGTGACGTCACGGCGGAATCCGACACCAGCCACGATCATGGTGCGACAGTAGGCTTGGTGGCGCGCCATTGCACGATCGGCGCCGCCGGCCTCCAGACGAAGACGCTGCCGGTGCCGGCCTTGCCCGCCTTGGAGACTTCGAGACGCACGAGCTCGCCGCCATGCTCCTCGAAGGCCGCGATCAGCCGCGACTCCGCCCCGAGCGACACCGCATTGGCGACGATGCGGCCGCCGGGCTTCAACGCCGTCCAGGCCGCCTCGATCAGTCCCGGATTGGATAGCCCACCGCCGAGGAAGATCGCATCGGGCGCATCCTGGCCAGCGAAAGCATCGGGAGCCCGGCCCAGCACGACCCTGAGCTCGGGCACCCCCAGCGACGTGGCATTGCGCGCCGCCCGCGCCGCCCGCTCGGGATCGGACTCGAAGCCGACGGCGCGCAGCGACGGGCTGCTCAGCAGCCATTCGATGGCAATCGAGCCCGCGCCCAGGCCGACATCCCACAGCAGCTCGCCTCGGCGCGGCGCAAGCGCCGACAGGGTGACGGCACGCACCTCGCGCTTGGTGAGCTGGCCGTCATGCTCGAATAGCGAATCGTCGAGACCCGACGTCAGCCCTACAAAGGACGATCCGGATACTTCCAGCGCCACCGTGTTGAGCGGCAGCACATCGGTGAAGTCGCAATCCTCGGCCAATGTCTGCCTGACCCGCTCGCATGGGCCGCCCATCGCTTCCAGCACGGTCATGGATGACTGGCCCATGCCGCGCGCGGTGAGCAGCCGAGCAAGCTTGCCGGGCGTCGCACCATCCCAAGACAGCGCAAGGATGCGCGCGCCCGCCTGGAGATGCCGCACAATGCCTTCGAGCGCGCGGCCGTGCAGGCTCACCGTCGCCACGTCCTGCAACGACCAGCCCAGGCGCGCCGCCGCCAGGCTGAAGGCCGAGGGGTGCGGGAGGCACAGTGCCTCCTCGATGCGAATCGACCGCATCAGAAGGTCGCCGACGCCATAGTGAAAGGGATCGCCGCTCGCCAGCACGACGACGGGCCGGCCACGGTGCGTCTCGATCTCGGGCAGCGCATCGCCGATGGGACTGGGCCAGGCGAGAGTGCGGCCGTGGATCAGGCTTGCGGCGAGGGCGAGATGGCGTTTGCCGCCCACCACCAGCTCAGCCGTTGCGATCAGCTTGCGGGCCACCGGCGAGAGGCCATCGACACCCTCCTCGCCGATGCCGATGATGGAGAGCCAACGCTCACCCCTCACGGTCATGCCCCTTCGCACTCTGATCCTCGGCGGTACCATCGAAGCCACGTCGCTCGCCCGGCTGCTGGCCGGCGATGCGCGGTTCGACGCGACCTTGTCGCTGGCCGGCCGCACGACCGAACCGCGACCGCAGCCGTTGCCCACCCGCACCGGCGGCTTCGGCGGCATTGCTGGCCTGGTGCGCTATCTGCGCGAGGAGCGGATCGCGGCGGTGATCGACACGACGCATCCCTATGCCGACCAGATGTCCCGCAATGCCGTCGCCGCCTGTGTGGAGGCGGGCGTTCCGCTCGCGTCGCTCGTACGGGCGCCATGGCAGGCCGAGCCGGACGACCGCTGGCAGATCGTGCCCGACACGGAGGCCGCCGCCATCGCTATCGGCTCGACACAGCGCCGCGTGTTCCTGAGCCTCGGCCGGCAGGAGCTGCACTGCTTTGCCGCCGCGCCACAGCACCATTACCTTGCCCGCCTGATCGAGCCGCCGCAGCAGCAAACCCTGCCGCCCCATCTCTGCCTGATCCAGGCGCGCGGACCTTTCGACCTGGCGGCCGAGACCAAGCTGCTCACCGACGAGCGGATCGAGATCGTCGTCTCCAAGAATTCCGGCGGCAGCGCCACCTACGCCAAGATCGAAGCCGCCCGCACGCTCGGCCTGGCGGTGATCATGATCGCGCGGCCCGACAAGCCAGCCGGCCATGTCGTGCGCGCTCCCGAGGACGCCGTCGCGTGGCTCGCTCATGCTTCACGACGCGGCGTATAGATCCAGCGGCCGACGCTGCGCGTGGTGCTGGCACCGATGATCACCAGCGTGCGCATGTCGGCCAGCGCGCCATCGGCCGCGGCCAACGTCGTCGCCACCACCTTGGCCTCCGCGCTGCCGGCGGCGCGGACGAACAGCACAGGCGTCTCATCCGATTTGATCGTGCGCAAAAGGTCGAACGCCTGCCCGAGCTGATGCGGCCGCGCCTTCGACGCCGGATTGTAGAGCGCGATCACGAAGTCGGCCCGAGCGGCGGCCGTCAGGCGCCGTTCGATGGTCGCCCATGATTTGAGATTGTCCGAGAGCGAGATCGCGCAGAAGTCGCCGCCGAGCGGCGCACCCACTTCGGCCGCGGCGGCTAGCATCGCCGTCACGCCGGGCTCGACCCTGATGTCGAGCGCGCGCCACGCCGGATCGCCTGACTCCACGGCCTCGAAGATTGCCGCCGCCATCGCGAACACGCCGGGATCGCCGCCGGACACAACCGCAACATGCCTGCCGGATGCCGCGAGCGACAACGCCTGACGCGCGCGCTCCAGCTCGACGCGATTGTCCGAGGCGTGCCGACATTGATCGGCGCGCAGCGTGACGCGGTCGAGATAGGGACCGTAGCCCACGAGGTCGGTCGCGCGCTCGATCGCCGCCAGGCTGGCCGGCGTCATCAGCTCGGGCCTGCCGGGGCCAGTGCCGACCACGACCAGCGAGCCGCTCACAACCGCCTCCCCTCGCCCGCGATCAGCACCATGGCGAAATAGGCGCCTCGCGACTCTTCACATTCGGCCAGCGGCAGGATGCGCTCGTCTTCCATCGTGCCGCGCTCGACATAGACGGCGCGCGACAGCAGGCCGGCCGCCTCGACGGCGCGGCGCACCTTGCCGAGGTTGCGGCCGACTTTCATGATCACCGCAGCGTCGGTGCGGCGCAGCCGATCCACCAGCGTCTCCTCGCTCAACGTGCCCGGCAGCACCGACAGCGTGTCGTCGCCCCAGGTGATCGGCAGGTTGGCCCGCGTCCAGCAACCGGACATGCCGGTCACACCGGGCACGACCTCGACCGGGAAATCGCCGCTGAGCCGCCGCCACATATGCATGAACGAGCCATAGAAGAACGGATCGCCCTCGGCCAGCAGCCCGACCGACTTGCCCTGCTTCAGCAGCGCCGCCAGCCGTTCCGCCGACTCGCGATAAAAGGCGCCGATCTGGCTCTGGTAATCGGAATGATCGGCGGGGATCTCGTCGGTGACGGGATACTCCAGCCGCGCCTCGGTGCGGCCTTCGACGAGCAATGGCGTCACGATGGTGCGTGCCCGGCCCGGCATGCCGCGCTTGGCGAAGTAGGCCAGCACATCGACCGCCCGCACGAGGCCGGCGGCGCGCAGCGTGAGATAGCGCACGTCGCCCGGCCCGACGCCGATGCCGTAGAGCGTCCCGCCGCTCGCGGTGCCGGCGAGGAGATCGAGGCTGGTCATTCGGTATCGCTTGCCAGCGCATTGACGGCGGCCACGGCCATGGCGCTGCCACCCCGGCGACCGCGCACGATCAGGTAGTTCACGCGCCCGTCGGCCGCGAGCGCCTCCTTCGACTCGGCCGCGCCGATGAAGCCGACCGGCAGACCGATCACGGCGGCAGGCGCTGCCGCCGCACCGTCGAGCAGCTCGAGCAATCTGAACAGCGCCGTGGGCGCATTGCCGATGGCCACGACCGATCCGCGCAGGCGATCGCGCCACAGCTCCAATGCTGCCGCACTCCTGGTGTTGCCGATCAGGCGGGCGATCTCAATCACCGACGGATCGTCGAGCGTGCAGATGACCTCGTTGTTGGCCGGCAGCCGGCTGCGCGTGATGCCGTTGGCGACCATCTTGGAATCGCAGAAGATCGGTGCGCCCGCTCGCAATGCCGCGCGGCCTGCTTCGGCGAACGCCGGCGACATCACGATGTCGCTTGCGATCTCGACCATGCCGCAGGCATGGATGATACGCACCGCGACGCGCTCCTCGATGGGATTGAAACGCGCGAGGTCGGACTCGGCACGGATGATGGCGAAGGAGCGGCGATAGATTTCCGCGCCGTCGCGAATGTAGCTGCGTTCGCTCATATTTCTTCCGGAGCGACCGTGCGCTCGATATTGTCGCGTGAGGTGCCACGATGGATCACGCCATAGCGGCCGTTGTCACCCACCAGCACGAGATCGGCCGGCGCCGAGCGCGCGCACCCCTTGGCGCAGCCCGACACATGGACCGTGCCGGCAAAGCCGCGCGCTGCGATGCGCATGGCATCGCGCCGCGTGTCGACGCTGCTCGACCGGCAGGCGGGCCCACCCGGACAAGCATCGATGCGCAGCAGTGGGTCGTCGGCATCGACGATCAGACCGAGCGATTCCGCGCCTGCGATATCGGCATCGAAGTAGAGCGCGCGCCAGGGCGAGAGACGCATCTCGCTCGCGCCAGCCTTGCCTGCGAGCGCAACGAGGGCGCGCAGCTGATCCGCCTCGAGACGGCCGAAGGGCGCTGCGATGCCGGGGGGTCGCGCCCCGGCTGCAGGCACCTCACTTAGAGGAGCGAAGAGGGGCGTGGCGCCGCTCGCCATGGCGACAGCCTGCGCGCGCGACGTCACGCCCAGCCATCTGTCTCCCCGACGCACGGCCACGCCCGCATCAGTGACGCACAGGGCGATGTCCGACCGCTCTCCGACAATCGTAAAGGGCGCGCCGTCGACCAGCCAGCCGAACTTCGGCGGCAGATCCAGCGGCAGTGCTCGTGACAGCTCCGCCGCCAAGGCGCGCGCCTCAGGACCGGCCAGCGGGCCGACCATGATGTTGCGCGCGGCTTCGGTCCTGGCATCGGGGTCGAGCAGCTCCAGGCGATCCAGCGCCTCATGAAGCGCGGGCATGTCCGCGTCCTTCAATCCACGAATCTGCAGATTGGCGCGGCGTGTGAGATCGATGTGCCCATTGCCCAGCCGGCCCGCGATATCGGCAAGGCCCGCCGCCTGCTCCAGCGTGAAGGCACCGCACCATGGCCGCACGCGCACCAGCAACCCATCACCACTCTCCATCGGGCGGAGCGCGCCGGGGCACCAGCCTTTCACCTCGAAGGCAGCAGCGGTGGTCATGTCGCCACCGAATTGCGCCGCGTGATCCAGAGCCCACGCACCAAGGCATCGTGCAGGCGATCGGAGATGGCTGTCGTTGCCGCGGGATTGGCGGCTTGCATCGCCGCGAATACCGTATCGTCGGCGATCAACGCCGCATGGGTCTCATCGAACAGATGCGACGGCACGGCATTGGCCGTCGCCGCAAAGGCGTAGAGCGCATCGACACCCTGCGCGATCTCGGCCACGCCGCGATGGCCGTGCGTCAGCATCGCCGCGATCCAGCGCGGATTGGTGAGCCGGCCACGCACCACGCGCGCGATCTCCTCGGCGAGGCGCCGTGCCTTGGGTGCCTCAGGCTTGCTGGTGTCGAGATGGTAAAGCTCGGGATCGTTGCCCAGCAGCTCGGCCGCCGCCGCGAAGCCGCCCGCGAAATCGGCGACGCCATCGCCATCGAGTAGATCGCGTTCGCCGTCGTCCTGCGGATGCACCAGAATCTCGGCCGCCGACACGCGGCCACGGAAATCGTCGCCCGCCGCGCGCATCGGCTCGACACCGCCGTAGGAATGGGTGACGGCGGCAAGATAGGCCTCACCGAGATCGGCGCGCGTCTGCCACACGCCATCGAGCGCGAGGTCACCGGCCTGGGCGCCGTAGCTGCCCGGCGCGCCACCGAACACGCGGCCGAGGTCGAGCCCCTTGCGCGCGGCTTCAGCCAGGGGATTGTCCGCATCCTCCTCGTCGAGCGCCGCCACGCGCCGCACCGCCAGATCGAACAGCGCGATCTGGCTCTCGAAGATGTCGCGGAACAGGCCGGAGATGCGCAGCGTCACGTCGATACGGGGCCGGTCGAGAGTGGCCAGCGGCATCACCTCGATGCCGGTGACGCGGCTCGACGCCTTGTCCCACGTCGGCCGCACGCCGAGATAGAACAGCGCCTGGGCGAGATCGTCGCCGCCGGTGCGCAGCGAGGCCGAGGCCCAGAGGTCGATCACGAGCGCGCGCGGATAGTCGCCGTGATCCTGGAGATAGCGGCGGACGACCTCGGCGGCGGCACGCGCGCCGATGACGGCGGCGGTGCGCGTCGGGATGGCGCGCGGATCGATCGAGGTGAGGTTGCGGCCCGTCGGCAGCACGTCGGCACGGCCGCGTGTCGGCGCGCCGGCCGGACCGGGAGCCACGCGCCGTCCGTCGAGCGCCGCGATCAGCGCCGCACGTTCGCAGCCGGCAGAAGCCCGTACTCCCTCCGCCGCGCCGGTCGCCGCGATCAACGCCGCGAGCGCCGTCTCGTCGGGCATTCGGCCGAAGACATGCAGCCCGTCGCGGATGCTGAGCTCCTTGATGTCGCAAAGCTGCGCATCGAGCTTGGAGATCGCAGCGTGATTGGCCTCGCCCTTCACCAGCCCACAGTCCTGCGCCAGGCCGGAGCTCCAGGCCCGTTCGACGATCTCGTCTTCCAGATATTTCGCGCGCCGACGATCGAGCCCTTCCGCCGCGGCGTACTCCTCGATGATGCCTTCCATCTCGGCCAACGCACCATGCAGGCCGGCGGCGCTGAGCGGTGGCGTGAGGTGGCCGATCATGACGGCCGAGAGGCGCCGCTTGGCCTGCACCGCCTCGCCGGGATTGTTGACGATGAAAGGATAGATCACGGGCATCGGTCCCAGCACGGTCTCCGGCCAGCACGCCGCCGACAGCGCCAGCGCCTTGCCGGGCAGCCATTCGAGCGTGCCGTGCGTGCCGAGATGGATCATCGCGTCGATCCTCTCGCTTTCGCGCAGCCAGGCATAGAGGGCGACATAGGCCGGATGCGGCTCCGCCGAGGTATCGTGGTAGCCCGATCCGCGGTCGGGCTGCAGCAGGATCGTCACCTTGCCACAGCGCAGGAAGGGAAGCTCGCGCCGTAGCAACGCGGCGACGTCGGCGGCCCGCCATTCCTTCACGCCGACGTCGTAGCCTTCGTCGCGCAGCAGGCGCAGGATTTCGACCACGCTCTCCACCGAATCGAGGCCGACGGCATAGCCGGTGCGGCCGCCGCGCGCGGGATAATCCGACATCACCAGCGCAAGCCGCCGCTCGCCGCGCGGCTTCTGTCCCAGCCTCACCCAGGCAGAAGCGAGTCGCGCGACGTAGTCGACACGATCGGGCTCGGGGACATGGCGGACGCTGGCGAACTCCAGCCGCGGATCGGCCAGCGCTTCCGCCTTGAAGGAAATGGCGCGGGTCAGCAGGCGACCGTCGAGCTCAGGCAGCACGACGTTCATGGCGAGGTCCGCCGGCGCGAGACCGCGGCCCGACTCGGCCCAGGCCTCGCGCGTGCTGCCCGACAGCACGACCTGCAGCACCGGCACATCGGCCGAATCGAGCACCGTCGTGTCGTCGGCGCGCATCGCCGAGAAGGCCGTCGTGTTGAGAATGATCGCAGGCTTGCACCGCGCGATCAGCGCCTCCAGCTCGGCCTGCACCGCCGGATCCTTCAGGCTATTCACCGCAACACCGAGCGGCGCCAGACCTTGGCCTTCGAGTGCCGCCATCAGCGCGGTGATCGGCGCGACATCCGCGGCCATCAGGTTGGCGCGATAGAAGACGACGAGCGCCGTCGGTCCACCACTCCGTGATTGATCGAGAAGCGCGAGCGGACCCACCGGCACCGGCTCGGTGCAGGAGAGGTCCGCAAGGTAACGCAGCGCCTGACGGAGATTGTCGACGCCACCTTCACGGAAATAGCGGTCGAGGCGGGCGAGCTTGTCGGGCGCCAGGGTCGAGACGGAGGCCAGCCGCGGATCGGCGCGATCGTCGCCCGGCAAGGCCGCGAACAGCACGCCGTTGTCGCGCGCGATGTCGCCGATGCGTTCGAGGCCATAGCGCCAATAGTCCATGCCGCCGAGGCAGCGCACGATCACCAGCCTGGCATGCGCGACGACACGTTCGACATAGAGGTCGACCGACATCGGATGCTTCAGCCGCTTCAGGCTGGCGAGCCGCAGCGTCGGCAGGACATCGGCGTCCTGTTGCCAGGCCGCTGCCAACGCCGAGAGGTCGCTGTCGGAGAAGGACAGCACGACGACATCCGCCGGCGACTGTTCGAGGTCGACCGCCTGGTCGGCCTCATCCAGGGTCGCAAGCTGTGTCGCCAGGACGTGCATGGACCCTAGCCGAGAATGGCCGCGCGGATCGCGTCCCTGTCGAAGCCCTTCTCGCCGATCACCACAAGGCGGCCCTGGCGCTTCTCGCCGGCGCGCCACGGCCGGTCGAACTGATGCTGGATGCGCGCGCCGACGCCCTGCACAAGCAGCCGCATCGGCTTGCCGGCGATATCGACGAAGCCCTTTACGCGCAGGATGTCATGCGCGGCGGTCGCCTTGGCGACGCGGTCCACGAGCTCTTGCGGCGTCGTCACCGGCGCGAGGTCGACGATGAAGGTGTCGAAATCCTCGTGGTCATGCTCGTCCTCGAGGTCGTGATGCGAGGGCCGGTTCTCGAGGTCGGACTCCGCCGCGGCACCCATGCCGAGCAGCACCGCGAGCGCCACCTTGCCGTTCTGAACCTCGACCACCTTCACCGACTTGGGCAGCGTCCTGCCGATCTGGTCGGTGACGTCGCGCCGTTCGGCGGCCGACATCAGGTCGGCCTTGTTCAGCACCACGAGGTCGGCGCAGAGCAGCTGGTCCTCGAACACCTCTTCCAGCGGATTGTCGTGATCGAGCGAATCGTCCCCGGCGCGCTGGCGGGCGATCGCCTCGGGATCGTCGGCGAAGCGGCCGGCTGCAACGGCGGCGCCATCGACCACGGCGATCACGCCATCGACGGTGACGCGCGAGGCGATCTCCGGCCAGTTGAAGGCCTTCACCAGCGGCTTGGGCAGCGCCAGGCCCGAGGTCTCGATGACGATATGCTCGGGCGGGTTGGGGCGGTCGAGCAGCGACTTCAGCGCCGGCACGAAATCGTCGGCGACGGTGCAGCAGATGCAGCCGTTCGACAGCTCGACGATGCTGTCCTCGCTGCAGCTCTCGATGCCGCAGCTCTTCAGTATGTCGCCGTCGATGCCGACGTCGCCGAACTCGTTGACGATCACCGCGAGCCGGCGGCCGTCGGCATTCTCCAGCACATGGCGGACCAGCGTCGTCTTCCCGGCGCCGAGGAAGCCGGTGACGATGGTGCACGGCACCTTTGCGAGACTGCTCATGAAGGCTCCTTCGACAAAGACATGGGCATCGGCGGGACACGCGCGATGGTGTTCTTGCGGATATGGGCAGGCCGCTCGCGCCACACCGTCAGGCCGTCGGCCGAGGCGTCATGCAGGTGCGCGAATTGCAGGAGGTCGCCCGCATGCTGGTCGGGATCGAGACCGCCGACCACATAGGTCCATTTGCCCGGCGCCGTCACGGCAGCGGTGCAGCTGCGGTTGCAATTGGAGAGACACTCGACGGACACGATATCGAGGTCAGGCGCCTGCTCCTGCAGCTTGGCAAACAGGCGCGCACCGGGCCGAGGCTCGGCCGGCGCCTCACCTTCGCGGCGACAGGTGACGCAAATGAACAGTGTCGACACGCAAACCTGCTTTCAACTTGGCGACTCCCCGCGCCATGACTCGACGAACTCCGACGGCAGGTTTCCTGGCTCTCGGTTCGTCGCCGCCGACCGCCTTCCCGGTTCCCCAGTGGCATAATGATCGTTGGCTCGCCGACTACAGTTGCGGGGGCAGCCGCGGAATGCACCGCGTTCCCTTTTTTCCCCGTGAGGGGCACCGTCGACCGCTTGATAGGGGTGCTCCGCCTTGATGACAAGGGCTTTGCCGCCCATTGTTGCCGCATGACCAATGACGAAGCAGCGCGGCACCAGGCCAAGATGGCCAACCGCAAGGCCGCACAGGATGCGGAGGTCGCGGCCAAGACCATCGAGAAAGGCCTGCTGATCGTCCACACCGGCAAGGGCAAGGGCAAGTCGACGGCAGCCTTCGGCCTGTTGATGCGTGCGCTTGGCCGCGGCTTCCGTTGCGGCGTCGTGCAGTTCGGCAAGGGCGCCTGGCAGTCGGGCGAGCGCAGCGCGGCCGAACGCTTCGGCGACCAGGTGCAGTGGCACACGCTGGGCGAGGGCTTTACGTGGGAGACCCAGGACCGCGCCCGCGATGTCGAGGCCGCGCGGCGCGCCTGGGCGGCGACGCAGAGACTGATGGCCGATCCATCGATCCGCTTGATCGTGCTCGACGAGCTCAACATCGCCTTGCGCTACGACCATCTCGACGTCGCCGAGATCGTGACGGCCCTGCAGGCGCGCCGCTCCGACCAGCACATCGTCGTCACCGGCCGCAATGCCAAGCCGGCGATGATCGAGGCCGCCGACCTGGTGACGGAGATGGTTCCGGTGAAGCACCACTTCGCCGCCGGCGTGAAGGCGCAGGAGGGGATCGAGTTTTGAGCGCGCGGGCGCTGATGATCCAGGGCACGGGATCGGATGTCGGCAAGTCGATGATCGTGGCCGGCCTCGCCCGCGCCTTCACCCGTCGCGGGCTGCGCGTGCGGCCGTTCAAGCCGCAGAACATGTCGAACAATGCTGCCGTGACCGCGGACGGTGGCGAGATCGGCCGGGCGCAGGCTCTGCAGGCGCGCGCCGCGGGCGTGGCACCCAGCGTGCACATGAACCCGGTGCTGCTGAAGCCCCAGAGCGAGATCGGCTCGCAGGTCGTGGTGCAGGGCCGCGTCGTCGGCACCGCCAAGGCACGCGACTACCAGGCGATGAAGCCCGGACTGATGGGCGCCGTGCTCGAAAGCTTTGGCAAGCTCGCGGCAGAGGCCGACCTCGTGCTCGTCGAGGGCGCAGGCTCGGCGTCGGAAGTTAACCTCCGCGCCTCCGACATCGCCAACATGGGCTTCGCCCGCGCGGCGAACGTGCCGGTGATCCTGCTGGGTGACATCGACCGCGGCGGTGTGATCGCGAGCCTGGTCGGGACCAAGGCGGTGATCGATCCCGACGATGCCGCGATGATCGTGGGCTTCATCGTCAACCGCTTCCGCGGCGATCCTTCGCTGTTTGACGACGGCATGAAGACCATCGCCCGCCACACCGGCTGGCGATCGCTGGGTCTCGTCCCCTACTTCGAGGATGCGCATCGGCTGCCGGCCGAGGATGCGCTGGGACTGTCGACGGAGCGGCGCGGCAGCGGCGTCAAGATCGCGGTGCTCGCCTATCCCCGTATTGCGAACTTCGACGACTTCGATCCGCTGCGCCTCGAAACCTCCGTCGACGTCATGTTTATCCGACCGGGCGAGCCAATCCCAGGCGATGCGGCGCTCGTGATCCTGCCCGGCTCGAAGGCGACCATCGCCGATCTTGCGGCGTTGCGCGCGACGGGCTGGGATATCGACTTGCGTGCGCATCTGCGGCGCGGCGGCCATGTGCTGGGCATCTGCGGCGGCTATCAGATGCTGGGCCACAGCGTCGCCGACCCGCACGGCATCGAGGGGCCGCCCTCGAAGGTCGAGGGTCTCGGTCTGCTCGACATCGAGACGGTGCTGGAAGGCGACAAGGTGCTGGTCGAGATCGCGGGAGAGACAGCCGCCGAGCGCGTGCCCTTCAAAGGCTACGAGATGCATATCGGCCGCACGACGGGAGATGTCGTGCCCCTGCTGCGCCTCGGCGACGGGCACGACGAAGGCGCCGTCAGCGGGCGCGTCGCCGGCTGCTACATCCATGGACTGCTGGCCGACGATCGCCAGCGGAAGCATTGGCTGCAACGCATCGGCGGCGAGGCTTCGTCGCTCGCCTACGAGGCCGACGTCGATGCAACGCTCGACAAGCTCGCGGCGCATATCGAGCTGCACATCGATTGCGACGCGCTGCTCACATTAGCCAGGCAAGTATCGCCAGCGGGATGAGTTCCAGAGCGCAGGCGATTCGATAGAGCCGCAGCGCAGCGCGAATGTCGGCCGCCGTCGCCTCGGCGCGGCCGTCGCCTACCCACGGATGATCGGTCATCTCGCCGTCGTAGATGCGAGGACCGTTCAGCCTGAGGCCCAGCGCGCCCGCCATAGCAGCTTCCGGCCAGCCAGCATTGGGCGAATCATGCTTGTCGGCATCGCGCCATACGATCGCCACCGCCCGCCAGGACAGGCCGGCCAACGCCAGCCAGAGGGCAGAGAGTCGCGACGCCGGCAGGTTCACGAGATCGTCGAGGCGCGCCGCGGCCCAGCCGAAGGCGAGGTGGCGGTCGGACTTGTGTCCGATCATCGAATCGGCGGTGTTGATGGCCTTGTAGGCAATGGCGCCCGGCAGGCCGGCGACCGCCATCCAGAACAATGGAGCGACCACCCCGTCGGAGAAATTCTCGGCCAGGCTCTCGATGGCGGCGCGGCTCACCGCCGCCTCGTCGAGCTGGGCCGTGTCACGGCCGACGATCATCGCCACGGTGCGACGCCCGGCGTCGATGCCGTCCTTCTCCAGCGCCTCGGCGACGGCGGCGACATGGGTATCGAGGCTGCGCTGCGCGAGGAGCGAGCTGGCGAGGATCGCGACCAGCGCCACATGCGGCAGGGCGTACATGAGTAGAAGACCGGCGCCGATGCCGACGCCCAGCAGCAGCACTACTGTCGCCATGCCCGCGAGGCGGCGGACCTCGAACGAGCGGCGCTCAGAATTCCACGTCCGGTCGCACCATGCTATGAGCCGGCCGATCCAGGTGACGGGATGGCCGATGGCGCGATAGATCGCGTCGGGGTAGCCCACGACCGCCTCGATCACGGCGGCAAGAAGGGCAAGCGCTGCGAACATGGCAAGTTGCCTATCATGAAAACGACGGTCCATGGCGG
>CANIRG010000065.1 GCA_947469635.1 Rhodospirillales bacterium | reverse complement strand
TAGACCTCGTCGGCCATGATCCAGAGGCCGCGCTTCCTGGCGAAATCGAGCAGTGCACGCTGCTCGTCCGCCGTCATCGTCCAGCCCGTCGGATTGCCCGGCGAATTGACGAAGATCACGCGCGTGCGCTCGTCGACCGTGTCGAACAGCTTTTGCATATCGAGCTTCCAGCCGCCGTCGGGCCGGCGGTCGAGCGCCACGTACTTTGGCTCGGCCCTGACCAGCTTCGTGGCCGACGTGATGTTGGGCCAGATCGGCGAGACGATCACGACATTGTCGCCCGGATCGAGCAGCAACTGGCAGGTGAGCAGGATCGCCTGCATGCCGCCGGTGGTGACGGTGAGCCGATCCACCGGGCAGCGGATGCCGTAGAGCCGCTCGGTGTAGGCCGACAAGGCCGCCCGCAAATCGGGGATGCCGCGCTGCCAGGTGTAAAAGGTCTCGCCGCCCTGCAGGCCCTTGGCGGCGGCGTCGCGCACGAAATCGGGCGTCACCAGGTCGCTCTCGCCGAACCACAGCGGCACGACATCGGGATCCCCGAATACCGACATGGCGACTTCGGAGATCGGCGTCTCGGAAAGCCCCGCGATGGGGCCGCTGAGCGTCGCGGCGAGGCCGGACGGCTGAAAACGGGGAACGGTTTGCATGAAACCGAGTTAACGCATCGGGCCGGTGTTTGCCAGACGGTGATCCCGGAGGTTTCGTGCCGGCGAGGCCCAGCCTGGCTTATCGCTGCAAGGACCCCACATCTCGACGACATGTTTCAGGAGGTTACGATGAAGCGTTGCGCATTCGGACTGTTGATCGCCCTGTCCCTGGCGGGCTGCGCGGGCGAACGCAGGGCCATCGACCAGGTTCAAACCGGCATGAGCCGCGAGCAGGTCGTGGGTCTCATTGGCCAACCCGAAGGCCAGGCCCGCGTGAACGATCGCGATTGCGCCGTCTATTCCGTGCAGAAGGACTTCTGGCGGCGCACCCCCTGGAGCATGAGCGACCAGTATCAGGTGTGCTACGCCGGCAATCAGGTCGAGACCTTCGGCCGGACGGTCAGCGGCTCTTGAGGTCGATGTAGGTCGCCGATCCACCTTCGCCGTCGAGGGCAAGCGCCCTCGGCTCGCCGCCGACGGAAATGAGATCGATGTAGTTTCCCGGGGGCGATTGCCACCGGACGCTGCCTTCGCGGTCGAGGCGGACGATCCGCCCTTCCGTCTCGCCCTGACGCTTGTCGAACAGGGCGAGAAAGCCCTCATCGTCGGCGACGATCTTGCGCGGGCGCGGCCCCGCCCAGGCAATTTCCCGGCTTGAGGTGGCGCCGTGGTCGAACAGCAGCAGCCGGGAGGTATCGGCCTTCACGACCATCACCCGGCCTTGCGGTGTGAAGGTCGCCAGATGACTCTCGCTTCTCTCGACCAGGACGCGCCGGCTCTGGCGCTTGCCGGTCGCGTCGTAGCGCAGCAGGACGACGTCCGTGGTCCGCTCGTCGGCGGTGAGATCGCGCGCGATCGCCTGCCAACCGCCGCCGGGGAGAGGCGCGATCGCATCGACTGCCGCCGGGATCCTGACCTTGCGCGCGCCGTCCTCCGCCAGCCGCACGCCATTGGCGGAGAACTTCGCCATCCACCAGGTGCTGGGACCAGGTCCATAGCCGCCACCCAGGACCACGCCATTGTCCGCAGTCGCCATCGCCGTCGCGATCTCGAGGACATGAGTCTTGCGCATCTCGGCACTGGCATAGTTTGGAAACGGCAGCCGCGCCCGATTCAGGACTTCGCCAGTGGGCGACAAGCGCAGGATGCCTCCCAGTGACGTCGGCCGGCTGTCGGCATCGAGCTCGCTCGACAGGGCCAGGATCATCTCGCCTGAGCGCAACGGCGCCAGCCGCGTATTGTATCGCAGGCCATACGGCTTGGCCGGGCCCTCCATCACGAGCCGACGGCTGAGCATCCTGCCGTCGCGATCGAGGCGAACGAGCTCGACGCGGGAGGCTTTTTGCTCCGCTGGATCAGCCGAGACGAGAAGCATCGCGCTCGTTCCGTCCGGCGTTGCCGCGATCTGCGATGTGTGCTCGGTGAAGAGATAGCCCGGCGCCGCTTCGAAGACGGTCGGCTGGGCGACTGCGCTGGTGCCGGCGATGACGACTGCGGTCAGCGCGGCAATGGATTTGTGCATGACCGATGATGTCGCACGGCCCTGCCCCTGGCTAGGAACAGGAGCTAACGCGAGGCTGTGGACGGTCCAGGCAGAACGGTAGAGCAGCTCTGGCGGGAGACGCCGATCGCGACGACCCGGTCGCCCTTCTTGAAGCAGCCCGCCTTCCACTCGCCCTCGAACACTTCACCGGCGAGCCGGGCGACGCCCTGACCGTCGGGGACGTCGTTGGCATAGCGGCCGTCGAACCGGTCGGTGGCGTTCCAGCTGTACCGGCCCCGTCCCTCGCGCTTGCCAGCACGGAAAGTTCCTTCGAAACGATCGATGAACTGGCCGTGCTCGGTCCACTGGACCACGCCGAACCCTTCCTTTTGGCCGGCGGGGCAGCGTCCGGTCCAGGCCGCCTTGTCGGAAGTGTCCGGATGCCAGTCCCACATCCGGCAGCCGACTTCGGTGTCGAGCAGCCAGTCGCCTTCCTCGCACGGCTGGACCCAGCTAATCTGGACCGAGTCGGGCTCCTGGAAAGGGCAATCGGGCGTATTGGGGATCAGCGCCAGCTGCTGCCCAAAAGCTGCGGTGGCGGTGAAGAGGACGGCCAGAAGGCCGGAAGCGATAGGATGGGGCACATCAGATAAACTCCGCGCCGCCAAAAAAGTTGCACGTACCAGCCGTGCTATGCTGGGGAAGAATCGTCACTGGAGCCTGTTGATGTTGTTGCTGCTGTCCGGCCTCGTCGTCTTCCTGGGTGTCCATACGTTTTCGACCCTGCGGCAACCGCAAGGGGGGCCTCGGGCCGCCCTCATCCTCCGGCTGGGAGATGGCCCCTACAAGGGACTGTATTCGCTGGTCTCGGCAGTCGGCCTCGTGCTGATCGTCTGGGGCTTCGTGCGCTACCGTACTATCGGCTATGTGCCGATCTGGAATCCGCCGAGCCTGCTGCACCCGGTCGCGCTGGTCCTGATGTGGATTTCCTTCGTGGCCCTGGCCGCAACCTATTCGCCGCTCGGCAAGATCAAGTCGACGCTGCGCCATCCCATGCTGGTCAGCGTCAAGACCTGGGCGCTGGCCCATCTGATGGTCAATGGCGATGCAGGCTCGTTGCTGCTGTTCGCCGCCTTCCTCGCCTGGGCCGTGTGGGATCGCATCGCCCTCAAGCGCCGCGGCGACAAGGGAGCCCCTGCGGTGGCGGGACCGACGACCGGCGATGCGATCGCCCTCGTGGCCGGGACGATCGCCTACGTCGCGATGTGGTGGCTTCACCCGATCGTGATCGGGGTCCCGGTCAATTGGCCGGCTTGATCCCGGCTTCCTTGATCACCTTGGCCCATTTTGGAATGTCGGCCACGATCGCGGCCTTGGTCTCGGCCCCGGTGCTGCCCACCGGCTCGAGCCCCATCGCCGCCAGCTTCTTCTGGATCTCGGGATCGGCCAGCACCTTGAGCGACGCCTCCCGCACCTTGTCGAGGATCGGCTGAGGCGTGCCGGCGGGCGCCAGCAAGGCGAACCACGAGATCGCCTCGAAGCCGGGGAAGCCCTGCTCCGCCACCGTCGGCAGGTCCGGCGCGCCCGGTGAGCGCTTGAGCGAGGTGATCGCAAGACCCCGCACCCGGCCGTCCCGCACGAAGGGCATGCCGGCGCCGGCGTTCTGGATGCCGACCGGCACCACCCCGCTCATCACGTCGACCAGGTTGGCGCCACGATAGGGGATGTGCTCCATCTTGATGCCGGCCAGATTGCCCAGCAGCTCGCCCGTCACATGTTGCGGCGTGCCGACGCCCGGCGAGCCATAGGACAGCTTGCCGGGGTTGGCCTTGGCATGGGCGATCAGGTCGGCCAGCGACTTCACCGGCAGGTCGTTGTTCACCAGCACGATCGAGGCGGTCGAGACCGCCGTCGAGATATGGGCGAAGTCCTTCACCGGATCGAACGGCAAGGTCTGCAGCGACGGCAGGATGGTGATGGCGGCATTGCCCGCCCACATCAGCGTGTAGCCATCAGGCGCGGCCTTGGCGACGCGGTCGCTGCCGATCGCGCCGGAGTTGCCGGCGACGTTCTCCACCACGACGGGCTGGCCCCAGGCTTCGGAGAATTTCTGGGCGAACAGGCGACCCGACACGTCGGTCGCGCTGCCGGCCGTGAAACCGACGACCAGCTTCACCGGCTTGTCGGGCCAAGCCGTCTGGGCAAAGGCCGGCGTTCCTGCGACGACCAAGGCAACGGCGATCCAGCGCATGTTCATATTTTCCTCCCTTTTGCCGGGAGGATAGCATTGCGACACGAAAAAGCCCCGCGACCTCCTGCGAGGTGCGGGGCTCCCGCGTCGATCCGATCGTCTCGCCTCCTCCAGCGTCCTGCCGCCAGTACATCCGTGGTCGGCGAGAGCGAAAGAGGCGGGCCGCCGTTACCGGCGGCGCGGCGGTCGGACCGTCAGAAGGCGATCAGTCGACCGCCTTCAGGTTGTCTGCCGACATCTTGCCGCTGCGGCGGTCGGACACCAGGTCGAACTGGAGCTTCTGGCCCTCGGCGAGATTGGAGAGGCCAGCGCGCTCGACAGCGCTGATGTGGACGAAGGCATCCTTGCCGCCGTCGTCCGGTTGGATGAATCCGAAGCCCTTAGTGGCGTTGAACCACTTAACGGTTCCCGTAGCCATGGGAATAACCTTTCAAGTCATAGATATGCTGCCCTCACACCGCGATAAGCTGTGGGCTGGCCGTCGAAGTCGCACTTATGTTCGGGAGCAAGTCGATGGCGTGGCGCCAACCACCAGGGGTTGGGGGCACTGCCAAATAGTTGTCCTTCTATCGACTTTATCCATATGGGCGTTTCCAACCTTCATTGCAAGGGTCCCATTGCCGCTGCCCTGACGCCGCACCATGTAGGCCTCATCGCTTCTCCGAGAGGGTCATATATGGACACCCAAGGGGCCGTCACCTCGGACGCCCAGCTCCGAGAGGCCGCGGCGTCCTTCGCTCGGCCGAACCGGCGGAGCGGCGCCTTGCAGCTCCTGACATCCTTCGGACCATTTCTCGCCGCCTGCATCGCGGCCTATCTGGTCTATCCGATACATCCGCTTTTCAGCGCGGCGCTCGCCGTGCCGGCGGGCGTGCTGCTGGTGCGCGTCTTCATCGTCCAGCACGATTGCGGCCACAGCTCGTTCTTCGCCTCGCGCCGCGCCAATGCACTCACCGGACGGCTGTGCAGCCTGATCACGCTCACCCCCTTCACGAACTGGGGCCGCCAGCACGGGCAGCATCACGCCAGCTGGAACAACCTCGACCGCACCGGCGGCAGTGACATCTATTCCGCCTGCCTGACGGTGCGTGAGTATCTCGCGCTGTCGCGCTGGCAGCGCCTGCTCTACCGCCTGCCGCGCCATCCGCTGGTTGCCAACGTCCTTCTTCCGCCCCTGGTCTTCCTGCTGCTCTATCGCGTGCCGTTCGACACGCCTCGCGCCTGGGTGCGCGAGCGCTGGTCGGTCCATCTGACCAATGCGGCGCTCGCCATCATGT
This sequence comes from Rhodospirillales bacterium, assembly GCA_947469635.1. Classification (GTDB taxonomy): domain Bacteria; phylum Pseudomonadota; class Alphaproteobacteria; order Reyranellales; family Reyranellaceae; genus Reyranella. The sequence continues at coordinate 13,709 of CANIRG010000065.1, read as the reverse complement.
TCACCCTGCTGGTCGTGCTGGTGGGATGGCGTCAGGTGCTGACGATCCATCTGCCGATGATGACGGTCTCGTCGATCCTGGGCGTCTGGCTGTTCTCGCTCCAGCATCGCTTCGACACGGCGCGCTGGACGACCAAGGAGGAATGGAATTTCGTCCAGGCCGCGCTGGCCGGCGCGTCGTGGTTCCGGCTGCCGCGAGTCCTGCAGTGGCTCACCGGCAATATCGGCTTCCATCACGTGCATCATCTCAATCCACGCGTCCCCAACTACCGGCTGAGCGCGGCGCACGACGCCGTCCAGGTCTTGCGCCCTATGGAGCCGCTCAGCCTGCGTCGTGGATTCGCCGCCCCGTGGCTCACCCTGTGGGACGAAGCCGGTGGACGTCTGGTCCGGTTCCGCGACGCCTAATCCTTGGAGAGTCGGTCGAAATCTTCGAGGACGGCCGCGATCAGCTGCTGCCGACGCACATCTCCCGACCCCGACGTCGCCGCGAAGAGCCGGAGCAGATAGCGGGCCTTGTCGGCGGCCTGTGCCCAGCTTGCCGCCGGCGCCGCGAGCAGATGGGTCTCGAGCTCCTGCTGGCTGGCGCGCAAGGCCGTCTCGTTGGCCTCCACCTCCGTCTGCAGCCGGCGCAGGTCGGTGGCGTGCTGGGCGGCCATGCCCCGATGGGTATCGAGGTCGATCGTGTTGTCGGTCATGCTTCGATGTAGCGACCGCGACGGGCTTCCGCCACTCCATCTCGCCCTCCGAAACGTGATTGGACGCAACCTCACACGCGGTGTACAGATCGAGCACCGTCGTTATGGTCTTTCTGGCATCGACGGCTGAGAGATGCTTGCGCTCCCGTCCCAGACGTGAGGTGCACGCATGAAGGGCGGGCTCGTATCGCTCGTCTTATTTCCCGATTTTTTTGGTTGTATTGATCGTCGGCCACGCAATTCTGCGCGCGCCGATCTGAGGCTGTCCTTGCGGCAGCGGAAAGACATTTCATGAAATTTCCCGAAAACACCAAGGCCTACCTGCAGGGTGCCGCCGTCGGTGCCATCGCGCTCGCCATCGTCGGCTTCAGCTGGGGCGGCTGGGTGACCGGCGGCACCGCGACCAAGAATGCCGGCGTCGCCGCCAACGATGCCGTCGTGGCCGTGCTGGCGCCGATCTGCGTCGAACGCTTCCGTGGCCAGGCCGATGCCGTGACCAAGGTCGCCGACCTCACGACCGCCAGCTCCTGGGATCGCGGCAACGTGGTCGAGAAGAGCGGCTTTGCCACCATGCCCGGCAGCAAGACCGCCAACACCGATGTCGCGCGCGCCTGCGCCGAGATCCTGACCAAGCCCGTCGCTCCCAAGACCTGAAAGGCAGGCGGCCCATGATGAAAGCAATCGTCCTCGCGGCCGCTCCCGCCGCGCTGGCGTGGGCACTCGTGCTCTCGCCGGCCGGCGACGCCCGGGCCCAGGCCCCGGCCCCGGCCCCGGCACCGCAGGCGAAGACCTGCATCGATCAGTATCAAGTGGCGCCGGGCATCACCGCCGCCTCGCTGATCACCAACGGCTTCGAGATCAAGGCCGGCTGGCCGGGCGGCCTGTGGCTGCAGAAGGGTCGCGAGACCTATCTCTGCAACACCGGCCGGGTGCCGGACAACGATCCCATCTGCTGGACGCTACGCGAGCCGGTCAAGGGATCGCCCTGCCAATAGGCTCCGCCGGCGTGAACGGAGCATAGGATCATGCAGTATCTCGGCGCGCTGCGCGGCAGCGGCCTGCTGTCCTGCGGGACCGGGCAGATCGGCCGCGCCAGCTTCGAGCTCGACGCCTACCTCACCCGGCCCGGCGAGGTCGTGGCGTCGGGCGAGATCCGCATGCAGGCCGAGGCCCTGAACGACGCGTTCGGCCGCCGCGACCTGCACCTGCTGACCGACGAGGGCCGTACGCTCAGCATCCGCTTCTCCGGCAAGCGCCTCAATCCCTCGAGCGACGCCGCCCATGTCGATGTCGGCGGCGAGCTGCCGCCGCCCGCGCAGTGGCGGCGCTGACGGGCCTCCTGCCGCCTGCGACATCGTCCCTGCCTGTGATAGACTCGTCCCGTCATGTCCGCTTCAGCGCGCGCCACCACAGCTGCGCTCCCCAACGCATCGACCCTGCGTGTGACGGCGGCGTTCATCGCCCTGTACCTCGTCGTGACGCTGGCCCTGCTGCCCTTTGCCCGTGAGCCGGGGCCTGAAATGCCGGGCTTCAACGCGGCCTTCGCGGCCGGAGTGTTCGTGGCCGAGCTCGCGACCTCCTTCCTCCTTCTCATCCGCTTTCGCCAGACGCTGAAGGCGTCCGTCCTGCTTCTCGCCAACGCCTATCTGTTCTCGGCGTTGATGGCGATCGCCTACCTGCTCGCCTATCCCGGCGCCGTCGCGGCAGGGCGGCCGCTGATGGGCGCGGAGCAGACGATCTCCTGGATCTACAACGGCTGGATCCTGGGGTTTGCCCTGCTGGCGCTCGCCGCCATCGCCGTCGAGGTCGGCTTCGGCAACGCCAAGCTCGCCGGCGCCCGGCCGCGGACGATCGCCGCCCTGTCCTCCGCGCTGGTGCTCCTGCTGACGGTCGCCCTGGTCATCGCAGCGACCGTGATCGGCGACCGGCTGCCGATGCTGTCCGCCAAAGGCGCCTGGACGCCGCTCAATGCCGCCGCCAATTTCTTCGGCGTCTTCCTGTTCGCGGCGGCCACGGCCATCATCCTGATGGCGCTGAGGGTGCGGAGCGATCTCTTCCTGTGGCTGGCGCTGGCCCTCGCCGCGATCGCCTTTGGAAACACCCTCTCGGTGCTGGGCGGTGGACGCTACACGGTCGGCTGGTATGCCTGCCGCCTGAGCTGGGCTGCATCGTCCTGCGTCCTGCTGCTCTATTTCATGGCCCAGTTCGTGCGCCAGCACGGCCTGCTGGTGCGCACCACCGACGATCTCGAGGAACGCACGCGCGAACGCGACCGCATCTGGAACGTCTCGGAGGATCTCCTCGGCGTCTCCACTTTCGAGGGCTACTTCATCAGCATGAACCCGGCCTGGACGAAGGTGCTGGGCTGGAGCGAGGACGAGATCCGCGCGATGCATGTGTCGGCGCTGCGCCATCCCGACGATGCGTCGCATTCCGTGGCCGAGCGTGCCCGCCTCGCCGAGGGCGTGCCCACGGTCAGGATGGAGAACCGCCTCCGCCACAAGGACGGTGGCTGGCGCTGGATCGCCTGGACCATGACCACCGACGAGGGGCTGATCTACGTCGCTGGGCGTCACGTCACGGCGGAGCGGCAGGCGCAGGAGGCGTTGCGCAAGGCCGAGGCCGACGCCGCCCACAGCCTGAAGATGGAGGCGCTGGGCCAGCTCACCGGCGGCGTCGCCCACGACTTCAACAATCTGCTGATGGTCGTGAGCGGCTTCATTCCACGGGTGAAGAAGGCGGTGAGCCACGACGCCAAGGCGGTGCAGGCCGCGGGCGCCATCGAGATGGCGGCGCAACGCGGGGCCGCCCTCACCCGGCAGCTCCTGAGCTTCTCGCGGCGCCAGCCGATCAACCCGATGGTGCTCGAGATCGGGCCTTGCATCGACGCGCTGCGTCCGTTGCTCACCGGCACGGTCGGACCTCTGGTCGGGCTGCAGGTCGAGATGGCGCCCGACCTGTGGCCGGTCAAGGTCGACGCCAACGAGTTCGAGCTTGCCCTTCTCAACCTGATCCTCAACGCCCGGGATGCCGTGGCGCAAGGCGGCACGGTCGCCATCTTCGCGCGTAATGTCCGCCTGCGGCCCGGGCAGACGCCCGAGAAGCTGGCGGGCGAGTTCGTCGCCGTCACGGTGGCCGACACCGGCCATGGCATCGCGCCCGACATCCTGCCCAAGGTGTTCGACCCCTTCTTCACCACCAAGCCGATGAACAAGGGCACCGGGCTCGGCCTGTCGCAGGTCCATGGCTTCACCCATCAATCCGGCGGCACGGCGTTGATCGACAGCACGCCGGGCAAGGGCACCACTGTCATTCTATACCTGCCGCGCACCGAGGCGCTGCCCGAGCGGGCGACACCGGAGGCGGTCCAGCCCGCGCCCGGCGGCACGGCGCTGCTGGTCGAGGACAATGCCGACGTGGCCGAGGTCGGGCGCGAGATGCTGATGCAGCTCGGCTACGAGGTCGAGATGGCGATCAACGCCGACCGCGCGCTGGAGATGCTCGGCCTCCGCAGCTTCGACCTGGTGCTGAGCGACATCGTGATGCCAGGCTCGATGAACGGCATCGAGCTCGCCCGCACCATCCGAAAGCGCCGTCCGGGGCAATCGATCCTGCTGGTCACCGGCTATGCCGCCACCGTGGGCAATGCGACCGCCGAGTTCGTGGTGCTGCGCAAGCCGTACCGGTTCGAAGAGCTGCGCCAATCGATCGTCAAGGCGACGGCCGGCCGGCTGCCGACCTGACAACCTCGTCGCCTACCCTGCAATCCGCTCCAGCACCGGCAAGAGGTAGCGACGGAACTGGCCAGGGCTTTCCGACATCGGGAAATGGCCGAGCCCCTCCATGACCTGGAACGACGTGGCCTTCACGAGCTTCGCCAGCTCGGCCGTAAGCTCGGGCGTGGCCGAGAGATCGTACTCGCCAGTCAGCAGGTGCAACGGGCAGCGCTTGGTGTCGAGCCCGTCCAGCAGGCCGTTCCGCAGATCGCCATCGGTGAAATAGTAATGCAGGTCGCCGAGGAACACGCCCGGCCCACCCTGCATGTAATGCCACAACGTCTCCCATTTCTCCGTCTCGGGCGAGGTCGGCGAAATCAGGCAGGCGACCGAGCCGGCGGCGGCTTCCTGGCCATGAACGTCGGGCCGATGGAGCACCCCGAGATCGCGCAGCCGCGTGTCGGCGCCGGGATCGGCATGGGTCGCCGACTGCAGCCCGATGGCCGCGCGGAAATAGTCACCGTGGCGCAAGCCGAGATGCAGCACGGCACGGCCGCCGATCGAGCAGCCCATCACCACCGGCCGTTCGAGCCCGAGCGCCCGGCAGAAGGCCATCGCCGTGTCGACATAGAGATCGGTGGTCAGCCGATAGGTCTCGCGCTCGAAGCCGGGCGGCGGCGACGACTTTCCATGCCATGGCAGGTCGAACACGAGCACGCGGAAGCGGCGCGTTATCTCCACGTCGTTCAGCAGCGCGCGAAATTGCCGGCCGTCGGCGCCGGCCGTGTGCAGGCAGACCAGCGGAATCCCCTGCCCCGCCTCCTCGAAGTAGAGACGATGCGGCTTGCCGTTGAGGTCGAGCCGCAAATAGCGGCCGATCACCGGCTCGATCGTGGGAGTGCCGACGGCCGACGGTTTCTCGACAGGTGTGGCCGGACGCAGCGCAGTGAATATCTGCTCGAGGAACAGGAGGTTCTGCCCGAAGGCCAGCATGTCGCCCTCGACCCGCAGATAGCCCATGCGCACCATGCCAACGATGCTCTGGTAGCCGACGGGCGGCACCCGCTCGGCGAAGCTGGTCCAGGTCTCGGGCGAGGCGATCAGGGTGAAGGCCGCGTCGGCCGACGCGCCGATCACCACGGGAATACGCTCCGCGCCGCTCCGGACGACGAACGACAGGCCACTGCGCCGCGACGGCGCCTGCAGGGCGAGCTTGCGAAAGTCAGGCTGCATTTTCGACCCGCAGGTTCGATGGCGGCGCGAAGTCGATTCCCTCGTAGCCCTTGCGGGCCACGGTCTCGATCCGGGAGACATATTTCGGCGCGCCGCCGTTGTAGACGAAATAGCGGACCTTGCCGTGCTCATGGCCGGGCACGTTCGAGTTGTAGCCGGTGAACCAGCCCTTGGCCTTCCGCATCAGCATCATGGCGTACATGCTGACCACATGGCCGGTCCACCGCGCCTCCGCCTCGGCCGTCGCTTCGAAGCGGCTATGGCCGTGCTCGCGGACGTGGCGGAGGAATTCCGTGCACCAGTCGACGCCGGTCTCGATGCCGCGCGGATAGTTGGTCGAGGCCGAACCACTTTGCGGGCCCGCCGGCATCAGCAGGTTGGGAAAGCCGTGGATCGTCATGCCGAGGAAGGTCGAGCACGAGTCCTGCCACTTGTCGCGCAGTGCCTGGCCGCCGGTGCCGCGGATATCAATGTGATCGAAGGCGCCGGTGATGGCATCGAAGCCCGTGGCATAGACGATGATGTCGAACTCGTAGTCGCGCTCCGCTGTCTTCAGCCCGGTCTCGGTGATGCGCTCGATCGGCGTCTCGGCGATATCGACCAGACGCACGTTGGGCCGGTTGAAGGCCTCGAAATAGCGCGTCTCCATCGGCACGCGCTGGATGCCGAAGCCATGGTCCTTCGGGATCAGCTTCTCGGCCGTGGCGGGATCCTTCACGCGCCGGCGGATGCGCTCGGCGATGTAGGCGGAGAACTCCGCATTGGCCACCTCGTCGGTGAAGATCTCGCGGAAGTTGGCGAGCCAGATGCCGAAGCCCGGCTCGTCGTACAGGCGATCCCACAGCGCCACCCGCTCCTCGCGCGTGACCTCGTAGAAGCCGCGGCGGTCCGGCTCGTGCTCGAAACCACCCGGCGAGCGGGCGCAGGCGGCGAAGATCTCGTCGTAGCGCGCGCGGATGCCGGCCATCTCCGTCTCGGAGATCGGGCTGTTGTTGAGCGGCGCGCTCCAGTTGGGGCGCCGCTGGAAGACCGTGAGCTCGCCCACCTTGTCGGCGATCTCGCCGATCACCTGGATGCCGGTGGCGCCGGTGCCGATGACGGCAACGCGCTTGCCCGCGAGGTCGACCGGCTCCTGCGGCCAGTGGAAGGTGTGGAAGGAACGGCCCTTGAACGACTCCATCCCCTCGAGACGCGGTAGTGTCGGCACGGACAGCAGCCCCAGCGTCATGATCACGAAGCGGCAGGAAAGCTCACGGCCATCGCTTAGCCGCAACCGCCAGAGATTCTGTCCCTCGTCGAAATGGGCAGCGTCCACCCGCGCGTTGAACTGCATGTGCCGGCGCAGGTCGAACTTGTCGGCGACATGGTTCAGGTAGCGCAGGTTCTCGGGTTGGCCGGAGAACTTCTCCTTCCAGTGCCACTCCTCGAGCAATTCCTTGGAGAACGAATAGCCGTAGGTATAGCTCTCCGAATCGAACCGGGCGCCCGGATAGCGGTTCCAGTACCAGGTCCCGCCGAGATCGGGCGCCGCCTCCAGCACCGTGGCCTTCACGCCGAGGTCGAGCAGGCGTTTGATCTGGTAGATCCCGCCGACACCGGCGCCGATCACGATGACTTCGTATTGCGGCTCGACCTTCTCGGTCATGCGCTGCTCCTGTTCCATGACGCCAGCCTGCCAAGACAATCGCCTCTTGGCGAGCGGGCACCTCCGACCTGCGGACAGCTGTCCCTTACATGAGATGGTCGGTCTGAGTTACGAAAAGTAACGCTTAAAATAACATGAAATTAACGAAGACCTACTCTTCAAGCTCCTGCGGCGGCCCGCCTAGGATGCGGGCACTTCCATCATAGGCGTAGCCGGATCACCAACCTATTTCGGTCCCTACTCCTTGCGTACCGCGATGAACAATTGCGGAGTCGCTCTTGTCTTCCGGACCGCGGGCTTCCAGGCCCGCTCATGCTCATGACGCGGGCCTGGAAGCCCGCGGTCCGTATGAGGCGCTCCAATCATGGCTAGACTTGAATTCATCACGCTCTACGCTGCCGCCCGCATGAAGCAAGATCTACAGGGAAACGTGCCATGACGACCGCAGTCCTCGAGGCCAAGACGACCGAGTTCGACGTCGACGACGTCGAGTACCTGCGCCACGGCGACAAGCCGTTGCTGGCGCGCGTGTTCAAGCCGCGCGGCCCGGGGCCATTCCCGGCCCTGGTCGAGTGCCACGGCGGTGCCTGGTGCATGAGCGACCGCACCACCGAGCAGCTGCGTCACCGCTACATGGCCGCGCACGGTATCGTGTCGATCGCGCTCGATTTCCGCTCCGGCGACGAGGCCCCGTATCCGGCCTCGGTTCAGGACATCAACTACGCGGTGCGCTGGGCCAAGCTCAACGCGCGTGAGCTGAAGACGCGGCCCGACCTCGTCGGCCTGTCCGGCCAGTCGAGCGGCGGCCATCTCGCAATGCTCGTCGCCATGCGTCCGCACGACCCGCGCTATGCCGGGATCGCGCTGCCGGCCGGATCCCCTATGCATGACGCCAGCGTGCGATGCGTCGTCATGTCGTGGCCGGTGATCAACCCGTTCAGCCGCTACCGCCACGCCAAGCGGGCCGAGATGCAAACGCCCCCGCCGGCCTGGCCGAAGTCGATCATCGCGCGCCAGGACTCCTACTGGGGCTCGGAGGTCGCCATGGCGGAGGGCAACCCGCTGCTGGCGCTGGAGCGCGGCGAGAAGGTGCTCACGCCGCCCGCGATCTGGTTCCAGGCCCACGGCGATACCATGCACGACTACAAGGACGTCGAGTCGAGCTTCGACGGCAACGAGCCCCAGCGCTTTTGCGCCAACTACCGCAAGGCCGGCGGCTCGATCGCGCTCGATTATATCGACATGGAGCGGAAACCCGGTGCCTCGCCGGACCTGTCGAAGTGCGGCGACATGTTCGGGCAGATGGTCGAGTTCGTCGGCAAGCATGTGAAGGCCTGATCGGCCAGAGGAGTCTTCGATGTTGCTCAATGCCCTCTTCCCCACACGTGACATAGGCACCGACCCCGCGAAGATCCGGGATTGGGCGCAAGCCGCGGAAGGCCTCGGCTACCACTGCATCGAGGTTGCCGATCACGTTTTTGGCGCGGCGCCGCGCGGCGACTGGAAGCCGACCTACAGCGAGCTCGACCCGTTCCACGAGACCTTCACGACGATGGCCTTCATCGCCGCCGTCACCAAGACGATCAAGCTGTGCAGCGGCGTGCTCATCCTGCCGCAGCGGCAGACCGGGCTCGTCGCCAAGCAGGCGGCCGAGGTCGACATCCTGAGCGGGGGGCGGCTACGCCTCGGCGTCGGCGTCGGCTGGAACCATGTCGAGTACGAGGCGCTGGGCACCGAATGGAAAACGCGCGGCGCCCGGCAGGCCGAGCAGATCGAGGTGATGCGGCGCCTGTGGACCGAGGATCTGGTGACGTTCAAGGGTCGGTTCCACGACCTCGTCGACGTCAACATCCTTCCCGTCCCGGTCCAGCGCCCGATCCCGATCTGGTTCGGAGGATCGTCCGACGCGGTCGTCAAGCGAGCGGCTCGCATCGGCGATGGCTGGATGCCGATCATGGCCCCCGAGGTGGCCGAGCCGAAGCTCGCGATGCTGCACGAGCACCTGAAGTCGTTCGGACGAGATCCCGCTTCCTTCGGCCTCGAGGGATGGCTGCGCATGGACGAGCCCGACGAGCGCAAATGGCTCGCGGCGGCGCAAGGCTGGAAGCGCCTCGGCGCGCAGATGGTGATGCTCTATCCGATGTATCGGATGCCCGAGCTCGATCGCCAGATCGAGACCTTGCGCCGTTTCAAGGAAGTGGCTGGTGAAATGTGATGCATCGTCGATCGTTGATCGGGTCCGCCGCCGCGGCGGCCCTGCTGCCGGAGGCGAGCCGGGCGCAGTCCTTCCCGTCGAAGCAGCTTCGGCTGCTGGTCGGATTCGCGGCCGGCGGTGGTGGCGATATCGTAGCCCGCATCCTGGCGCAGGAACTGACCAAGAGCGCCGGCCTGTCGGTGCTGGTCGACAACAAGCCCGGCGCCGGCGGCAATCTGGCGACCCGCGAGATGCTGCGATCACCGACCGATGGCCACACCGTCCTGCTCGCGAATGTCGGCATGCTGGCGGTCAATCCCTACGCGATGAAGGACGTGGGCTACGATCCGCACACTGACATCGTGGCGGTGTGCCTGGCGGTCGATTTCTCCAACGTGCTGGTCGTGCATCCCAGCGTGCCGGCCAAGACGCTCGCCGAATATCTCGCGCTGGCCAAACGCCCGGAGGGCATGGATTACGGCACCTCCGGGGTCGGCAGCGCCGGCCATCTCGCCGGCGAGCTGCTGAAATCGCGCAGCGGCGTCCGGCTGAACCACGTGCCGTTCCGCGGCGGCGGGCCGGCGATGAACGACCTGGTGGGTGGCCATGTGCCCTCGCTCATCGCCAGCGCACCCACCGCCACCGGCTTCATGCGCGACGGCCGCATCCGCGCACTGGCCGTCACCGGCGCCAAGCGCTCGCCGTTCGATCCCGACATCCCGACCATCGCGGAGCAGAGCTTCCCCGGCTACACCGCGACCAACTGGTATGCCATCGTGGTGTCGTCCAAGGTGCCGCCCGAGATCGTGGCCACCCTCAACTCGATCTTCACCAAGGCGCTCAACGCACCCGAGGTGCGCGCCGCCTATGGGCAGCAGGGTATGGAAACCCTGGCCAGCACCGCGGCCGAGGCCACGGCCCACATCGCCCGCGAAACCAACATCTGGAAGAAGGTCATCGCCGACGCCGGCATCCGCCTGGATTGATGCGGCGGCTCTTCCTAGAGCCTGGCTATCGCATGTGGCTCCGATGGGAGGGCAAAGGTCCCTCGCTAAAGCGCGGCGATGCCCCGCGCGACTCGGGATGACAGTTCTTCCGGTTTGGCGCAGTGCGCCGACCAAATAAATGGTGTCATCCCGAGCGAAGCCGCCCACAGGGCGGCGTAGTCGAGGGACCTATTCATACCCTGCCTTTAGAGGCCGAGGCGGTAGAACCTCGACGCGGTGCCGTGGAATAGATCGGCTTTTTCGCTCGCGCTCGCGCCTTGCGACAATCGTTTGCAGGCGTTCCAGAACACGCCGTAGCCGTAGGAGCCCTTGTCGACGGGGAAGTTGCTCTCGAACATCGCGCGGGCAGGACCGAAGGCCGCGATGCAGGTCTCGACATAGGGTCGCCAGGCCGTCGCAAGCTGCTCCGAGCTCGGTGGCAGCTCGCCTTCGTGCACATCGAAGCCGAACATCTTCATGCCGAGGCCGCCCAGCTTCACATGGACGTTGGGACAGGCCGCGAGCTCTGCGATGCGCGCGCTCCAGTCGGCGAAGACCGCATCGCGCTTGCCCTTGTAGCGACCGAGCCCGATCGGGCCGCCGACATGGTTGAGGACGATCTTCGTCCCCGGAAAGGCGCGTGCCAGGTCGACCAGGTCGGCGAGCTGGGGATGATAGACCCAGGCATCGAAACTGAGACCGAGCGGTGCCAGCTGGGCGAAGCCTTCGCGCACCTTCCTGTCGAGCAGCAGACCCTCGGGTCGCACGGCGGTGGCGCCCCACTGGGCCTGATCCGGATCGGTGGACGCGATGTACCGGATACCGCGGAACCGGCCGCCGCCCGCCGCGATCATCGCCTCCAGGACCTCGGTCACGGGTGCGCCCAGCGACAGCTCGCCGTGGCCGACGATGCCGGCACAGACGCGGGGTTTGCCGTAGGTGCCGCTGGCGGTCATCGCCGCGACGCCGTTGGCGAACTCGATCTCGCCGACCGGCCGCATTTCCGCCGGCCCGTCGGCACGATACATCGACAGCCATTCGAGATACACGGTCGCGACGACATTGTGCCCGCTGGCGATATCCGCGAGGAGATCCGGCAGCAGATACCGTCCGCTCTCGGGCCGGTCGATCAGATGATGGTGCGGGTCGATGATCGGCAGCTCGGGCTCGAGAACGGCCTCCTTGCGCTTGTCGAGCCAGTCCTGCCGTACCACCAGATGCGAGCTGATGGCGGTCGCCGGTTTCGTGGGCTGCATTATTTCCCCCCTCTCGCCTCGTGGACGTCGTCTCTTGCCATCATAGCCGAGCGCTGGTTTTCTTCGCCATCGACGATGATCCAGCCGTCGCCTGCCGGAAGAAAGAATCCAACCCCATGTCGAACGATCAGGCCTATGACTACATCGTTGTCGGTGCGGGTTCGGCGGGCGCGGTGGTCGCCAGCAGGCTGACGGAAAGCGGCACCTATCGCGTGCTGCTGCTGGAAGCGGGAACCGAAGGATCGAGCTTCTTCTGGTCGCGCGTGCCCGTCGGCGTCGCCAAGATGATCGACGATCCCGCCGTCAACTGGTGCTACCGCTCCGAGCCGGACGAGGGCTCGGGCGGCCGCCAGATCGAGGTGCCGCGCGGCAAGATGCTGGGCGGTTCGAGCTCGATCAACGGCATGGTCTATATCCGCGGCCAGGCGCGCGACTACGATCAATGGGCGCAGCTCGGCAACCGCGGCTGGAGCTACCAGGACGTGCTGCCGATCTTCAAGCGCATGGAGCGTTTCGACGGCGGCTCGGACGAGTTTCGCGGCCGCGACGGCGTTTTGCGCGTCACCCACACGCCGCGCCACAAGGTGCCGCTCCTGGAGAAGATGATTGCGGCCGCGGAGCGGATGGGCCTGCCCTACAATCCCGACCAGAACGGCGAGACCCAGGAGGGCATCGGCATGTCGCAGGTGACGATCGCCAAGGGTCGGCGCCAGAGCACCGCCTACTGCTATCTCGACCCTGCCCGCTCGCGACCGAACCTCATCGTCGATCAGGGCGCGATGGCCGAGACGCTGATCCTGGAAGGCAAGCGCTGCGTCGGCATCCGCTACTCCGTGCGCGGCGATAAGCGCGAAGCGCGGGTCACGCGCGAAGTGATCGTGTCCGGTGGCTCGATCAACTCACCCAAGCTCCTCGAGCTTTCCGGCATTGGTCAGGCCGACCGGCTGAGCGCGCTCGGCATCACGCCGCTGCACGACCTGCGCGGTGTCGGCGAGAACCTGCGCGACCACTACTCGCCGCGCGTGAAGTTCGCGATCAAGGAGAAGAACCTCACCTTCAACGACAACGCACGCGGCTGGCGACTGGCGCGCGAGGCGGTGAAGTACGCGCTGTTCCGCGAGGGCTTCCTGGCCTCGACCTCCGTGCCGATCCGGATGTACTTCCGCACGCGCGTGGGATCGGAGACGCCCGACGCCACGATCTCGATCGCCCCCTTCCTCTACGAGATGGCGGGCCATGAGAGGCGCGTCTCGAAAAGGGCGGGCATCACCATGAACGTGAATGTGCTGCGCTCCGAGAGCACGGGCTCGATCCACATCAAGTCATCGAATCCCGCCGAGCCGCCGGCGATCCGGTTCAACTTCCTGTCGACCGAGCATGATCGCACCGGCGTGCTGGCCGCCATCCGCAAGGGCCGCGAGTTCATGGCGACGTCGCCCATGAAAGAGGTCACGGGCGAGGAGATCGCGCCGGGCGCTCATCTGCAGAAGGACGACGAGCTGCTGGAGTGGGTGAGGAAGAACGCCGAGACCACCTACCACCCGATCGGCACCTGCAAGATGGGGGCGGACACGATGGCCGTCGTCGATTCGGAGCTGCGGGTCCATGGCATCGCCGACCTGCGCATCGCCGACGCCTCGATCATGCCGACGCTCACGAGCGGCAACACCAATGCCCCCACCATCATGATCGGCGAGAAGTGCGCCGCGATGGTGATGGCCGCCGCCACGACGCGCAAGGCGGCCTAGCGGCGAGACCTCCCGTGGGCGAAGCGCAAGGGCCTCTCGTCGCGCTCGGGATGACAATTTTTCGACTTTGATGCAGTGTGCCAAACAAGGAATCGTTGTCATCCCGAGCGTAGCGAGGGTGTGGATTCACGTTTGAAGTGCAACAGTTTAGGAAGAAGTACCTCAGCGGGGGTCTTGTACCCAAGACATTTTCGGGGAGTGTTGTTGTAGGCGGCGATGCAGGCATTGAGCGTG
>CANIRG010000064.1 GCA_947469635.1 Rhodospirillales bacterium | reverse complement strand
GCGCAAGACCGACATCCGCACCATCGACCAAGACACGCTCAATGCCTGCATCGCCGCCTACAACAACACTCCCCGAAAATGTCTTGGGTACAAGACCCCCGCTGAGGTACTTCTTCCTAAACTGTTGCACTTCAAACGTGAATCCACAGGCTCGGCGAGCATCGGACGGATTGGACCTGTTCGGGCGGATGGGGACAAGCGCACTGAAATGGCAACTTCGAGCCCGATGAGATATGATCGTGCCGATGACCGGGGAATCGAAGCAGCACGGAAGTCTTGAAGCAGCACGGAAGTCTTAGGAGCGGGCAGCCCCGCCAGCCTGCGCGCGCCGGCCTGGCGGCCGCAGAGTGGTCCAAGGCCCGTTTGATCGATGCGGAACTCGAAGACACGACGCAACGCCGTCGCCATGCCCGTGCCAGCCTCGCAATCGAAGGCATTCATCTGACAGCCGAGCAGGAAGCGCTCTTCGAGGCTTTCGAGCGTGGACCCCTTACACACGAAGAGCGGCGACGTAGTCTCGTCGACTATGCCCGCGCCGTGGCGGCAGAGGAACCTGCCGACTAGTCGATGCAGTATGACGACCGCGAAGACCCGTACACCTATCCAGGTACGAACACGCTTCGGAACAGGTTCGGCATCAAGAATGCGGCGCGCCTTGCGAAGGTCGAAGCAGTCTTCACCAACCAGCGCATGAGCGAGCCGCTTCCGGACATCGCTTTGACGTCCGCTGGCTACAAGGCGCTTCACAAGCATCTTTTTCAGGATGTCTACGCCTGGGCTGGAACCCTGCGCACTGTTGAGATAGCCAAAGGCAACAGCTTCTTTGCCCCGACGCAGTTCTTGGCGCGTGAGCTCGATGGTTGCTTCGACGCCATCCGCAAGGACGTCCGACGATCTTCGCGCGAGGGATCGTCACCGAAGGCAAAGACGCCCTTCCCTAACCTTCAACCGAAGGGTGGCTTCGTGAGCCCGCTTGCCACTTTCAAGCGGGCAAATACAGCCCGACCGGCGCAGCCGTGCCCGCCTCCAGAATCAACCGCGCATGTACTAGGATATGCCTGCAACGAAGTTCGCCAAGAGATAGAACCGCGCGAATAGCGACAAAGGCGACGTGAGCGACATGATGACGACGATCGATCAATTCTCGCTAACTACGATTCCGCTTGAGCAGTATTTCAACGATACGTGCCTCGGGCAGGGCACCGGATTCTTGTGGAAGATCCAAAGCCAGCATTATTTGGTGAGCAACTGGCACGTGCTCTCGATGTGTGACTTTTTCACTCGTGGCAATCTGAGAGCCGACGCTGGCCGTCCGAACATCCTGCGTACGCTCTTTAACACGCAAACCGGCTCGTTCGATAAGCAGCGATGGGACATCAAGATCAGGGACGAGACCGACAAGCCTCTATGGTTGATCCACCCAAGCAGGCGCGTCGATGTTGCGGTTCTTCCCATTCCCTTCAAACCGGAAGGGCTGATCATTTCTCTCTACCCGCTCAACGTCCTGGCCAATGCGAAGCTACGCGTCGAGATCGGGATGGAGGTTTTCATTCTCGGCTACCCGTTCGAGATTACTCCGCCAGCCTATCCGGTCTGGAAGCGGGGGAGCATCGCATCCGAACCGCAGCTCGCTCAGGTCACGACCGATTACATGCTGGTCGATACAGCGTCGCGTCCCGGCATGTCGGGAGCGCCTGTCATTCGTCGGAGCTGGACAAATCATATGGTCGAGCCCGGCGTTCTCGCCATGGTGGATACCCCACTGAACCGATTTGTCGGCGTGTATTCGGGCCGCGTCCCGACCGATCACCCTCACGAAGCCCAGATCGGTCTTGTGTGGTCGGCTTCCCTCATCGACGAAATCATCGCTGGAAATATTAGAGACGAGTGATGGCCGTGGACGTGGGACTTAGAGCGTGGCAGGCACGACGGCGATTGCTAGGCAGTATGTTTATTCGTTAGCCGTGATCGAGGTGACTTCCATGAAGCTGACCAGCTTTGGATCAACCGAATGAAACACCGCCTTGAAGTCGGGGACGAATACGCCGCGCTTTGCGAGATTTTGTCGGGCCTGCCTTCCGACGCTGTGCATCACAAAATCCGCGACCTCAAGCGCCGGTTCGTGTGCGCTCTTCGGCATGAAGTAGCAATCGACCGGAATGGGCCTGCCGTCCGCCTCAAGCTTCAAGCCTTGAAAGGCCTGCGTGATTAAGGGGTCGGCGCGTTGCGACGACTCGAAGATGATCCCTAGCGAGTCGAATGGACTCCGCCGGGCGATATCGACAATGCGTTGCTGAAGGACTCTGGCAATGGCGGGTAGCGGTGTTAGGTCGGCAGGGAACGTCGTCTTGAAGGACAGGATCGCACCAAGGCGCGCGAAGGGCTGAGTCCGAAAGAAGTCGGCGACCGTTTGAATGCCCTCGCGTGTTGCAGACCCGGCGAATGCGTTGGCATGCAACGGTGTTTCCATCGAACCGCTCACGCGTCGCCTGACTTCACGCCACGGCGCTCGAACAACAGCATCGAGGTCGCGGCCCATGACAGCGCATCCGCCCAGGCCATAGACCGGGTGATCCTTGACCAAAGCTTCATGCCCGGTGTCGTCGACGAATACTGCCAGGCAGCGCCCCGATAGCGTCAAGGTCGCGTCGGTCGTCATGCGTTTCACTATAGCGCGGCGATCCGTTTCCCTCCACATGGCCGCGCCATCGCACCGTTCAGGGGGCGGGTCGGCGCAAATGCTGACGCACTTCTCGTTCCGGTCGCTTCGCGATGCGCCCATCTCCATAGTGGCTGATTGGGGCAGCCGGTCGCGCCTAGTTCTCGGACTTTCTGGCAGGACGCAAGGCTCTGGCCTTTTCGCCCGGATCGCTCAACGTCGCGGCGAGCCGATGCATGAAGCGGTGGCAATTTGGGCAAACCAAGCAGAAGTCGGCTTCGGTGGTGTAACGAACGCCCTCTTCAAGCGGATTCATGTGATGCACGTCGAGCAAGGACCGGGGTGATACGGAAGTTGGAGCGGTAAGCGATTGAGGATCGAAGCCGCAACTATCACAAGTAAGCTTGCCTGTTTTTGCGCGGCGCGATGCGAAGCGCTGTGCCAATAGTGCGGCCCGCTTCCTGACCATGACTTTCTGTTCTTCGCTAAGCCCTTCCAGCATGCCTGCATCGATATCTTGGCCGATCTGTTTCACCAGCGCCGCATTGAGCTGGCTCATCTCGGCCATCTTCGCTTCGTCTTCGATGCCGAGCCAAATATTGATGGTCGCCTGCGGCTCGATGTGGAGATCGGCAATCATGCCGCGCTCCTCATCGCCAAGGGGCCGGAGAGTGCCGGACGGATGCCCGAACAGGCTCTTCATGGACTGCGAGGAAAGCACGCTATTGGCGAGCGGCGGATCGATGATCGCGTAGCTTTCGATAATCGGGAAAGCGACGGTCCATCGGTAACGCTTGGTGCCCTCCGACCATACGTCCTGAAGCCGCTCGAAGTCCTTCTCTCCCAGAATCTCAGGAAGAGCGCGCGCGGAAGGGCGTAGCCGGTGAAGGGCAACGAAGCAGCCAGCCGCCTTGCTGTGGCGCTCCTTTTGCGCGAGGTAGTCGGGATCATCTTCGAACCCCGGATTTGGCTCGCCGAACTGCTGCGTCACATATTCGATGACGTAGCCAGCGGCGGACTGCCGATGAACGATCGTACGGCACTGCTCGCGAGCCGGGCCGGAGCCGTCGCGCGGCGTGAATCCCATCCAGTGCGTACCTGGAAGCCAATCGGCCTTTGCCGCCACAACGGGCAGCGCCAAGTCCTTGATCTGCATAGTGCGCTCCCCGTGAGACCTTTTGTCTGACTCTTGCGCCAGCTTCGATTGCTGTCAAAGAGCAACACCCACCGGACGCGGCAGCCGGTTGGGTCTGCACATTCCTCCGCTTCGCCGCACCATTCCCGTCCTTCTTGAGGCGCTATCGCACCGTTCGTCGGCTTGTCGGCGCAAGTGCTGACGCACTCCTTCTCTTCGTTCCGGTCGCTTCGCGATGCGCCCGCCTCCTCCGTCGCTGTCGCATCGGCCAGAAGGCCGCGACTGGCGCGGTCGAAAAGCGATGGAGGAAACAATGCGTGTGCTGACACTGCCCGTCTGAAGTCAGGGGACGTCGACGTCTTCATCGATGGCGCGGCAGAACACATCAATGAACTGAATGCGCGGCATCCCTTCCGCGAGGGGAATGGTCGCACTCAGCGCGCCCTCCTGGAAATCCTTGGCGACAGGGCCGGACACAGTCTGATGATGGACAAAAACGAACCTGCTCGCTGAAACGAAGCCTCGATCGCCGACTTTCATAAGGCGGACCATCAGTCCATGGAGGACGTGCTCCGGAATGCCATCGCCACACGCGTATAGCCATTTTCGCATTTACAAATGATGCGTAATATGCAATTATTGACTCATGAGAACGACCGAGACTCTGGCAATGGGTGTGTCAGATCAAATGCGAGGTGCGGACAACAGGCGCCGTCCGCTGGCCCATGCTTCGAGACGCTCGCTGTGCTCGCTCCTCAACATGAGGTTACCTTTGGCATCACGGACTCAACTGCTTGATTTGACCACCAGGGACCGGACGATTCGCGAATTCGCGAAGAGTCGCGAAAGGCTTTCGGTGCCGCAGGCAAAGAGCAGCCGAATCAGGGAGTTGCGTTGCGATCTTGTACGTATCGCGAAAACGTCGACGGCTCGTGATCGCTCCTCGCGAGGCTCGCGAGCCTCGCGAGGAATCGTCTAAAAGCCTGCAGGAGCGGTGTTTCAGGCCGTTCCTCGCGAGGAGCCTGTTTTTGAATGATGGGGACCCGGACCCACGGCGTCAGCCGAAGCGCGGGGACCACAGGAGACGCTGCACGGTGGGGCAGATCGAGTGTGGTGAGGATCGGATAGGCCGATTCTCATGAGAGTCATGAGCCTCATGAATCTCATGAGGAATCGCCCGAAAGCCCGCAGGAGGAGCGTTTCAGATCGAAGCTCATGAGGAGCATGCTTTTTGAGAAGATCTTCGGCGCGGACACGTCTCGACTGGGGCCTCCCCCCTCCGCCCTTCGGGCACCTCCCCTAAGACGGGGGAGGAAGATAAGGAGGGAGAGGCCCTTGCCTGTGGCTTCGAGATCCCTCGCTGCGCTCGGGATGACAATTTTACCGATTTGGCGCACTGCGCCGACTACAGAAATGGCAGCCATCGCCCCGATTGAACCGGTCCGGCCGGGTCGCTACAAGCTCGCCATGGCAAGCTATCAATACGTCTACGTGATGAAGGGTCTGAACAAGACCTTCCCCGGCGGCAAGCAGGTCCTGAAGGACATCTGGCTGTCGTTCCTGCCCGGCGCCAAGATCGGCGTGCTGGGGCTCAACGGCTCGGGCAAGTCGACCCTGCTGCGGGTCATGTCCGGCCAAGACGACAGTTTCACCGGCGAGGCCTGGGCGGCCGAGGGCGCCAAGGTCGGGCTGCTGGAGCAGGAGCCCAAGCTCGACGAGAAGAAGGACGTGCTGGGCAACGTCATGGAGGGCGCGGGCGAGATGGCCCGGCTGCTGGCCCGCTTCGAGGAGGTGTCGAACGCCTTCTCCGACCCCGACGCCGACATGGACAAGCTGATCGCCGAGCAGGCCGACCTGCAGGAGAAGATCGACGCCGGCAACGGCTGGGACCTCGGCCGCACCGTCGAGATCGCCATGGACGCGCTGCGCTGCCCGCCGGCCGACGCGGGCGTCGACAAGCTCTCGGGCGGCGAGCGCCGCCGC
Source organism: Rhodospirillales bacterium (assembly GCA_947469635.1). Lineage (GTDB taxonomy): Bacteria > Pseudomonadota > Alphaproteobacteria > Reyranellales > Reyranellaceae > Reyranella. Next base: position 14,148 of record CANIRG010000064.1, on the reverse strand, counting down.
GTGGCGCTCTGCCGGCTGCTGCTCTCCAAGCCCGACATGCTGCTGCTCGACGAGCCCACCAACCATCTCGACGCCGAGTCGGTGGCCTGGCTGGAGCGCCATCTCGCCGAGTTCCCCGGCACCGTCGTGGCCGTCACCCACGATCGCTACTTTTTGGATAACGTCGCGGGCTGGATCCTCGAGCTCGACCGCGGCGCCGGCATCCCGTGGGAGGGCAACTACTCCTCCTGGCTGCGGCAGAAGGACAAGCGGCTGGCGCTCGAGGAGAAGACCGCCGACTCGCGCCGCCGCACCATGCAGCGCGAGCTCGAATGGATGGGCACCAGCCCGTCGGCGCGCCGCACCAAGAGCAAGGCGCGCATCGCAGCCTACAACCAGATGGTCGAGGAGGAGCAGAACGCCACGCTCGACACGGCGCAGATCGTGATCCCGGCCGGGCCGCGGCTGGGCGACCACGTCATCGACGTCGAGAACGTCTCCAAGGGCTTCGGCGACCGGCTGCTGATCGACAACCTCTCCTTCAAGCTGCCGCCGGGCGGCATCGTCGGCGTGATCGGGCCCAACGGCGCGGGCAAGACGACGCTGTTCAAGATGATCACCGGCCAGGACAAGCCCGATACGGGCACCTTCTCGGTCGGCCCGACGGTGAAGCTGGGCTACGTCGACCAGAGCCGCGAGACGCTCGATCCCAACAAGTCGGTGTGGGAGGAGCTGTCGGGCGGCATGGACATCATCAAGCTCGGCAGCCGCGAGGTGTCGAGCCGGGCCTATTGCGGCAGCTTCAACTTCAAGGGCGGCGACCAGCAGAAGAAGGTGGGCCAGCTCTCGGGCGGCGAGCGCAACCGCGTCAACCTCGCCAAGATGCTGAAGAGCGGCGCCAACGTGCTGCTGCTCGACGAGCCGACCAACGACCTCGACGTCGACACGCTGCGCGCGCTCGAGGAGGCGCTGGTGGAGTTCGCCGGCTGCGCCGTGGTGATCTCCCACGATCGCTGGTTCCTCGACCGTATCGCCACCCACATGCTGGCCTTCGAAGGCGACAGCCATGTCGAGTGGTTCGAGGGCAACTACCAGGACTACGAGCTCGACAAGCACCGCCGCATGGGCACCGACGCCGACCAGCCGCACCGCATCAAGTACAAGCCGCTGGTGCGGACCTAGGGTATGCTCGGCCCATGGCCGACAAGCCCCCCAGCGCCGCCGAGTTCCTGACCAGCCTGCTGGCCGCCGTCCGCGAGGTCACCGGACGAAGGCCGCCGCCCACCTGGACGCATGTCGACAAGGTCCAGCAGAAGCTCGGCATCACGAACCGCGACGCCGTCGATGCCGGCATCCGCGTCGCGGTGGCGCGGGGCTGGCTGCGGGCCGACGGCGACCCGCCGGAATCGATCACGCTCACGGGTGCAGGCCTGAAGCTGCTGGAGCCCACGCCGACCGGGCCGGCCAAGCCCTGATGGGCATCCGCCTGCGTCTCGTCCTCGCAGCGACCCTCCTCGCCTTCGTCGCCCCAGGCGCGCACGCGGACTGCGCCTCTCCCGTAGGCCGGGACTTCACGGCCTCGAGCCTCGCGGATGCCCGGCTCGATCCTGCGAGCCTCGCCGCCGCCAACGCCGAGCTCGACGACGCCGGCATGGAGGTCCGCGCGCTGCTCGTGATCCGCGACTGCAAGCTCGCCTTCGAGCGCTACAAGACGGGCCTCGGTCGTGAGCATATCCACGTCATCCATTCCGTCACCAAGTCGGTGACGACCACGCTCGCCGGCAACCTGCTGATGAGTGGCGCCATACCGTCGCTCGACGCGCCGATCGCCTCGCTCGTCGCCAAGCCCGGCGCGGCCACGACAGAGATGTGGACGAACGCGCAGCGCATCACCCTGCGCAACGCGCTCGGCATGGCGTCGGGCCTCGAATACAGGCACAACCCGGCCGGCGGGCTCGCGGTCTATCGGACGGAGAACGACCGCCTGCTGGAGGCGATCAAGCCGCCGTCGATCGCCACGCCCGGCACGAGGTTCAACTACTCCGATGGCGATGCCAGCCTCTATGGCGCGGCCATCGCCTCGGCCGGCAAGACCGACCTGCTGACGCTGGCGCGCACCATCCTCTTCACGCCGATGGGCTTTGGCCGGCACGAGTGGAACTATCGCGACCGCGAGGGGCGCTATCCCGGCGGCTGGTCGATGCGGCTGCGCGCCATGGACATGGCCAAGCTCGGCCAGCTCTACCTGCAGCAGGGCCGATGGGACGGCAGGCAGATCGTCACCGACGCCTTCCGACAGACGGTGTGGACGGCAGGCCCGTCGCCGCAATACGGGCTCGGCTGGTGGATCGCGACCGATCCCGAGCTTGCAGGCACGCCGCTCTACGTCGCCAACGGCTGGAAGGGCCAGCGGGTCTTCGTCTATCCGACATTGAACATGGTCGTGGCGGTGATCGCGAGCCTGCCGGGGGCGGAGGAGCGGACCATGGCCAACAGCCTGGCGCGCCATATGGCCCGCGCGGCGAAGCGTGGCCATGTGGCCGATCCCGGCGCCGAGCAGCGGCTGGCCGCCGCCACCGCGCGGGGCTTCCAGGGCACGTTGCGCGTCGACCAGCAGGCGCAGGATATTCCGTCACGTTGAGCAATAATTGCGAGGAGCACCCAAGATGAAGATCGGCGTTTTCTCCACCTTCATGTCGCCCCATGCGACGCCGCAGATGATCCGCGACTTCGGCCGGCGCGCCGAGGACATGGGCCTCGACTCGATCTGGATGGGCGAGCACGTGGCGCTGTTCGACAGGAACACCTACGGCTATCCCGGCGCGAAGGACGGGCGCATCCCGATGCCGGCGGGCGGCGGCATGCTCGACGTCACCGCGACCTTCGGCTTCCTTGCCGCCGCCACGACCAGGCTGCGCTTCGGCACCGGCGTCGCCCTCGTGCCCCAGCGCAACCCGATCTACACCGCCAAGGAAATGGTGACGCTCGACTGGCTCTCCGACGGACGGCTCGACTTCGGCATCGGCGTCGGCTGGAACAAGGAGGAGGTCGAGGCCTGCGGCTATCGCTGGGAGGATCGCGGCGCGCGCTGCGACGAGTTCCTCGAGGTCATGCGGCGCCTGTGGACCGAGCCGGTCGTCGACTTCGCCGGCAAGTGGGTGAAGTTCGAGACCCTGCGGCTCGATCCCAAGCCGATCCAGAAGCCGCACATGCCGATCATCGTCGGCGGCTATGCCGATGCCGCCTTCCGCCGCGCGGTGAAGTTCGGCGCCGGCTGGTACGGCTTCAACCTCGATCCGGCGCGCCTGAAGTCGATGCTGGCCAAGCTCGACGAGGCCTTTGCCAAGGCCGGCAAGACGCGCGGGCCGGAGTACGAGATCATCGTCACGCCGCCGATGTCGACCACCGCCGACGCCCTGCCCGAATACGCCGCGCTCGGCGTCCATCGGCTGGTGGTGAACCTCGGCGGCCAGAAGCCCGAGCAGGTCGACAAGCGCCTGCCCGACATCGGCAGGATGGTGAAGCTGGCGGCGTGACGGCTACGGCGCCAAGCCCACGTCCTGGGCCTTGATCTGCAGGGCCAGATATTTCGAGTACATCCGGCACTGGGCGAAGGAGCCGCCGGTGAACCAGAGGCCGGGCTGCGCGGTGGGAAGCCACATGTTGCGCAGCTCCTGTGTGCGTTCGTTGAAGCCCCAGACGGGGCCCACCTTCGCCGCGATCTCTTTGCCGAAGAGCTCGCCCACGAGATGGTCCTGGCCCTTGTAGCCGGTGGCCAGCACGATCAGGTCGGTGGCGCGCGCGCTGCCGTCCTTCATCGTCATGCCGGTCGCCGTGAACTCGGCGATGTCGGCGTACTGGATCAGGCCGATCTCACCCTTGGCAATCAGGTCCGAGGCGCCGACGTTGAAGTAATAGCCGCCGCCACGTGAGCGATACTTCAGCGGCCAGCCGGTGCCGTCCTCGCCGAACTCCAGGCGGAAGCCCGCCTTCTCCAACCCCTGCAGCAGCGGCGCGTCGAGCTCACGGCCCTTGTCGGTCAGGATCTTGTGCGCCTGCTTCATGACGCGCAGCGGCACCGAAACGTTGATGAGATCGCGGTCCTCGTAGGCCGGGCCCTTGCCGTAGTAGATGCCGTCGTAGAGCTGGGCGCTGGGCTCGACGTTGGTGATGAGCGTCGGGCTGCGCTGTACCACCGTCACGTGGGCGCCGTTGCCGTGCAGGTCCTGGGCGATGTCGTGGGCGCTGGTGCCGGTGCCGAAGACATGGACGTTGCGGCCCTTCCAGTCGCCGCCGTTGGTGAACCTGCTGGAATGGACGACCGTGCCCTTGAAACGGTCGAGCGTGGGGATCTCCGGAAGGTTGGGCGTGCCGCTCACGCTGGTCGCCATCACGATATGGCGCGGATGCAGCGTACGTTCGCCGCCCTCGGCCCGCTCCACCCGCGCAGTCCAGCGCTTCGCAGCGGCATCCCAGGTCGCGCCCTTGAAGGTGGTGCGCGTCCAGAAGTCGATCTCCAGCGTCTCGACGTAGGTCTCGATCCAGTTGGCGATCTTGTCCTTGGCGATGTACTTCGGCCAAGTCTTGGGGAAGGGCAGATAGGGGAAGTGGTTGCTGTGCTTCTGGTTGTGCAGCTTCAGCCCATGGTAGCGCTTGCGCCAGTTGTCGCCGATGCGCTCCATGCGATCCACGACCAGCGCGTCGATGCCCAGCGCCTTGAAGCGCGCGGCCGCCGTCACGCCGGCATGGCCGCCGCCCACGATCAGCACCTCGGGGTCACGATCCGCGTAGGCCGACTGCTGCCGGCGCCGGTCGAGCCAGTTGGGACCGTGGAAATCGCGCTCGAAGGCCGGCTCCTCGGCCTGCTCGCGGATCGTGTCCTCCTCGTAGCCGCTGAACTCCTCGAGCGCCGTCATCAGCGTCCAGGCGACCACCGCCCCGGCGCGGCAGTCGCTGCGCTTCAGCCGCACGATGCCGGCGCCCCGCCCGACGCGCGTCTCGAAGCGCAGGATCGCCTCGACGCAGTCCACGCCCGCCCGCTCGACGTCGCGCGGCGGATGCCGTTCGGGATCGACCGCGAAGTCGCGGGCGCCGCTGGCCGCTGCCGCCTCGATCAGGCGTCGCGCGACCTCGTCGCGGTCGCTCACCGTCTCGATGGTCCAGGTGAGCGCCACGATATCGCGCCAGTCGCAGTCGGGGCGGAACAGCGCCGCCACGCGTCGCGCATCGTTCGAGTGCAGGGCGGCGTTCAGGCCAAGGAGCCAGTCGCCGGCGATCTGTTTCGCATCACGGTTGAGTTCGACATCCATGCCGACGACGTTAAGGGCAAGCGCGTTGAACGGAAAGAGTTGTCGTCGCTCAGCCCTCGTCCGCGCTGTCGCATGTCATCGGCTCGACACCGAACACGCTGCGGCCGCCATAGTGCGGCGAGGCGCGGCGCTCCTCGGCGATCACCGTCTCCACATCGGGTCCGCGCGCATGGCGCTCGAGCTTGCGCGCCTGATCGTCGAGCCGCTGGATCGCGCCCAGCTCCTCGTCGTTGCCGAGCCTGGCCCGCCGCACCGCCGACTTCAGCACGCGGATGGTCTCGTCATAGACCTTGATGGGCACCGGAAAGGGATGGCGGTCCTTGCCGCCGTGCGCGAGCGAGAAGCGCGCCGGGTCGGCGAAACGGTGCGGCGCGCCGTGCACGACCTCGGCCACCAGCGCCAGCGCCTTCACCGTGCGCGCGCCGACGCCCGGCACCAGCAGCAGCTCGGCGAAATCCTCCGGCCCGCGATCTGCCGCGGCGGCGAGGTTGCCGTGCAGGCGGCGCAAGTTGACGTCGGCCGGCCGCACGTCGTGATGGCCCGGCATGTCGAGATGCGGCAGCGCGAGCTGGTCCGACACAGGCGCCGGCGAAGCGTCCTTGCCTTCGAGCCGTGCCAGCTCGCGCGTGATGCCGTCGGGACCCAGCGCGTGCAGGAGATCGAGCTGGCCCAAGCGCGACGGCCCGGCGTGCTCGTGGGTGAGATCGACGACGATGCCGCCACCCCTGCCCTCGATGGCGGCGTGCGGCCGGTCGACGAAGCTCGTCATGCCTTCCGACAGCCAGTGATAGCGCCGCGCCTGCCGGGCCTCGCCGTTCATGCCCTGCTGGACCACGACCCATTTGCCGTCGTCGGCGACGATGAAGCCGTGCAGGTAGAGATCGTAGCCGTCCTGGACGGCGGCACTGTCGACCTTGGCGACCAGCCGGCTCGACCGCGCAAGGCCCGCACCGTCGAGCCCGATCCTCTCGCCGATGGCCAGAAGCTCGCCGGGCGTCAGGCGCGAATGCCTGCCGCGGCCGCCGCAGACATGCAGGCCGAGCTCCCTGCTCAAAGGCGCGAGGCCTCGCTTCAGCGCCCCCAGCACCGAGGTCGTGATGCCGGAGGAATGCCAGTCCATGCCCATGACGGCGCCGAAGGACTGGAACCAGAAGGGATGGGCGAGCCGGCGCAGCAGCTCGTCGCGGCCGTAGTGATGGACGATCGCCTGGCTCATGACAGCGCCCAGCCGCGTCATACGCTGGGCGAGCCATGGCGGCACCCGGCCGCCGTGCAGCGGCAGGTTGGCGCTTCCCGATCGTTGAGCCATGACGCTCGGTCTAGGCGAAAGCCTTGGCGAGAAGATGGCGCGTGGCGTCGGCGCCCTCGCGCGCCGTGTCGGCCGCGGGCTTTGCCCAATGGGCGGGGTTGGGCGCCTCGTAGCTCAGGTAGCCCGTGTAGTTCTTCTCGGCGAGCAATTGGAAGAGCTCGGCCCAGCGTCCGACGCCCTTGCCCGGCGGCAGGCGGTCGGTCGGCGGCGGGCCGTTGGGCGGCGCGTCAGGCACGTCGCTGAACTGGACGTAGAAAATCTCGGCGTCAGGCACCTCGGCGAATCCGCGACCGGGCCGACCACCGCGCTGGAGGTGATAGGCGTCGAGCAGCAGGCCGACGTTCTTCTTGCCGGCGCGCTCGATCAGGTCGCGCAGGATGTCGAGGCTGCTCACGATCGGATGCTGGAACTGGTATTCGAGCGTGAGGCGCAAGCCGAAGCTCGCGGCGACATCGCCCGCCCGCTTGATGTTTTCGACGGCCTCGTCGAGCGATGCGGCACCCGGACCGATGGCGCTCATCGCCAGGTCGCACTTCAGGGCAACGGCGTTCTCGCAGGCTTCCTTGAAGGAGCCGAACAGGCGCTCCCGCTCCTCGCCCGCCGAGAAGATCCAGCCGTATTCGACGCCCATGGCACTGACCGGCAGACCATTCTCGCGCACCAGGTCGAGGACGGCCACATTGGACAGGCCACGCTCCTGGCAGCGCAGGAAATCGACGCGGCGCAGCTCGACCGCGTCAAAGCCGCCCGACTTGGCGGCGGCAAGCGCCCCTTCGAGCGGGGTGGTGTCGACCGTCCAAGTATGCAGCGCGAGGCCGCGGAACATGTGTTGCATGCCGCCCCCTTAGCGTGAGAGCGCCGGCCCCGGCAACTGCAATGGCGGGGATCGCTACTGCGGTGCGCGGGTGCCCTGGCGCGACGGGCTCGATGTGCCGTTCATGACACATGCCCATTCACCGGCAGTGGTATGCCAGCACCCGCCACTCGCCGCGGCGACGGGGGTCTCGCGACAATTCAGGTCGGGATTGCCGCCGCCGTAGCCGGCATCCTTCCTGGACTTGCAGATCGCCCACGTCCACGAGCCGCCGATGACGTGCACCGGCTTGGTGGTATCGGCCTCGGCCATCACGATGACGTTGTAAAGCGTGGTGAAGTGCTGCGCCGGACCGACGCTGCTGACCACGGTCTTTTCCATCAGCCAAAGCTCACCGCTGCCCGAGTTTGCATGCTCGCGCTTGCAGCGCACCAGCAGGGCGGCCTGTTGCGGCGACGGCGGGTTGGCCTGCTTGAGGCTGGGACAGGCGACGGGATCGCGTGCGCCGTAAGGCGCACCGGCGCCCGCCTGGGCGAACGACATCGACGACGGTGCGAGCAATGCTACCGCGAGCATAAACGACCTGATTTTGAACACGAAAGCTCCGATCAGATGCGCTGATCCATCTCCAGCGCTGGTTCCGGCACATCGACGCATCCGATGATGCGCGCCGGCACGCCGGCCGCCGTGCAGCCTGCGGGAACGGGCTCGAGGACCACGCTGCCGGCGGCGATCTTGGCACAGGCGCCGATCTCGATGTTGCCCAGCACCTTGGCGCCGGCGCCCAGCAGCACACCGCGCCGCACCTTGGGATGGCGGTCGCCGCGCTCCTTGCCGGTGCCGCCCAGCGTCACGCCATGCAACATGGAGACACCGTCCTCGACGACGGCGGTCTCGCCGATCACCACGCCAGTGCCGTGGTCGATGAAGATGCCCTTGCCGATCACCGCGCCGGGATGGATGTCGAGGCCGAACAGCGAACTGGCGCGACTCTGCAGGAAGTGCGCGAGGCTATGGCGGCCCCGCAGCCACAACCAGTGAGCGGCGCGATAGGTCTGCAGGGCATGGTAGCCCTTGAACCACAGCAGCGGGTCGAGATGGGAGGTGCAGGCGGGATCGCGCTCGACCACGGCGGCGATGTCGGCGCGGGCTGCCAGGCCGATCGACGGCTCGGCGGCGAGGACCTCCTCGAAAGTCTGGCGGATCAGCGCTGCCGGAACCTCGGTAGTGCCCACCAGTCGCGCGAGATGGTAGCTCAGCGCGCTTTCGAAGCGGGGCTGGCTCAGGATGGTGGCATGCAGGGTGCCGGCCAACGCCGGCTCCGAGGCCGCAGCCGCCTGGGCCGCTTCGCGGATTTTGCTCCACACCGGGTCTACCGACCGCGGCTCTTCGACCGCGTGAGACTGACCCACATTCATGACGACTGCGCTATCCATGGCGCCCTCCTACGAAGGATGCGCCTCCCTGGACGCTATCCTAGCCCCGTACAGCCAAGCGTTTCAACGCTTGGCGCGGTTCTCGAGTTCGATGATCAGATCTTCGACCTTGCCGCCGCGACCTTGGATGTAGGAATTGAAATCCGAACGTCTAGTCATGACCATGCTGACGCCCTCGATCTTGACGTCGGCGATGCGCGGGCCCTGACCTGCGTCGCGTACATCCCACAGGATGACGATCGGCGGCCCGCTGGACTGGCTGAGCTTGCTGTCGACGGTGGAAATGCCATTGGGCTTGGCCACGACCTTGCCAACCGTCAGCGTCTGGCCGCCGTATTGTCCGAAGCGTTCGCTATAGGCCTTGGCCTCGGCACTGATGGCAGCCTTCAGGAAGCGCTCGCGCAAGGGTTCGGAAGTGCCCTCCCAGTGCGTGCCCAGCGCCGAACGGCCCATGTAGGGCAGATCGAAGCTCCTCTCGAGGATCTCACGGATACCCTTCTCGCGCTCGGCGCCAGTCCTGACCTTGATGAGATCAATGACCTCACGGGCGACCTTGTCGATGAACTGGGCGGCGGGCCCGTCGGCGGCTAAAGCGGGCATCGCAAGGGACGTGGCGATTGCGGCGGCGGCAAGACGCAATGCCATACGACGACCGGCGTGCAGGTGCACTGTTCGCTCCTCAGATGAAAAGCCCAGCAGGAAAGATAGGATTGAAGTCTATCTCACCAAGGCAAGATTGTCGCGACGATCGAGCTCGCCACGGCTGTCGGTCTTCTCGCGCTTCTTGCGGATGACTTCGGCACGCTGCTGGGTATAGGCCGAACGCAGGGCGGCGTAGTAGTCGACGCTGTTCTTCTCGAGATCGTCGAGCGCGTACATCGTGCGCGAGCGCGTGTCGAGAACGGTGGCGGCATACTTCGGGCCGGAATAGAGGAGCGAGTCGACGTTCAGCGCCACGGTGAGGATACGGAACGGATCGACGGCATAGTCGGCCAGAAGGCCCGCGGCATCGCGGGCATTCGACGGGCCGGCCAGCGGCAGCACGAGATAGGGGCCACCATTCTCCGGCTCGACGCCCGCATACATGCCGAGCGTGTTGCCCGCGCCTTCCTTGGTCTTCGAGAGGCCAAGCGGCGTGGCGACATCGAACAGGCCGGCGATGCCCAGGGTCGAGTTGACGAGGAAGCGCGCCAGCGTGGTCACGGCGCGGCCCGGATCGCCCTGCACGACTTCGTTGATCGCCGTCACCGGCTCGCCGAGATTGCCGAGAACGTTGTGAACGCCGCGCTGCGCCCCCGCCGGTGTCCATTCCTTGTAGAGCACCGTGACCGGACGGATCGCGATGATGTCGATCGCGCGATTGATCGAAAAGATGAAACGATTGGGCACCTCGATCGGGTCCCAGACTTCAGCAGCGCCGGTGTCGTTCGTGGCGCAGCCGCCGAGCATGGCGGTCGCAGCAACAAGCGCGACAACGGAATGGCGCGCTCCGGCCACCATCGTGTTCACTGTAATATTCCCCATCAACGCTAACCCCACGCGGCGTTGGTTGAGCGCCGCGCGCGGAGTGTCGCACACGAGCAGTGCACTTTGAAGGGCTCTGCGAGAACTGTCCCAAGTTTGTGGCGCCGGGGTCACGGATTCGCGGAAGCGCCTCTTGCATACATAAATATATGCTTATATCAGGAGACCTATGGATCAACTTCTCACCCTGTTACGGGCGGCCGCCGAGGATACGCGCCTGCGCATCCTGGCGCTGGCCGCGCGGGAAGACCTCACCGTCAGCGACTATGTCCACGTTCTGGGGCAGAGCCAGCCGCGGGTCTCGCGCCATCTCAAGCTGCTGGTGGAAGGCGGCCTGCTGGAGCGTTTCCGCGAGGCCCAGTTCACCCGATTCCGGCTGGTGACGGAGGGCGACGGCGCCGCGCTGGTGCGGGAATTCACCCGCCGCATCGATCCCAAGCACCCGCGCATCGCCACCGATCGCGCCCGACTGGAAGCGCTGCAGCAGCGCCGCCAGACCGCGGCGGCGCGCTTCTTCCGCGACAATGCCCAGCGCTGGGACGAATTGCGCGCGCTGCACGTGGCCGACCGCGAGATCGAGCGGGCGCTCGCCCATCACCTGCCGATCGGCGCCCGCAAGCTGCTCGATATCGGCACCGGCACCGGCCGGCTGCTCGAAGTCCTGGCGCCCAAGGTCGGGCAGGCAGTAGGCGTCGACCAGTCGCGCGAGATGCTGGCGCTTGCCCGGGCCAACCTCGCCCGCGCGGGCCTGGACAATACCGACATCCGCCAGGGCGACATGTATGCCCTGCCCTTCGAGGCCGGCAGCTTCGACGTCGTCACCATCCACCATGTCCTGCACTACGCCGACGATCCGGCGGCGGCGCTGGCCGAGGCGGCGCGCGTCGTGCGGCCGGGCGGCGTCGTGCTGGTGGTCGACTTCTCGCCGCACGACCTGGTCGAGCTCAAGCGCGAGCATGCCCATGTCCATCTCGGCTTCGCCGACAACCAGGTGCAAGGCTGGCTGCGCAGCGCCGGCCTCAATGCGCTGGAGCCGATCCATTTCCCCGGCCGCCGCATCATGACCGGCATCTGGCGCGGCGAGCGCGAGCTGCCGGTCCATGCCGGCCACGCCCCCCTTCTTGCTCAAGGAGCCGTTCGATGAGTCCCGACACCGGTCCCCTCAGTGTTGGCAGCCCGGCCGCGGAGTTTCCCGCCTATGCGCCGCAGCGCCTGAAGGCATCGTTCGAATTCTCGCCGCCCAAGACCGAGGCGATGGAACGCACGCTGTGGGAGGCGGTGACACGCCTGGCCCCGCTGCAGCCGAGCTTCTTCTCGGTGACCTATGGCGCCGGCGGCTCGACGCGCCAACGCACCCACGACACCGTGGTGCGGATGAAGAAGGAAACCAGCGTCGATCCCGCCGCCCACCTCACCTGCGTCGGTGCAACGAAGGGCGAGATCGACGACATCGCCCGCGCCTACTGGGATGCCGGCATCCGCCACATCGTGGCCCTGCGCGGCGATCCGCCCTCCGGCATGGGCGGCAGGTACAGCGCGCATCCCGGCGGCTATGCCAATGCCGCCGAGCTGGTGGGCGGCCTGAAGAAGATCGGCGACTTCCAGATCAGCGTCGCGGGCTATCCCGAGAAGCATCCCGATTCGGCGGATGCCGGGGCCGATCTCGACAACCTCAAGCGCAAGGTCGATGCCGGGGCCGACCGCTGCATCACCCAGTTCTTCTTCGAGGCCGACGATTTCCTGCGCTTCCGCGATCGTGCCGTGGCGGCCGGCGTTCACGCGCCGATCGTGCCGGGCATCCTGCCGGTCTCGAACTTCCAGACGGTGAAGAAGATCTCCAGCCTCTGCGGCTCGAAGGTGCCGGCGTGGCTCGCCCATCTGTTCGAAGGGCTGGACGACGATCTCGAGACGCGCCGCATGATCGCCGCCACCGTGGCCGGCGACCTCTGCCGCAAGCTGCGGGACGGCGGCGTCGATCAGTTCCATTTCTACACGCTCAATCGCGCCGACCTCACCTTCGCGATCTGCCATTTGCTCGGAGTACGCCCCAATGACGCGCGCTGAGAAAGCCGACCAGCTACGCGAGGCCGCGGCCGAACGCATCCTGGTGAAGGACGGGCCCTACGGCTCGATGATCCAGAGCTATCGCCTCGATGAGGAGGGCTTCCGCGCCGGCGGCTCCTACAATCACGACCAGAAGGGCAACAACGACCTTCTGAACCTCACGCGGCCCGAGATCATCACCGAAATCTGCAACGCCTATCTCGAGGCCGGCGCCGACATCGTGGCGACTAACACGTTCAACTCCAACTCGATCAGCCTCAGCGACTACGGCCTCTCCGGCAGCGCGCGCGAGATCAACCTCGCCGCGGCCAGGATCACCCGCGCCTGCGCCGATGCCTACACGGCCCGGGACCCCGCCAAGCCACGCTTCGTCGTGGGCGCGCTGGGGCCGACCAACAAGACGCTGTCGATCTCGCCCAACGTCAACGATCCCGGTTATCGCGCCGTCACCTTCGACGAGGTGAAGGACATGTACCGCGAGCAGATCGACGGGCTGCTCGACGGCGGCGTCGACTTCATCCTGGTCGAGACGGTGTTCGACACGCTGAACGCCAAGGCCGCGATCTTCGCGACCAGCGAGGCGGGCGAGGCGCGCGGCGAGGAATTGCCGGTGATGGTGTCGATGACGTTGACCGACCTCGCCGGCCGCAACCTCTCCGGCCAGACCGTCGAGGCCTTCTGGCATTCGGTGCGCCACGCCAAGCCGATCACCATGGGATTGAACTGCAGCTTCGGCGCCACCGAGCTGCATCCCTACGTCAACGCGCTCAACCCGCAGGTCGACGGGCTGGTCTGCGTCTATCCCAACGCCGGCCTGCCCAACGAGCTCGGCGCCTACGACGAGCCGCCGGAGATGACCGCCAAGCTGGTCAAGGGCTGGGCGGAGAACGGCTGGCTCAATGTCGTGGGTGGCTGCTGCGGCACGACGCCGGCCCACATCAAGGCCGTGGCCGACGCGGTGCGCGGCCTTAAGCCCCGTCAGAAGCCGTCGGTGATCCCGGCGCTCCGTCTCAGCGGCATGGAAGCAGCGAGTTTCTTTTAAATGACCGACGAACCCGCAAAAGAATCGCGCGCCACCTTCATCAACATCGGCGAGCGCACCAACGTCACCGGATCGGCGCGCTTCAAGAAGCTGATCCTCGAGGGCGACTACACGGCCGCGATCGAGGTCGCGCGCCAGCAGGTCGAGTCGGGCGCGCAGATCATCGACATCAACATGGACGAGGGCCTGCTCGACGCCGAGCTGGCGATGGACACGTTCCTGAAGCTGATCGCGGCCGAACCCGACATCGCGCGCGTGCCGATCATGATCGACAGCTCCAAGTGGAGCGTGATCGAGGCCGGGCTGAAGTGCGTCGCCGGCAAGCCGATCGTGAACTCGATCTCCATGAAGGAGGGCGTCGAGCCCTTCATCGCCCATGCCCGCAAGGTCCGCCGCTATGGCGCGGCGGTCGTGGTCATGGCCTTCGACGAGAAGGGCCAGGCCGACACCAAGGAGCGCAAAGTAGAGATTTGCGCCCGCGCCTACGACATCCTGGTGAACAAGGTGGGCTTCCCACCCGAGGATATCATCTTCGATCCCAACATCTTCGCCGTCGCCACGGGCCTGGAAGAGCATAACGAGTATGGCAAGGCCTTTGTCGAGGCCGCCGAGGTCATCCGCCGTGAGAATCCGCATGCCCATATCTCGGGCGGCGGCCCCAACTTTTCCTT